>NZ_JBFBEA010000052.1:0-32267 GCF_040683495.1 Streptomyces sp. NPDC093544 | reverse complement strand
GCGAGCCGACGTGCTCTTCGCGATGCTCCGCGACGGCACTTTCTACCAACCACCAACCCCGATCACCCCTTGACCAAAGTCATAGGGGCACCCCCTCCCCCGGCACCCGGGGCCGGCGGGGCCTGGGTGCCGGGCCCGGACCGCCTCGGGTTCCCCGACGGTGACGACTGCGAGCCAGGCCGAGCCGATGAGGTGCCTGGTCGAGTAGCGGAACCACAGTCAGGGCCGGCAACCGCCGCCGGGCAGGCCCGGACCCTGGGGATCAGGCTCAGGACGCCGGGGGCTGCGCGTGCCCCGGTGGGGTGAGTGCCCGGTCCACCAGTGGGCCGGCGACGCCCGTGTAGGTGGCCGGGTCGAGCAGGCCGGCCGCCTCCTCGCGGCTCAGCACGCCGGCCAGCTGCGGGAGTTCGGCCAGTACGTCGGCCAGCGGCAGGCCCGTGCGGGAGGCGAGCAGCGAGGCCTGCGCCAGCAGTTCCCTGGCGGCCGTCTTGCCGATGCGCGGTGCCAGGACGGCCGAGACCCGCTCGGAGACGAGCTGTCCGCCGGTCGCCCGGAGGTTGGCGCGCATCCGTTCCGGGTCGACGGTGAGTCCCCGGGCGAGTTCGACGGCCGTGTGCGCGGCGCCGCCGGTGAGCCGCAGGGCCTCGCGCAGCGGCTGCCACTCCGCGTGCCACATGCCGGCCGAGCGCTCGTCCTCGGTGGGCAGACACTGCATCAGTACGGTGGCCAGCGCGGGCACTTGGAGGGCGGCGGAGCGGATCAGGGTGGCGAGCACGGGGTTGCGCTTGTGCGGCATCGCCGAGGAGGCGCCCCGCCCGGCGACCGCGCCCTCGGCCACCTCGGCGACCTCGGTACGGGTGAGGACCAGCACATCCGCGGCGATCTTGCCGAGGGCGCCGGTGGTGTGGGCGAGCGCGGCCCCCAGGTCGGCGACGGGGGTGCGCAGGGCGTGCCAGGGCAGCAGGGGGGCGGCCAGGCCCGTCTCGTCGGCGAACGCGGCGCTGAGTCCGTCGAGCAGGGCCGCGGGGTCCGCGTCCCGGCCCGCGTACTGCAGATAGCCGGCCAGGGTGCCGGCCGCGCCGCCGAGCGCCACCGGGAGTCCGCCGTCGGCGACCCGCTCCAGGCGCTCGACGGCGTCCAGGACGAGTCCGCGCCACCCGGCCGCCTTGAGCCCGAAGGTGGTGGGCACGGCGTGCAGGGCAAGGGTGCGGCCCGCCATCACGGTGTCCCGGTGCGTGGCGGCGAGGCCGGCCAGCGCCTGGGCCACGGCCCGCAGATCGGCGACGATCAGGCGCAGCGCGCGCTGGGCCACCAGCATCGCGCCGGTGTCGAAGACGTCCTGGCTGGTCGAGCCGCGGTGCACGTACTCGGCGGCCTGGGGGGAGCGTTCCGCGACCACCGCGGTCAGCGCCTTGACCAGGCCCACGACCGGGTTCGCGGTCTCCCGCGCGGCCAGCGCCAGTTCGCGTACGTCGAGCAGGTCCGCGCGGGCGGCGGCGGTGATGGCCGCGGCCGCCTGTGCGGGGACCGTGCCGCAGCGGGCCTGGGCGCGGGCCAGGGCCGCCTCCGCGTCGAGCATCGCCTGCAGCCAGGCGCTGTCGCCGACGGCGGCCTCGACGGGGGTGCCCGCCCGGACCGGGGAGAGCAGCCCCGCGTCCAGGTGGGCGGACAGGGTGGTGGCGGATGAGGATGAGGATGCGGATGCGGCTGCGTGCACGGAGGTCATGCGCTCGACCTCGCCCTCAGTGTCCGACTGCGCTACGGGACAGGGCAGTTCGGGCAGGGCGAGGACCGCCGCCGCGATGGCGTCGGAGTCCTCGAGGGTGACCGAGCCGACGCCGGGCCTGATGCCGGCGGCGGTCACCCAGTGCACGGACTCGGTGGGCACCCCGTAGGCGAAGCGCCGCGGATGCGGCAGGCCCCGGACGTCGATCACGTGGTAGGGACGTTCGGTCACGGCGAGGCCGCCTGTCTCATGGCCGGTACCGCCGCCGGGGGTGCCGGCGGCGGGAATGCGGTAGGGGTGGCACTGCCCGGTGCGCAGCAGCTGGTTCATCAGCGGGTCCGCGGTGCGCTTGAGGTCGATCTCGGGCAGGCGGGCCTCGATGAGGACGGTGGCCCGCACCCGCACGTCCGGTATCGCGCTGGACGTGGCGGTGAAGCAGGGGCCGAGCGGGTCGTGCGGGTCGGCGTCGACGCGCAGGCCGGGCCCGGTCACCTCGAGGATGCCCGCGTCGATGAGGGCGGCCATCTCCTCGATGCGGGACGCCGGGGGGCCGATGGACAGATAGGCGTTGAGCGGTGTGTACCAGCCGTCGAGGTCGTCGCGGTGGGACGCGGCGGTCAGGCCGGCGTGGTCGACGGCGAGCCGCAGCTCGTTGCGCAGGTCCCGCAGGACGTCGAGGGCGGCCTTGACCGGTCCGCTGACGTTGCCCTGGCGGGCCAGGCGGACGTCGTCGTCGAGGTGGCCGCGCAGCCAGCCGCGGAAGGCGGCCTGGTCTGGGAAGACACGGTCGCCGTAGGGGCGCTGGACGCGCTTCCAGTCCCAGCGCTCGGCGGCGTGGATGCCGGCCGCCTCCAGGAGCACGTCCTCCTCCGGTCCCGGTTCGGCTTCCAGGTAGGCCTCGGTGAACTCCTCGATGCGGGCGGGGAGTTCACCGCGTGCCGCGAGCAGGGTCGCGTAGTGGACGCTGCACACCTCCTTGGAGACGAGTGGCCACAGGTCGGCGGCGAAGTCGATGGCTCCGCGGTCGGGGGCCTGGGCGCGCAGCGCCGCGATGTAGCCGGCGGTCAGGAGCCGGGGGTAGTAGCGGCCGTGGGCGCCCTTCTCGTTCTCGCCGCGTGCCTGGTAGGGCACGCCGCGCCGGGAGCCGGCGTACAGGCGCGGTTCGCGGCCCGAGGGCCGGTAGCGCAGGCGGCCGGCGGCGCGGGTGAAGACGCCGCCCCTGCCGTGGGTGAACAGGGCCAGGTAGTCGAAGAAGTTGAGCCCGAGTCCGCGCAGCAGCACGTGCTCGCCGGGCCGGATGCCCGACAGGTCCGCGTCGGCCGGGTTGGACGGGGGCAGGTAGGTCAGCCCGTTGCGTCCGGCGTACCGGGTCAGTTCCCTTTCGGTGCCGGAGAGCTGGGCCGGTACATGGCCCTGTGCGAGGACGACCGCGGACAGGCCGGTCAGCCGGGTGCCGTCCTCCAGGACGACGGTCTGCGCTGCCGGCTGTCCGCCCGTGGCACCGTCGTCGTGGAGGGCGACGGCCCGTACGGGGTGGGTGCGCACCGTCACGTGTGCGGCGGCGTTGGCGAGGACCCGCTGGAACGCCCAGGTCAGATAGCAGCCGTAGAGGGCGCGGGTGGGGTAGGAGTCGGGGCCCAGGCGGCGTGCCTCGGCGAGGATCTGGCCGTCGTAGCCGGCCTGGGGTGCGGTCTCCAGGGTGTGCGAGACCAGGGCCTTGGCCCACTCGTACAGGCTCGGTCCCTCCTCCAGCGGTCCGTCGATGCGGACGCTGGCGTCGGTGTAGACCGTGACCTGGCAGGACACGGTGTTCATCAGCAGGTGCCGGGACTGTGTGGGGCGCCACACCCGTCCCGAGCCCGGCGGGTCCGGGTCGACGACGTGCACGGTGACGGTGTCCCAGCGGGGCGACTTCCGTTCCTGCGCGCAGAGCCGTTCCAGTACGGAAAGGCCGCGCGGTCCGGCGCCGACGAGGCAGACCTCCAGATGTGCCGCCGTTTCGCCCCCGTTGGGCTGGGCGGATCCCCGGATGTCCGGATCGCCGAATGTAATCGGGTCGTACAGGGCATACTCATCGGCCGCCGTCACCGGCGGCCCTGCGGTGAGTCCGACGCTCACTGAGCGTTCGCCTCCATGCGTACCGTCCACAGCGCCTCCTTCCTCCGCCACCGTCGGGGCAGGCGCTCAACCACCGCTCGGCCCCGGATGGAGATCGGCTCGAGGACCGGCTACGGGAATCGGCGGCCGGAGTCCGGCGGCGGCCGGACGGGCGGACCGACGGGCGGACCGACGGGCGGACCGACGGGCGGACGGGCGGCGGGCGGGCGGACCGACGGTCGGTCGGGCGGCGGGCAGGTGACCTCCGCCGGGCCGCGAACGGGGCTGTATCGGGACTCCAGAACCGGTGGTTACGTTCGTGGAAAAGCGTCACCGGACCGACCCGGCCATTCGGCTGCCGGCGCTCGTCGTGCAGTGGTCTTCACCCGGGACAACCGGTCCGGCAGCAAATGCCGCAGCCGATACGGAACACCCCTGCGAAGTATCACCGGTTGCGGAGGGCGAGCCGCCTCATGAAGGAGATCCGCCGATGGTTCACCCGTGCCCCGGAAATCACACCGGTGAGAGCCACGCCGTCACCGGGTTCGTTCTCTGCGCCGCCTGCATCAGCCAGGCGGAACGCAATCTGCGCGCACTGCCCGCTCTTCACCAGGAGTGTCTGCACCATGTGTCGCCGGCCCGCCGGCGGACCAATCCCACCCGGGTGTCGGGAAGCCGCAGACAGGATCACCTGAACATCTCGGTGCTCGATGCCCGGTACAACATCCTCGCCACTCTGGAGTCCTGGTCGGACGTCGTGGTGGAAAAGCTCGGCGTCACCGCACCGGCCCGCTCCGTTCCGCAGCTGGCCCGGTTTCTGGCACAGCATCTGCAGTGGCTCGCCCGCCAGCCTCCGGCCGGCGACTTCGCACGCGAGACAGCAAGCCTGGTCGCCGACGTGCGCGGCACGATAGACCCCGACCCCGGCGGTCTTCACCGGCTGATCCGGCGATGCGTCGTGGACCACTGCGGCGGGACGATCAGCGCCGGGCCGGGGAACTCCGGGAAGCCGGGCAACGGAAGCATCGAGTGCTCGGCAGGGCATTCATGGGAAACGCACGAATGGCTGGCGCTGCGGCAGCTCATGGAGCGGCAGCGAACGGATGCCGGCGCATGAGGAAACCACCGCACCACCGGCTTGTTCCCACGAATGTGGCCGCACTCGCCGTGGGGGTCTCCGAAGCGACGATCCGCAAGTGGGTGAGCCGCGGAAAAATCACCCGCTACGGCGCACCGAACTGCCGCTCCGAGTTCGACATCGACGAACTCGCACAAATCGCTGTACGGCGCCGGTCCGCCACCCGGTGACGTCCGGGGATTCCCGCCCGCATTTTTTTCTGCTGTTCCACAGCATTCGAAGACACCGTCTCGCATACGGAAACGACAAGGGGAGCTGAGTGCGTTGACTCTACCGGCCTCAGTGGAGGGGGTTTTTGAAAACCATCGGGCTCGCTCGGTCGGCATCGGTCGCGCCCATGCCAAGGCCATCCTGCTGGGCGAGCACGCGGTCGTGTACGGGGCTCCGGCGCTCGCTCTGCCGATCGAGCAGCTCACGGCCACGGCGAGCGCCGGATGGTCTTCCCACACCGGCGGCGCCCAGGGCGGCTTGTCGTTCACCATGACCGGTTCCGCCTCCCGGGCGGTGGTGACGCAGGCCTCCGAGGGTCTGCAGCAACTGGCCGCGGCCTTCATGGAGCGCATGGGCGTGCCGGGCAGGCCGCACCTGGACGTGATCCTCGACGGTGCCGTCCCGCCCGGCCGCGGGCTCGGCTCCAGCGCCGCGAACTCGCGGGCGATCGTTCTCGCCCTGGCCGACCTCTTCGGCCGTGAACTGGCCGACAGCACGGTGTTCGACCTGGTGCAGACGGCCGAGAACATGACGCACGGCCGGGCCAGCGGCGTCGACGCCATGGCCGTCGGCGCGCGGGCCCCGCTGCTGTTCCATGCGGGCAGGGCACAGGAACTGGCCGTCGGCTGCGACGGCTTGTTCCTCATCGCGGACAGCGGCACCGCGGGCAGCACCAAGGAAGCGGTCGCACTGCTGCGTGCCGGGTTCGGGCGCGGGGCGGGAGTGCGGGAGCGGTTCCTGCGCCGCGCCACGCAGCTCACCGAAGAGGCCCGGCAGGCCCTGGCGGAGGGCGAAGCGGCGGAGTTCGGCGCACGGCTCACCGGCTATCACGAACTGCTCCGGGCGGCCGGCCTCAGCACCGCGGGGATCGACGCGATGGTCCAGGCCGCGCTCCGGGCGGGCAGCCTCGGGGCCAAGATCACCGGGGGTGGCCTGGGCGGCTGCGTCCTCGCGCTCACCCAGCCCGAGCAGGCCAGGGAGGTCGCCCGCCACTTGCACGACGCGGGCGCCGTCCAGACGTGGGCCGTACCGCTGAGGAGGCTCCCCCGCCATGCGCACTGAACAGCCTGCAGGACCGCACGTGCCGGGCGGGCCAGCCGCCACCGCCGTCGCGCACCCGAACATCGCGTTGGTCAAGTACTGGGGCAAGCGGGACGAGGAGCTGTTCCTGCCCCGGACCGACAGCCTGTCGATGACCCTGGACATCTTCCCCACGACCACCCGCGTCCGCCTCGCCCCCGCGGCGGAGCACGACAGGGTCACGCTCAACGGCCGGCCCGCGACGGGTGAGGCCAAGCGGCGCGTCATCGCGTTCCTGGAGCTGGTGCGGGAGCGGTCGGGAACAGCCCACCGGGCCGTCGTGGACACCGAGAACACCGTCCCCACCGGGGCCGGACTCGCCTCCTCCGCCAGCGGGTTCGCCGCCCTCGCCGTCGCCGCCGCCGCCGCGTACGGGCTCGAACAGGACGCCACCGCGCTCTCCCGGCTGGCCCGGCGCGGATCGGGGTCCGCGTCGCGGTCGGTCTTCGGCGCCTTCGCCCTCTGGCATGCGGGCCACAGCGGCGGCACGGCCGCACAGGCGGACCTGAGTTCGTACGCCGAACCGGTGCACACCGCCGGACTCGACCCGGCGCTGGTCATCGCGGTCCTGGACGCGGGCCCCAAGGCGGTGTCCAGCCGTGAGGCGATGCGCCGGACCCTCGACACGTCGCCGCTGTACGAGCCGTGGGCCCGGTCCAGCACGGACGACCTGGCCGACATGCGGGCCGCGCTGCGGCGCGGTGACCTGGACGCCGTCGGGGAGGTCGCGGAGCGCAACGCGCTCGGCATGCACGCGACGATGCTGGCGGCGCGCCCCGCCGTGCGGTATCTGGCGCCGGCCTCCCTCACCGTCCTGGACAGTGTGCTGCAGCTCAGGCGGGACGGCATCGGGGCCTACGCGACCATGGACGCCGGTCCGAACGTCAAGGTGCTGTGCCGGCGCACGGATGCCGGGCGGGTGGCCGCGGCCGTGCGCGGCGCCGTCCCGGGCGGCTCGGTGCACATCGCCGGGCCGGGCCCAGGCGCCCGTCTGCTGGCCCGGGACGGACGATGACCTCCCGCCGGAGCGTCGTCGCCCGGGCGCCGGGCAAGCTGTTCGTCGCCGGCGAGTACGCGGTGGTCGAGCCCGGAAACCCGGCGGTCCTGGTGGCGGTCGACCGGTATCTCACCGTCACCGTGTCCGCCGGCGAGGTGGCCGGTGTGCTGATCTCCTCCGACCTCGCCGCCCGGGCGGTGCACCGGCAGTGGCAGGACGGCCGGCTGACCGGGGGCGGCACCGGGGCAGCCCATGTGGTGGCCGCGGTGGAGACCGTGGGCGCCCTGCTGGCCGAACGCGGCCTGCCCGTGCCCCCGTTGAACGTGTCGGTCACCAGCATGCTGCACGAGAACGGCAGGAAGTACGGCCTGGGCTCCAGCGGCGCGGTGACCGTGGCGACGGTCGCCGCGGTGGCGTCGTACTGCGGACTGCGGCTGTCGCGTGAGGCCCGGTTCCGTCTCGCCCTGCTCGCGTCGGCCCGCCTCGACGCCAAGGGCTCCGGCGGTGATCTCGCCGCCGGCACCTGGGGCGGCTGGATCGCCTATCAGGCGCCCGACCGGGCCTTCGTCCTCAACCTGGCCCGCCGCCACGGCATCCAGGAGGCACTGCGCACCCCCTGGCCGGGTTTCGCGGTGCGCCGGCTGCCGCCGCCGAACGGCCTTTGCCTGGAGGTCGGCTGGACCGGAAACCCGGCCTCCACCGCGTCCCTGGTGGCCGGCCTGCACCGGCGGACCTGGCGGGGCAGCCCCTCGCACCAGAAGTTCGTGGAAACCACCACCGACATCGTCCGCGCCGCGGTCACCGCGCTTGAGGCCGGTGACGGCCAGGGCCTGCTGCACCAGATCCGGCGGGCCCGCCAGGAACTGGCCCGCCTGGACGACGAGGTCGGCCTCGGCATCTTCACACCCGAGCTGACGGCGCTGTGCGACGTCGCCGAGGCCGCCGGCGGCGCGGCCAAACCCTCCGGGGCGGGCGGCGGCGACTGCGGCATCGCCCTGCTGGACGCCGGTGCCCGGCACGACATCGCACACGTACGGCGACGGTGGGCCGCGGCCGGGGTGCTGCCCCTGCCCGTCGCTCCCGCCCTGGAAGGGACCGAGAAATGAGCAGCGCTCAGCGCAAGGACGACCACGTCCGGCTCGCCATGGAGCAGCAGCACGCGCACAGCGGACGCAACCAGTTCGACGAGGTGTCGTTCGTCCACCACGCCCTGGCCGGCATCGACCGGCCGGAGGTGTCTTTGGCGACGGTCTTCGCCGGCATCAGCTGGCAGGCGCCGCTCTACATCAACGCGATGACCGGCGGCAGCGTCAAGACCGGTGGCATCAACCGGGATCTGGCCATCGCCGCCCGCGAGACCGGTCTCGCCCTCGCGTCGGGCTCCATGCACGCCTACTTCAAGGACCCCTCGTGCGCGGACACCTTCGGTGTGCTGCGCGAGGAGAACCCGGACGGGTTCGTCATGGCGAACGTCAACGCGACGGCGTCGGTCGACAACGCACGACGCGCGATCGACCTGATCCGGGCCAACGCCCTGCAGATCCATCTCAACACGGCGCAGGAAACGCCCATGCCGGAGGGCGACCGGTCCTTCGCGTCCTGGGCGCCGCAGATCGAGCGCATCGCGGCGGCCGTCGACGTCCCCGTGATCGTCAAGGAGGTCGGCAACGGGCTGAGCCGGCAGACGGTCCTGGCGCTGCCCGGCCTGGGCGTGGCGGTCGCCGACGTCAGCGGCCGGGGCGGCACGGACTTCGCCCGCATCGAGAACGGCCGGCGTGAACGCGCCGACTACGCCTACCTGCACGACTGGGGGCAGTCCACGGCCGCCTGCCTGCTGGACGCGCAGGACACCGGCTTCCCCCTGCTGGCCTCCGGCGGCGTCCGCACCCCGCTCGACGTCGCCCGCGCCCTGGCCCTGGGCGCCGCCGCGGTCGGCTCCTCGGGGGGATTCCTGCGCACCCTGCTGGAGGGCGGCGTGCAGGCGCTGGTCACACAGATCTCCGCCTGGCTCGACCAGCTGACGGCCCTGCAGACCATGCTCGGCGCCCGCACCCCCGCCGACCTCACACGCTGCGATCTGCTGATCCACGGCCCCCTGCGGTCCTTCTGCACCGACCGGGGCATCGACACCCGGCGGCTCGCCCAGCGCTCCAGCTCCACCGACGCCCTCCACGAGATGACGGGAAGCACACGATGACCGAAGCCCACGCGATCGCCCAGATCCCCATGAGGTGGGTGGGCCCCCTGCGCATCTCGGGGAACGTCGCCACCACCGAGACCCATGTACCGCTGGCCACCTACGAGTCGCCGCTGTGGCCCTCGGTGGGCCGCGGTGCGAAGGTCTCCCGGCTGGCGGAGAAGGGCATCGTCGCCACTCTCGTCGACGAGCGGATGACGCGCTCGGTGCTCGTGGAGGCGACCGACGCACTGACCGCGCTCACCGCCGCGCGGACCGTCCAGGCGCGCATCGAGGAACTGCGCGAAGTGGTGCGCGGCTGCAGCCGGTTCGCCGAGCTGATCGGCATCCGGCACGAGATCAACGCCCACCTGCTGTTCATCCGCTTCGAGTTCTCCACCGGCGACGCCTCCGGCCACAACATGGCAACCCTCGCCTCCGACGCACTCCTGGCGCACCTGCTGCAGACCGTCCCGGGCATCTCCTACGGGTCGATCTCCGGCAACTACTGCACGGACAAGAAGGCCACCGCCATCAACGGCATCCTGGGGCGCGGCAAGAACGTCGTCACCGAACTCCTCGTACCGCGTGAGGTGGTGTCCGGCGTCCTGCACACGACGGCCGCGAAGGTCGTCGAGCTGAACATCCGCAAGAACCTCCTGGGGACCCTCCTCGCCGGCGGCATCCGCTCGGCGAACGCCCACTACGCGAACATGCTGCTCGCGTTCTACCTGGCGACCGGCCAGGACGCGGCCAACATCATCGAAGGCTCGCAGGGCGTCGTCATGGCCGAGGACCGCGACGGCGACCTCTACTTCGCCTGCACGCTGCCCAACCTGATCGTCGGCTCCGTCGGCAACGGCAAGGGCCTGGGCTTCGTGGAGACGAACCTGACCCGGCTCGGCTGCAAGGCCGACCGCGAACCCGGCGAGAACGCCCGCCGGCTCGCCGTCCTCGCCGCGGCCACCGTGCTGTGCGGTGAGCTCTCCCTGCTCGCCGCGCAGACCAACCCGGGTGAACTCATGCGCGCGCACGTCCAGCTGGAACGCGACAACAAGACCGCAAAGGTTGGTGTCTGAGGCATGTCCATATCCATCGGAATCCACGACCTGTCGTTCGCGACAGGCGAGTTCGTCCTGCCGCACACGGCACTGGCCGACCACAACGGCACCGAGATCGGCAAATACCACGTCGGCATCGGCCAGGAATCGATGAGCGTGCCCGCCGCCGACGAGGACATCGTGACCCTCGCCGCCGCAGCGGCCGCGCCGATCATCGCCCGGCACGGCACCGACCGGATCCGTACGGTCGTCTTCGCCACGGAGTCCTCGATCGACCAGGCGAAAGCAGCCGGCGTGTACGTCCATTCACTGATCGGACTGGGGTCGGCCACCCGCGTCGTCGAACTGAAACAGGCCTGCTACGGCGCCACCGCCGCCCTGCAGTTCGCCATCGGCCTGGTACGGCGCGACCCGGCCCAGCAGGTCCTGGTGATCGCGAGCGACGTCTCCAAGTACGAACTGGAGAGCCCCGGCGAGGCCACCCAGGGAGCGGCGGCGGTGGCCATGCTGGTCGCCACCGACCCCGCGCTGGTACGCATCGAGGATCCCTCCGGCCTGTTCACCGCCGACGTCATGGACTTCTGGCGGCCCAACTACCGCGACGCCGCCCTGGTCGACGGGCAGGAGTCCATCGGCGCCTACCTGCAGGCGGTGGAAGGCACCTGGAAGGACTACGCGGAACAGGACGGCCGCACCCTCAAGGAATTCGCCGCGTTCTGCTACCACCAGCCGTTCACCAAGATGGCCTACAAGGCCCACCGCCACCTGCTCAACTACTGCGGCTACGACACCGACACCGGCGACATCACCCGCGCGGTGGGACAGACCACCGCCTACAACACCGTGATCGGCAACAGCTACACCGCCTCCGTCTACCTGGGCCTGGCCGCACTGCTCGACCAGGCGGACGACCTGACCGGCCGGCCCGTCGCCTTCCTCAGCTACGGCTCCGGCAGCGTCGCCGAGTTCTTCGCCGGGACCGTGGTCGCCGGCTACCGCGAGCACCTGCGCACGAAGGCCAACCATGAGGCGATCGACCGGCGCACACCGGTCGACTACGCCGGCTACCGCGAGCTGCACGAGTGGAAGTTCCCCACCGACGGCGGCGACCACGCCACCCCGGAGCAGACCACCGGCCCGTTCCGGCTGGCCGGCATCAGCGGCCACAAACGCATCTACCAGACCCGCTAGAACATCCCCCGGCGGCCGGCAGGCAGAAGGGCGGCCCTGGCGGCTGCCCGCGTGCGGGGCGGCCGCACCGCCCCGCCCGCCGGCCCCGCACGCCGCCATTCACCGACCACTTGAGGGGAGGGCAGCCGCATGAACGGCACAACGATCCCCGGCCCCGGCAGCCCCATGAAGGACATCAGGATCCTCGGCACAGGCGCCTACGTGCCGCCAAGGATCGTCTCGAACGACGAGGTCGGCGCACCGGCCGGGGTCGACGACGCCTGGATCACCCGCAAGACCGCGATCCGCGAACGGCGCTGGGCCGCCGCCGGACAGGCCACGTCAGACCTGGCGACGGCCGCGGCCCGTGCCGCGATGGAATCGGCCGGCATCACCGCCGAGCAACTGTCCATGATCGCGGTCGCCACGTCCACACCGGACCGGCCGCAGCCGCCGACAGCGGCCTATGTGCAGCACAACCTCGGTGCGTCCAGCACAGCGGCGTTCGATGTCAACGCGGTGTGCTCCGGCACCGTGTTCGCGCTGTCCGCGGTCGGCAGCGTGATCCTGCGGCGGGGCGGCTACGCGCTGGTCATCGGCGCGGACGTGTACTCGCGCATCCTGAACCCGGCCGACCGCAGGACCGTCGTGCTGTTCGGAGACGGCGCCGGCGCCATGGTCCTGGGACCGACCACCCACGGCCCCCTCCTGCGGCACGTCGCCCTGCACACCTTCGGCGCTCTCTCGGGCCTGATCCAGGTGCCCGCGGGCGGCAGCCGGCAGCCCCTGGACCAGGCCGGCATCGAGGCCGGCCTGCAGTACTTCGCGATGGACGGGCGGGAGGTACGCCGTTTCGTCGTGGAGCAACTGCCGCAGCTGACCAAGGGGTTCCTCCACGAGGCCGGCGTCGAGGCCGCGGACATCAGCCACTTCGTCCCGCACCAGGCCAACGGCGTCATGCTCGACGACGTCTTCGCGGACCTGGCCCTGCCCCGCGCCACCATGCACCGCACGGTCACGCACTACGGCAACACGGGAGCCGCCTCCATCCCGATCACCCTGGACGCGGCCGTCCGCGCGGGCGCCTTCCGCCCCGGCGAGCTGATCCTCCTGGCCGGATTCGGCGGCGGCATGGCCGCGAGCTTCGCACTGATCGAGTGGTGAGGGGCCGCCCCCACAGCCCCCGCCCCGCGCAGGCCGCTGCGCCGTTGCTGTCGCCGGCACCTTCACCGACGGGCGGATCGAGAAGGGCGGATCGAGAGGGGCGGCTTCGGCCCGGCCGCCGTCCAGAAGGAGTTCCTGGACGGCGGCCACACCCCGCTGATGGCCGTCACCGCCGTCTGAGCCCGGCCACGGACAGCCGTCAGTGCCCGGCCACGGGCAAAAGGGGGGCCGGGTGCAGCAAGCAGTTGCTTGCTGCACCCGGCCCCCCCCTTTTGCCCGTGCGGCGCCGGGGCCCGCAGGGGTCAGCCGCGGTGGCGGGCGCGCTGTTCGTAGGCCGGCCACACCTCGCGTACGAGCAGCAGTTCCTGCGGGGACAGCGGAACGTCCTCACGCAGCCGCTCGGGGTGTGCGGGCGGCGGCCCTCCCTCCCCCGGCGGCAGCACCAGGAACCTTCCCCGGGCGTAGCGCGCAAGGCGGCTCGGGGTGCCTGCGGCGGAGCGGGGCGGCTCCAGGTCCTGCAACGCCTCGGGACCGACGTAGATGGCCCCGTAGGACGCCAGGGCCCGCCCCAGAGACCGCAAGCAGTAACGGGTCATCCGCAGGCCGCCACGCAGTATCCGAATCATGTCTGCACCTCCGCACCTCCGCTCGTCGTTTCCTCTAGAGACTGACAAGGTTCACTCGTGGACCGGTCGAGAAGGCGTGGCGCACCACGGTGCTGTTTCGGCACGCCGGCGCCCCGTCCGGGGCACAGCGTTGTACGGGGCACGGCTCTGTGCGGGGGCACGGCAACGACGAGGCGCGCTGCAGCGGGTGTGCAGCGCGCCAGGTGGGCGGGGAGGGATGGTGGACGGGGTGCCGCGGGGCTTCGGGGGGCGGCGCGTTCGGGCCCATGTCGTGTCGGGCGTCAGTCGATACCCCGTACGACGTGAGGCTCCCAGGTGTCGTCCTCGTCGATGCCGGCGAGGCGGAGCGGCGGGGCGGGCACGTCCTGTGGCTGTCTGCTGTCCTCCTGCGGAGTGTCGTACATCTGGTTCCTCCTGCTCTTGAGGCTCAGTAGCGGTATTGGTCCGGCTTGTAGGGGCCCTCGACCTCGATGCCGAGGTAGGCGGCCTGCTCCGGGCGGAGCGTCGTCAGCTTCACGCCGAGCGCGTCGAGGTGGAGGCGGGCGACCTTCTCGTCCAGGTGCTTGGGCAGCACATACACGTCGGTCGGGTACTCCTCGGGCTTGGTGAACAGCTCGATCTGGGCCAGCGTCTGGTCCGCGAACGAGTTCGACATCACGAAGGAGGGGTGACCGGTGGCGTTGCCCAGGTTCAGCAGACGGCCCTCGGACAGCACGATGAGAACCTTGCCGTCGGGGAACGTCCAGGTGTGCACCTGCGGCTTGACCTCGTCCTTGACGATCCCGGGGATCTGCGCCAGGCCCGCCATGTCGATCTCGTTGTCGAAGTGACCGATGTTCCCCACGATCGCCTGGTGCTTCATCCTGGCCATGTCGCCGGCCATGATGATGTCCTTGTTGCCCGTCGTGGTGACGAAGATGTCGGCCTTGTCGACGACCTCGTCCAGCGTCGTCACCTGGAAACCGTCCATCGCCGCCTGCAGCGCACAGATCGGGTCGATCTCCGTGATGATCACCCGGGCACCCTGACCGCGCAGCGACTCCGCACAGCCCTTGCCCACATCGCCGTAGCCGAAGACGACCGCGGTCTTGCCGCCGATGAGGACGTCGGTGGCGCGGTTGATGCCGTCGATCAGAGAGTGGCGGCAGCCGTACTTGTTGTCGAACTTCGACTTCGTCACAGCGTCGTTCACATTGATCGCCGGGAACAGCAGCGCGCCCTCACGGTGCATCTCATACAGACGGTGAACACCGGTCGTGGTCTCCTCGGTCACACCACGGATCTCCGAAGCGAGCCGGGTCCAGTCCAGGGAGCTGTTCTCCAGCAGGGCCCGCAGCACGGCCAGTTCCTCGTTCCCGGCGGCCGGGAGCTCACCCGTCTTGTGGTACTCGACGCCCCTGTGGACCAGGAGAGTGGCGTCACCGCCGTCGTCCAGGATCATGTTCGGGCCGGTGTGCCCGGGCCAGCTGAGGGCCTGCTCGGTGCACCACCAGTACTCCTGAAGGCTCTCGCCCTTCCAGGCGAACACCGGGACGCCCTGCGGGTTCTCGGGCGTGCCGTTCGGGCCGACCGCGACGGCGGCGGCCGCGTGGTCCTGGGTGGAGAAGATGTTGCAGGAGGCCCAGCGGACCTCGGCGCCCAGGGCGACCAGGGTCTCGATGAGGACGGCGGTCTGCACCGTCATGTGCAGGGAGCCGGTGATCCGGGCGCCCGCGAGGGGCTGCGCCGCGGCGTACTCCCTGCGGATCGACATCAGGCCGGGCATCTCGTGCTCGGCGAGGGTGATCTCCTTGCGGCCGAAGACGGCCAGGGAGAGGTCGGCGACCTTGAAGTCGGTGAAGTCAGCGCTGCGCTGCGAGGGCATGCCGTGCACTCCTTGAGTCCGTTACGTTGCGGTGGATTTCGAGCGTCGCCGTCGAGCGGTTCAGCGTGATGTAGTGCAGCCCGGGGGCGCCTTCGGCAAGGAGCCGCCCGGCCATCGCGGTGGCGTACTCGACGCCGATGCGGTGACCGTCCGCGGGGTTGTCGCGCACCGCGTCCAGGCGGTGGGCCAGGTCCTCGGGGAAGGCGGCGCCGCTGAGCTCGGCGAAGCGGGCGATCTGGCGTATGTCGGTGGCCGGCATGATCTCCGGGATGATCGGGGTGTCACAGCCCGCGGCGGCCACCCGGTCGCGCAGCCGCAGATAGTCCTCGACGCGGAAGAACATCTGGGTGATCGCGTAGTCGGCGCCCGCCCTGCACTTGGCGACGAAGTGCCGGATCTCGCTGTCCCAGTCCGCCGAGCGCGGATGACGCTCCGGAAAGGCCGCCACACCGACGCTGAGCTGCCCCGACTCCTTGACCAGACGCACCAGTTCATGGGCGTGGGCGAAACCGTCGGGGTGCGGGATCCACGGGGCGTTCGGGTCGCCGGGCGGATCGCCGCGCAGGGCCAGGACGTCCCGGACGCCGGCGTCGGCGTACTGGCCGATGATGTGGCGCAGCTCCGCCACCGAGTGGCCGACCGCGGTCAGATGGGCGACGGGGCGCAGCGTCGTCTCGGCCGCGATCCGTTTGGTCACCTCCACCGTGCGGTCCCTGGAGGAGCCGCCGGCCCCGTAGGTGACCGAGACGAACGCCGGTGCCAGTGGCTCGATCCGGCGGATCGCCTCCCACAGCGTCCGCTCCCCCCTGGCCGTCTTCGGCGGGAAGAACTCGAAGGAGAACGACGGGGTGCCCCCGTCGAGGATGTCGCGCAGTGTGGTCATTGCCGGCCTCCGGCGTTGAAGTAGCTGGCCTCGGGGTGGTGCAGGACCATCGCGTCCGTGGACTGCCCGGGGTGCGGCTGGAACTCCCGGAGCCGCTGGAACTCCTGGAGCAGGGGGACGCCGGCCCGCTCCGGCTGGAGCAGGCCGGCGACAGCGCGCATCCCGGCGGGGCTGCGCCCTCCAGCGGAGGCATCCCATGGCTGACGGCGGCCGGGAAACCGGTGCGGAAGGCGTCGACGGCACCGGCCGGGTCGCTTGTCGCCGGTGTTGCGCAGCGGCGGCCGCGACCGCCGGGCCGGGCCGTCCTGGTGCCGGGCTCAGCGGACCGCGGCTGCCTTGAGCTGCTGGGCGCGGTCGGTGCGTTCCCAGGTGAAGTCGGGCAGCTCGCGGCCGAAGTGGCCGTACGCGGCGGTCTGGGAGTAGACCGGGCGCAGCAGGTCCAGGTCGCGGATGATCGCGGCCGGGCGGAGGTCGAAGACCTCGCCGATGGCGTCCTCGATCGCGGAGACGGCGACCGTGTGGGTGCCGAACGTCTCGACGAACAGACCGACCGGCTCGGCCTTGCCGATGGCGTACGCGACCTGCACCTCGCAGCGCGAGGCCAGGCCCGCCGCGACGACGTTCTTGGCGACCCAGCGCATCGCGTAGGCGGCGGAACGGTCCACCTTGGAGGGGTCCTTGCCCGAGAAGGCGCCGCCACCGTGACGGGCCATGCCGCCGTACGTGTCGATGATGATCTTGCGGCCGGTCAGGCCCGCGTCGCCCATCGGGCCGCCGACCTCGAAGCGGCCGGTGGGGTTGACCAGGAGGCGGTAGCCCTCGGTGTCCAGCTTGATGCCGTCGTCGAGGAGGGCCTGCAGCTCGGGCTCGACCACGAACTCGCGGATGTCGGGGGCCAGCAGCGAGTCCAGGTCGATGCCGCTCGCGTGCTGCGAGGAGACCACCACCGTGTCCAGACGCACCGCCCGGTCGCCGTCGTACTCGATGGTGACCTGGGTCTTGCCGTCCGGGCGCAGGTAGGGGACGGTGCCGTCCTTGCGGACCTGGGCCAGGCGGCGCGAGAGGCGGTGGGCCAGGTCGATCGGCAGCGGCATCAGGGTGGGGGTCTCCTCGCAGGCGTAGCCGAACATCAGGCCCTGGTCGCCGGCGCCCTGCCGGTCCAGCCCGTCGCCCGCCTCCTCCCCGGAGGCACCCTCGACCCGCGACTCGTACGCCGTGTCGACGCCCTGCGCGATGTCCGCCGACTGCGCGCCGATGGACACCGACACCCCGCACGAAGCGCCGTCGAAGCCCTTGGCCGAGGAGTCGTAGCCGATATCGAGGATGGCCTCGCGCACGATCGTGGCGATGTCGGCGTACGCGCCGGTCGTCACCTCGCCGGCGATGTGCACCTGGCCGGTGGTGATCAGGGTCTCGACCGCGACGCGCGAGGCGGGATCCTGACGCAGCAGTTCGTCGAGGATCGCGTCGCTGATCCGGTCGGCGATCTTGTCGGGGTGTCCTTCGGTCACGGACTCCGAGGTGAAAAGACGACGGGACATGACTCTCCAGATGGTTGCGGCCCACGGCACGAACGGCGTCAGAGACCGGGCGAGGGCACCCGTGCCACAGCCAAGATGACCGACTGCGAAAGAGAAGTGCTCGAACAGTGACGGAACCGGAGCGGAGAACGGAACAGGAGCGGCGAGGGGCATCGCGGCGCTCGCCCCGCACACCGGGGTGCGGTGCGGCCGTGCCGGCGGCGCCCCGGTACGCCGGTACGCCGGTACATCAAGTACGCGGGTACGCCGGTGCTGTGGTGTGCGGATCCGTCCCTGGGGCTCGGTGTCAGGTGTCCGGTGCGGCGGCGTCCTGGAGGGCGCGGGCGAGATCGCGGGCCCGTTCCTGTTCGTCCGCACAGGCGCCGGCGAGGACCACGCGCGGCGGCCGGCCGCCGTCTGCCGCGATGCGCCCGGCGATGTCGCAGGCGAGGGCGCCGGCTGCGAAGAACCCGCCGAGCAGCAGGGGCCGGCCGGCTGTGCGGGCGGCCAGAGCGGGCTGAGCACCCTCGGCGCCGGCGGTGAGCACCAGCAGTTCCTGGGGGCCCGGATAGGTGTGGGCCAGCAGGTCGTAGCAGGTCGCGGGTGAGCCCGGCGGCGGGACCAGGCAGATGGTGCCCGCCTGTTCCTTCGCCGCGGCGCGCAGGGTGAGCAGCGGTGTGTCCCGGCCGGCCCGGGGAGCCTTCGCCATGGGGGGTACGGCCCTGCCGTGAAGGAGCTTCAGCACCTCCGCGACGGTGGTGGACTCCGTTGCCCGCAGGGGGAGTTCACACAGCAGCAGGGCGCTTTGCACCAGCAGTTCGGCGGCCGCTTCCTCGTCGAGCACGTCACGGTCGTGCACCCCCGTGAGGACCAGGGCGCCCGCGTTGTCGTGGTGGGCGAGCAGCGCGAGGGGCAGCACCGAGCGGGCGGGTACGGTGCCCGAGAACTCGGCCCGGATCCCCTGCGCGGCGAGTTCGCCCTCCAGGCCCTGCACCGGGTGCGGCGGGTCCTCGAAGACGATGACGGTCTCGGCGTGGCCGGTGCCCGGCCCCGCCGGCCGGCCCGGGGTGTGGATCCAGTCGGCGGGGACCCATTCGCAGGCGGCCATGTCCAGGGCGTGGCCCTGCAGTTGCCGCATCAGGTCCGGCCAGGTTCCCGCCGGGTCCACCTCGAGGGACATCGGCAGCGAGTTGCGCAGCGGTCCCAGCATCCGGGCCGCGCCGTCGAGCGGTATGCCGCGTCCCGGGACGCTCACCGCGAAACAGACCGGGGCCGGTCCGCCGGCGCCGGAGGCGCGGTGGATCAGCGCCGCCCAGACGGCCTGCAGCACGCTGCTCTCGGCGATGCCCCAGGTGCCTGCCCAGCGCGTGAGGCGAACGGTTTCCGCGGGGTCCAGGCGCAGCCGGGAACGGCCGACACCGGTCAGGCCGGTGGCTGCGGCGGGCCGTCCCGGCCGCGACGCGGCGCCGGCGGGCGGCGCGGAGCGCGCCCAGAACTCCCCTGCGGGCTCCAGGTCCTGGGCCGCGATCCACGCGGTGTAGTCGCGCAGGTCGGGACGGCGCTCACCGCCGGGCAGGGTGCCGCCCGCGAGATAGGCCCGGTAGAACTCGCGCAGCAGGATGTGCGCGCTCCAGCTGTCGAGCAGGGCCCGGTGGTAGGTGAGCACGATCCGGGTGGGTGCGGTGGTGGTGGTGAGCGGGTTCTGCTCCGTTCCCAGCAGGGTGAGGCGCAGCGGTCCGGGGCAGCGCAGGTCGAAGCCGCGCAGCCGGTCGCGCTCCAGGAGGGCGGACAGGTCGTCGTGGCCCTGCCGGATCCGGACGGTGATCTCGGGAGTGACCCGGCTGTGCACCATGAGCTGCGGTTCGAGTCCGCCGGTGAAGGCGGTACGCAGCACCGCTTCGCGGTCCAGGACCGACTGCCAGGCCGCGGTGAAGCGTCCGGTGTCGAGGGGGCCGTGCCAGAGCCAGACGAGCTGCTCGACGTGGCGGCCGGTGCCGGGCTGTGCGTCGCCCCCCGTGTAGAGGGCCGACTGCTGGGGTGTGGCGCGCAGGACGGACGGGATCGGGGCGGTGGCCGTGTCGGCCAGCTCCCCCAGTACTTCCCGCAGCAGGCCGGCCAGGGCGGCCACGGAGGTGTCGGTGATGCCCTGGGCCGGGTCGGGTACCCAGTCCAGGCCGAGGTGCAGCCTGCCGTCGGCGGCCTGGACACGTACCTCGAGGCGGTGGGCGGGCCGGCTCGGTGCGCTGCCGGGCACGGGGCGGGCGGAGCCGGGCAGCAGTTCGTCCGGGCCGTGCAGGATGAGGCAGGCCGGGGCGGGGGCCAGTTCACGCAGGGTGTCGCGCAGCAGCGGATCGGGGCTCCACTCGCGGCAGGCCCCGAAGCCGGCGCCGCCCGACGCCTGCCCGGCGCCGGCCGCCAGGGGGCCTGCCAGGGCCGCGAGTTGGCCCAGGGGGCCGAGACCGGGGTCGGGGTCGGGGGTGAGGTGGACGGGGTGCACGTCGGTGAGCCGGCCCACGTGGCGCCGTAGGCCCGGGTGGCCCGCCCTGGGGTCGCTGCGTACGTCGAAGCCGACCTCGTCGGCGTGTTGCCAGCGGGCCAGGGCCAGGGCGAACGCGCCGGTCAGTATCTGGCCGGCGGTCAGCGCGAGCCGTCGGGCCAGGTGCTGGGTGAGCCGCCCGGTCAGGTTCTGGTCGAGGTCGAGGTCGAGGTGCCGGGCCTTTTCCGGCCTGCTGTGCCATGTGTGGGCCGCTGCGGTGCCGGTCGCCTCGCCCGGCCCGGTCACCGAGGCGGAGTGGCGGGCGCCGGGCGCCCGGGACCTGCGGTCGGCGACGAGCGCCCAGTGCCGGATCTCGTCGGGATCGCGGGCCAGTTCCCGCAGTTCGCCGGCCCAGCCGGCCAGGCCGTCCGGCGCGTGCCTGGGCCGTGGGGGAACTCCGGCCGCGGCCGCGGCGAGGGCGGCGGCCAGGTCGTCGAGGAGGATCTGCCAGGACGCGGCATCCACGGCGAGTTGATGGACGATCACGGCGAGCCGGTCGGCCCGCGGCCCCGCCGGACGGCGGTCCCGGGCGAGCAGGGCCCGCAGCTGGACGCCGCGGTCCGCGTCGAGGGTGTGTCCGATCGAGGCGACCGCCGCGGCGAAGCCGTCCTCGTCGGTGAACTCCCCCAGCGTCAACGGGTCGAGGTCGCCCGCGGTCGCGGCCTGCGCGGTCAGCCGGCCGCCCCGCGTGTCGAGGCGGGCGCGCAGCTGGGGGTGGGCGGCCACGACGGTGCGCAGCGCCGCACGCACCGTGCCCGCGTCCAGTGGCGCGGCCGCCTCGAGGAACACCGCCTCATAGCGGTGGCGTGCAGGGCGGGTGAGGACCGCGTACTGGGCAGGGGCGAGCGGGCGGTCGCCAGAGGGCGGCCCGGCAGGGGGCCGCCCGGTGAAGGGCGGCCCGGTGAGCAGATCGGCGATGCGGCCCACCACCGACGCCACGGACGCCATGGACGCCGCCGAGGCGCCGCCCGGCCGCGGGAGGCGGAGCGTGTGATGGCCGGGGCCGTGCCGCAGCAGCCGGTGCTGCCACGGGGGCCGGCCCGGGCCGGTGAAGGCGAGCTCGCCCAGGACGTCTTCCAGCAGGGCGGGGTCGAGCGGTCCGCGCAGCTCGAGGTCCCATGCCTCCGTGTACGGAGGAGGCCCTGGGTCCACGACCACGGAGATCGCCGCGTGGCAGGAGCGGGAAACAGTCATGCGGGTCCGGGGACGCGCGGTCCGCTGTGACCGGCGCGGTCCCCTCCTTCCTCTCCTGTGCAGGCGCTTCCTGTGCAGGCGCTGGATGAGCTGCGGTACGGCGTCCGCCGGGCCCCTGCGGGGAGCGTGGCGCCACGGTTGTGGGCAAGGCGCCGGGTGCGGGCCTGAAGGCGTGTGGGACGGTGCGCGTCCGGTTCTGCCGTACCGGGCCGTGGCCCGGGCAGGGCAGCGCCCAGGGACGGGGGGCCGGGCGGGGCGGGGCGGGCCGCGGCCAGGGCAGGGCAGGGCAGTACCAAAGGACAGGGGCAGGGCGGGCGGACGGACCGCGCGCGTGCCCGGCGGGGGCGGCACGGAAGGAACAGAAGGAGCGGAAGGAGCGGATACGACGCGGAGGCAGATGCGTGGCGGGGGGCGGAGCGCGGGGCGGGGCCGGGGGCCGGGCGGGGGGCGGGGCATGCGGGTGCGCTGCCACGCTGTCTCGCTTCCATGACGCCTCCTGGTCGGCGGATATCCACAACGGTCCGGCTCAGCACGCTAATGGCAGACACGCTCGGCGTCCGATTTCCCAAGCGGGTGTACAGCGGTGCCCAAGCCCGGCCGGGGCCATCCATGAGCGGCGATGGCGGTGCCCGCCTCCCCAGGCCCAGGCCCGGACCCGGACCCGGGCTGTCGCCGTCCCTGCCCCTGCCCCTGCCCCTGTCGCCGTCACTGTCACTGTCACTGTCGCTGTCGCTGTCGCTGTCACAGCATGCGGACGGCGCTCTCCGCATGCTGCTTGGCAAGGGCGAGCAGGACCCGGCAGTTGCGGCCGAGTGCCTCGCGCACATGGCGGCGGGCGTGTGCCAGGCTCGCGTGCTCGCCCAGCTCGGCGGCGATGCTCTCCTCGCGCAGTACGACGGTGTGCTGTGCGGTGACGGTCACACCCCGCTCGTCGGGGACGACGGACCATTCGCCGGTGTGTGACTCCAGCAGGGTGGGGGTCGCGGTCTCCTTGTAGATGATGCGCTCCGCGTGCGGGAAGCAGATCCGTACGGAGTTGGTGGTGTGCGTGCCGTATTCGGTCAGCGTCTCCATCGTCATGCGCTGCACTCCGGGGACGTCCTCGGTGAGGTCGGCCCGGGTGACGTGCGGCACCGTCTGCGGCCAGTCCCCGGCCCGGTAGAGGAAGTCGTAGACCAGCTCGGCCGGGCCGTTGACGTGTACGGATTCCTCGAAGGACAGGACCAGTTCGTCCAGGCGCGTCCAGCGCTCGGCGACAGCCTTCAGGCCGGCGAGCTGGAGGCGGCTGTGCACGTCGACGGCCCGCTCCACCCACGCCACGTCGTCGGGCAGGTCACCGGTGACGCTGAAGCCGTACAGCAGCTCGATCTCGGAACTGTGCGGTCCCTGGGGACGTACGCTCATGATGCCGCCCAGCGCGCTCAGCGGAGGCGCGGGCAGTTCCTGCCGGAACTCCACACAGCGTTTCACCGGATCCAGGTAACGCCACGAAGTCCACGACTTCAGCCGGCCGTCCATGACGCACCACGTCCGCAGCCGCTCCCGTTCGCCGTCGAACTCCAGCCGTTCCACATGAATGCTCGGGGCGAAATGGAGTGGCCAGTTCACCGCGTCGGCAATCAGTGCGTAGACCACACCGGCGGGTGCGGACACCTGGACCTTGTGCGTCGTCCTGTCCGCGAACTCGACAGACATCTGAACACCTCTCCCACATTGCGCCGACGGTGACGCGAACAGAATTCAGACGGCCGGATGAAAACCGCTGAAGAACGAGCGGAAAGCAGATCGAATCGCGCTGGGCCCGTCAGCCGTCAACTGCCGTGCCGAGGCCAGGATCCGGGGGGGGCGCAGGCATCGCACGCCTGCACCGGGTGACGGTGCCCGGGGTGGCCGGGGGGCCGGGGGCTGCGGGTTCAGCCGGCGGGCACCTGCTCCCGGACGAGGCGGCGGGTGACGCGGCAGGCCCGGCCCAGGAGCCTGGGCAGTTCACGGCCGGCGACGAAGAAGTGACGGCCGGGGACGGTACGCAGCCACGTGGGCCCCTGGGTCCAGTGCCGCCAGCCGTCGGCGATCGCCGGCGGCGCCAGCGGGTTCTCCTGCGAGGCGACCACGAGTACGGGAGTGGTGAGCGGTCCCGCGGAGGAAGGCGTGCGGGCCGCCTCCTCCAGGGCCTGGGCGAGTTCCAGGTCGGCGCGGAGCACCGGCAGCATGGCCCGCAGCCAGATCCCTTCGTCGCTGCGGGGCGGCACGGCGCCCTTACCGCCCAGGACGTGCAGCAGTTCGGCATCCGTTGCCGCGCGGGCGTCCGGCAGCCGCGAGGGTGTGTGGGGCGGCGGGCAGGCGCCGACGGCCAGGAGCGCGGGGCCGGGCAGGCCCGCCTCGTGCAGGGCGCGCGTCACGGTGAAGGCGACCATGGCACCAAGACCGTGCCCGTACAGGACGTACGGGGCGGGGTGCGGGTCCGTGAACAGGGGCAGCACGTCGGCGAGCAGTGCCTCGTGGGTGCTCGCCCGGGGCTCCCAGCGGCGCCGTCGGCCGCCCGGCAGGGGAACCGGAAGCACCTCGACCCCTGGTCCGGCGCTCGCGGCCCAGCCGTCGAAGAGCGAGAGGCCCCCCTCGGAGTGTGCGAAACAGTGCAGTCGCACCGACCGTCCGTCCGCCATGGCATCCTCCTCTCCCTGCGCCCCTGGTCGTACCGGGGCGGGGGTTCGAGAATCGCCGGACGGCCTCAACGGCCGCTCGAGAACGGGCGGAGGCCGGCCCCGGCCGGCTCGGCCGCACGGCCCGGGGGTGGGATCATGGAGAAGACCCCGGTGCGGTGGAGTGGTCCGGGAACTCACCGCACGGAGGCCGTTGTGCACCCACCGCCCTGCCCGGCCGGGCACGGACGGAGAGCCGCCCGCTGGTCGAAAAAAGGGGGGGCTGTGCGGCCCGGCCCTCGCCCTGACCGCACCGCACCGCACCGCACCGCACCGCACTGCACCGCATGGCATGGCATGGCATGGCATGGCATGGCATGGCCGCGGAACTGAGGGGAGGGCCGGTGTGGAGCGCTGCGTTGTCCTCGGCGCCGGCGACTGCGGGCGGCCCGGCGGACGCCGGGCCGTCGATGTTCCGCCGGCCGCCCGGCCCGCGACCGCGCTGCCCACACCCTCCCGGGGCCGCGTCCGGCCTGGTCATGGCCGATCCGGTGGCCCCGCCGTTCTCCCCGGCGGGCCCCTCCCCCGGCACTCACCGGCGCCGGCGCCGTGGAGTCAGGCAGGTTCGGGGGGGGAGCGGTGGTGGAAAACGGTCTCTGAGTACGACGCGAGCCCCCGCTCCGGCCGGTCTCAGGCGGCGTAGAGATCGAAGGTCGAGCTGCGCCGTACACCGGCGGCGACGTCCAGTTGCGGGTCGACGGCCAGCATGGCCTGGTGCAGCCGCTGCACCTGCGGGGAGGGCTCGACGCCCAGCTCCTCGATGAGCCGGATGCGCAGCCTGCGGTAGATGGCCAGGGCCGATGCCTGCCGTCCCGACCGGTACAGCGCCACCATGGCCTGCGAGTACAGGCCTTCGTGCTGTGGGTAGCGCGCCGTCAGTTCGGCGAGCTCCGCGATGAGTTCGGAGTGCCTTCCCAGCCGCAGATCGGCGTCGATCCGGCGTTCGACGGTGCCGAGCCGGCTCTCCTCCAGACGCATGACCTCGATCCCGAGGATCGGTCCGACCCGTACGTCGACCAGCGCGGGGCCGCGCCACAGTTCCAGCGCCTTGCGGAAACAAGAGGCCGAGGTGTCGTCGTCCCCGGCCTCGAACGCCGACCGTCCTTCGGTGACCATGCGTTCGTACTCGTGGACGTCGACGCTCTCGGGCGATATCTGCAGCAGATAGCCGCCGTGCCGGGTGGCCAGCACTTCCTTGGCCGCGCCGGGGGCGTCGGGGCCCATCGCGGTGCCCAGGCGCCGACGCAGTTGCAGGATGTAGGTCTGCAACGTGGTGAGCGCGCTCTGTGGTGGCTCGGTTCCCCAGATTTCTTCCATGAGTGTGGGGACCGGCATCACCCGTCCGGGATAGAGGGCGAGCAGCGAAAGAATCTGCCGCGGTTTACCGGCCGTCGGGACAATCGATCCCCCGTTGACCTCGGCACTCAACGGACCCAGGACTTGAATTTTCACTGCTTTCCTCCACACCTCGTCGAGTTCCCCTCGTGGCTGAATTCCGTCACCGTCAGCACACTAGCCGGGTTCACGCCACAACCGACTTGCCTCGACCAGGGCTTGAGAGTGTTTCAGCTGAGGCCCTCGGTCCGGAAATTGATCCACTCAAGAGCACGTGAACGATGGCTGGAAGAAAGCACGCCCGCCTTGTCACGGAACACTCTGCGGCGTCGCCTTTTCCATTGAATTCTGTTGCGGAGAAACCGAATTGCGGAATGTGCGGCACCGTTTGTTTGCCGGACAGGCCGGCCGTACCCGGCCCGGCCCGATGCCGGCGGCGTCCCTCCCCCGGCATCGGGCCGCAGCCGTTGAGGCAGGGGCGGGGCGGGGGCGGGTTCCGGCGGCGTGACACCCCGGGGGGGCGGGGCGCGGGTGGGGAGTGCGGGGCCCGGTGGGCATCACGGGCGGCTGGGTGGGGCGGGCCGCCCGGGCCGGGGCAGCGGCGGACGGCGCGGGACGCCGGCCCGTTCGATGGACCTGCGCCGCGGCATCAGCACCTCCGCGCGCCGCGCGCCGGCAGCCGGGACCCTTCTCCGGGGACCGCACGCACGGTGGGTGCGGGCAGGGCGGCCGCGGGGCGGCGCGCCCCGCACGGGATGACCGGGATCAGGCGCCGGGAACGGCTCCGCACCCCCCTATTTTCGGGCCCGGACATGCCGCTTCCCAGGGCGTCGGCGGCGGGGAGAACCCGGTTGTGCCGAAGCCCTGGGAAGGGGGGTCTCGCTCAACTCGTGGGAACCAGGCGCTCCCTGGCGGCCCGGGGTGCGGGCGCGGCGGTCTCGGGGCCGGCCGTGAGGATGGACCGCTGCAGGCGCCGCAGTCCCGCCGACGGTTCCAGGCCGAGGTCCCGTACGAGGGTGGCGCGCAGCCGCTGATAGACCTCCAGGGCCTCGCCGCGCCGCCCCGAGCGGTACAGCGCGAGCATGAACTGGCCGTGCAGGCTCTCATGCGTGCCGTAGCGGTTGACCAGAACGGTCAGCTCGGCCAGCAGTTCACGGTGGCGTCCCAGCCGCAGATCGGCCTCGATGCGCTGGTCGAGCGCGCACAGCCGGCTCTCCTCGAGGCGCCTGATCTCCATGTCCAGCTGTGTCCCGGCCTGGACGTCGGCGAAGGCGGTCCCGGACCACAGCTCCAGCGCCTGGCGCAACTGCCGTGCGGCGCCCGGGAAGTCACCGGCGTCCATGGCCCGGTATCCCGTGCCCGCGAGGCGTTCGAAGGCGCGGACGTCGCTCTCGCCGTCGCCTGCGGCCAGCAGATAGCCGCTGGGCATCGTCACCAGTACGTCCTTGGCGCTGCGCCGCCCGCCCCGCGCCGGCTCCTGCGCGTCGTCGCGGCCGTCCTTGTCCAGGGCCAGGGCGATGAGTTCACGCAGCTGAAGGACGTACGTCTGCAGGGTGGTGCGGGCGCTGCGCGGCGGGGTGGTGCCCCACAGCTCCTCGATCAGCGCGCAGACGGGCACCACCCGGTCGGCGTGCAGCGCCAGCAGAGCCAGCACCTGCCGCGGCTTGGGAGCCGTCGGTGTGATGGAGGCTCCGTTCTCCTGTACGGCCAGTGCGCCCAGTACCTCGATGTCCACGCGATCTCCCCTGTCTTATGCCCGAGTGCTCCGGTCGTTCCGCGGCCGTCGACAGATGCCAGTCCGGCGCCATGACCAGACTAAAAACAGCACGCCCGGTCTGTCAATATCAAACCGCACATCCTGTATTTTCTTAGCCGATGCATAGGGGCACGTAGGCGCTGGTCAGGGGTTCTTCGGGATCTCCAGCAGGATTCAAGGCGTCCTGGAGTCGTCTTCCGGGGTCCAGCGGGGCGGGATGGACGGAGATCGATCATTAAACAGACCTGAAGGTCTGCTGCCGGGTTTCCCTCGCCGCCGTGCCCCGGGCTCCGGCCCGGGGAGCAGGTCAGTGAGCAGGTCAGTGCTCGGGGCCGGCCGGTGAGGGCAGCTCCTGCGGGGGGAGCCCGGGTGAGGGGAGCTGCGGCGGGGGGTTCGCGGCCGGGGGCCGGGAGCCGGCGCTCATCAGCCGGTGCAGGTCCTGGCGGCCGGCGAGCCGCGGCAGGACGACTTCCCAGAAGCGGGTGACGTTCTGCCGCGACAGCCAGGAGGTGTCGTCGCCGCCCAGGACCTCGAAGCCCGCGGTCGCAGCCACGATGACGCGGGCGCCGTCGGCCCAGGACACGCCGTCCGCCAGGGCGCCGTTGCGCTCGGCGCGGCGGAGGCTGTCCTCGACCCAGTGCTGCCACTGGGTGCGCAGGGAGGGCTCCCCCCGGCGGGCGCTGTCGCCCGCGAGCCCGAAGCCGCCGCGGACCACGATGTCGTGGGCGAGGCTGCCCATCAGCTCGTGGGTGGCGTCCACCACGGCCTGCAGGGAGTCGCCCTGCCAGGCCCGCGCCGACTCGGTGATCCGGCCCACGGCCGCGGCGGCCTCCGCCCCGACCGCGTCGGCGAGCATGTTCTTGCTGGCGAAGTGGAAGTGCAGCGCACCGTTGCTGACACCGGCCCGTCTGCTGATGGTGCTCAGCGACGCGGTGACGAAGCCCTCCTCGGCGAACACCGCGGCGGCGGCCTGGATCAGTGCGTGCCGGGTGCGGGCGGCCCGCTCCTGTTTGACCATGTGCGCTCTCCTGAGAACCGGGACGCCGGGGCCGGCACCGCACCGGCGTCCCGAGTCCCTTGGGCGTCGTGCTACTGCGGGGGGTTGCCGTGCTTGCGGGAGGGCAGGTCGGCGTGCTTCCTGCGGAGCATGGCCAGGGAGCGGATGAGGACCTCGCGGGTCCGGGTCGGGTCGATCACGTCGTCCACCAGGCCGCGCTCGGCCGCGTAGTAGGGGTGCATGAGTTCGGCCTTGTACTCCTTGACCATCTTCTGCCGCATGGTCTCGGGGTCCTTGGCCTCGGCGATCTGGCGGCGGAAGATGACGTTGGCGGCGCCTTCCGCGCCCATCACGGCGATCTCGTTGGTCGGCCACGCGTACGTCAGGTCCGCGCCGATGGACTGGGAGTCCATGACGATGTAGGCGCCGCCGTAGGCCTTGCGCAGGATCAGCGAGATCCTCGGCACGGTGGCGTTGCAGTAGGCGTACAGCAGCTTCGCGCCGTGCCGGATGATCCCGCCGTGCTCCTGGTCGACGCCCGGGAGGAAGCCGGGCACGTCGAGGAAGGTCACGATCGGGATGCTGAAGGCGTCGCACATCTGGACGAAGCGTGCGGCCTTCTCGCTGGCCTCGATGTCCAGCACGCCGGCCAGCGCCTGGGGCTGGTTGGCGACGATGCCCACGACCTGCCCGTCCAGGCGGGCCAGCGCGCAGATGATGTTGCGCGCCCAGCGCTCGTGGACCTCCAGGTACTCGCCGTCGTCGGCGACCTCCCCGATGACCCGCGCCATGTCGTAGGGCCGGTTGCCGTCGGCCGGCACCAGGTCCAGCAGCGCCTGCGAGCTCCGGTCGATGCGGTCGCCGCCGCGCACCCGGGGCGGGGCCTCCCGGTTGTTCTGCGGCAGCATCGACAGGAGGTAGCGCACCTCCGCGAGGCAGGTCTCCTCGTCGTCGTAGGCGAAGTGCGCGACGCCGGAGGTCTCGGCGTGCACGTCGGCGCCGCCCAGCCCGTTCTGCGAAATCTCCTCACCGGTCACCGCCTTGACGACGTCCGGGCCGGTGATGAACATCTGCGAGGTCCCGCGGACCATGAACACGAAGTCGGTGAGGGCGGGACTGTAGGCCGCGCCGCCCGCGCAGGGGCCGAGCATCACACTGATCTGCGGGATGACACCCGAGGCCTTCGTGTTGCGCTGGAAGATGCCGCCGTACCCGGCGAGCGCGGACACCCCCTCCTGGATACGGGCACCGGCGCCGTCGTTCAGCGACACCAGCGGCGCCCCGGTGGCGATCGCCATGTCCATGATCTTGTGGATCTTCGTGGCGTGCGCCTCGCCCAGCGCACCGCCGAAGATCCGGAAGTCGTGCGCGTACACGAAGACCGTGCGGCCCTCGACCGTGCCCCAGCCGGTGATCACACCGTCCGTGTACGGCTTCTTCATCTCCAGCCCGAAACCGGTCGCCCGGTGCCGGCGCAGCTGCTCGACCTCCTGGAACGAACCCGCGTCCAGCAGCAGACCGATCCGCTCCCGGGCGGTCAGCTTGCCCTTGGCGTGCTGCGCCAGGGTCGCCTGCCGGCCGGGGCCGGCCAGCGCCTGCTCACGGATGCCGTCCAGCTCCGCCACGCGCCCGCGTATACCGGCGGGCCCCGGTGGAATCGATGCCCGGCTCGTCATAGCCATGTCAGGTGCCCTTCCTGGGACAAGGCCGAGGAGGTCCCGCCCCGGGTCCGTGAAACCATCATAACAAACCACTTGTGCGGTTTCTTGTTGGGAGGTGAAGGAACTCGGGAGATACACCCCCGCCGTCAGCACCAGCCCTCGGGCGCCGCGTAGCCGTCCGGCTCCCGCCACCAGTGGGTTCCGGCCGCCGCCGGCTCCCCCGGCGCCTGCCGCGCGCCCGCCCGCAGACCGAGCAGCACCGCGACCACGGCGGCCAGTTCCGCCTCGTCGGGCCGCCCCCGCTCCACCCTGATCAGGGCTTCTCCCCGCTCCATACGACCGGTCCCCTTTCCTGTCGGGCCTTTGGACACGGTCGGGGAGGCCGCTCAAGAACGGCTTTGAGATCGCTGGAGCCGGCGGCCGGGCCGCCCCCCACCCGCACCGGGCGGCACCCCGCGCCCCGCGCGGTGCGTGACCGCACAGGACCTGCGGGACCCGGGCCGGCCCGGGGACCACCGGATGATCATCTGCACATTCGGGAACACATCACTCCATTTATCGCGGGCTGGAGTGCCGCGTTCCTTCTAGAAACTAAACCGGATGGTATGTATCTTCGCTCTCCTGAGGGATCCACCACTCACATTCAAGCCAGGCCAAGCCGGCTCAGGGGGAACCATGTCTGTCAGCACGTTCCGTATGCACCGCGTGATACCCGGCACCGCAGGCACCGGGAGCGCCGCGCCCCCCGCACCGGCCGGCGCCCTCCCCTTCCCGTCCCTGACCAGCACCGTCCCCAAGGAACTCGTCCACCGCGCGAGCGTCGCCGAGGTCATGCTGACCGACTGGGCACGCGTGGAGGAGCACCGCTTCACCGTCGCCGCCCAGTGGCCCCGCGGGCACAGCTTCTTCGCCACCGTCGACGGCTGCCACGATCCGCTGATCACCGCCGAAACGATCCGCCAGGCCGGCATCCTCCTGGCCCACGCCGAGTACGGGGTCCCCCTCGGACACCACTTCCTGGTCAGCGACCTCAGCGTGGCCGTCCGCCCCGAGCACCTGCGCGTCGGCTGGAGTCCCGCCTCGCTCGAACTCGACATCACATGCTCCGGCGTGAAGCAGCGCGGCGGCGCCGTGACCGGGTTCCGCCTCGAGGCCCGGATCCACCGCGACGGCAGCCTCGCCGCGACCGGGGGCGGCACCCTCACCTGCATCACCCCCCGCGTCTACCAGAGGCTGCGCACCGCCCGCCTGCCCGCCGGCGACAGCCCCCGGGTCATCGCACTGACCGCCCCCGAACCCCCGCAGACGGTGGGCCGCATGTCCCCCACCGACGTGGTCCTCTCCCCCACCGCCGAACCGCACCGCTGGCAGCTGCGGGTGGACACCCGCCACCCCGTGCTCTTCGACCACATGGTCGACCACGTCCCCGGCATGGTCCTCCTCGAAGCCGCCCGCCAGGCCGCCGCCGCGACCCTGGGACACGCCTCCCTGCCCCTCTCCCTCACCAGCCGGTTCCAGCGCTACGTCGAACTCGACACCCCGTGCCTGATCGAGGCACACCCCACACCCACACCCACACCCACACCCGCCACCTCCACCGCCACCTCCACCGGCACCGGCGCGGACCGCGCGGAGAGCGTGCTCGTGACCGCCCATCAGGACGGGACGCCCGTGTTCCGCTGCACCGTGACCATGGCATCACCCGCCATGTGACCGACACCCCCCGCCCAGGTCCGTCCCGGGACGCCCCCGGCTCCCGGGCGCCCCGGTGTCCCGGGCGTCCCGGGCGTCCCGGTATCCCGGTATCCCGGTGTCCCGGTGTCCCGGGCAGACCTGTTCCCCGACCGGGCGCCCCCGGCCGGGCCCGGCCCGGCCGCCACGTCCCGGCCACCGGCTTCCGCCGGTCCTCGGAGCCCCCTGGCAGACCGTGCACCGGCGCTTCACCTACCGGCCGCCACCCCGGGTACGGGCCGGACCACACCCGGTGGCGGCGGCCCGGCGCGAGCGGCGAGCCGGACCGGCCACGGTGCGCGAGCGGCCGGGCCGGTGTCCGGGCGGTCAAAAAAAGGGGGGCCCTCGACCGGACCGGATCCGGCCCGTCGCGGCAAGCCGGCGCCGAAAATCCATATCCTCTGCGACATCCTCCGCGACCGGAACCGGCTGCCGATGCCGACCGGCATCGCCGGCCAGGCCCCGATCCCGCTGATCCGCGGTATCCCGCCCCTCGGCCCGCGCTACGGGCCAAGGCGCCACCACCCCGGCCGAACCACACGCGGACAAGAACTACGACGTCGGCCACGCCGCGGATGCCGCGGCCGACGTCCCAGCCACGGACGACCCCGCTCCCTTCAGCGGCAACTTCGCCCTGACCGCCGAT
>NZ_JBFBEA010000051.1:0-32730 GCF_040683495.1 Streptomyces sp. NPDC093544 | reverse complement strand
TTCGCCCCCTCCGCCCCTGCCCGTCCCTTGTTCCTGGGGGCTGCCGCCCCCAGACCCCCGCACCGCGCTGAACGCGCTCGTCCTCAAACGCCGGACAGGCTGAAACCAATGCAGCAGGGGCGGAGGGGGCGAAAAACCCACCCCCTACTCCACCCGCACCCCCATCTCCGCCGCCAACATCCCCGCCATATCCACCAGTTGAGCCGGACTGATCACCGCCCCCGCCAACCGGTCCACCCCCCGCGCGATGGTGAACTCGGCGGCCCCCCGCAGGTCCACCTCGGTCAGCGTCGCCGCCGTAAGATCCGCTTCCTTGACCACACAGTCCACGAACTCCACCCGCTCAAGCCGCGCGCCCCCGAAGTCGGGCTCGACCAGGACGCACCCCTGGAAGACGACGTCCTTGAGGCGGGCCTTGCGCAGGTTCAGGTAGTCGATCTTGCCGCCGCGGACCAGCACCCGCTCCAGTACGGAACCGTGCAACTGCACCCCGCCCAGGCGAGCGTCGACCAGCTCCACATCGCGCAACGTCGACTCGGCGAGGTCGGTGCCGACGCCCCGTATGCCCGTGAGGACCGAGTCCAGCACGCGGGCGTGATGCAGCCGGGTCTCGTCCAGCGCGCACCCGGTCAGCGCGCAGTCCATGAACCGCGCGCCCCCGCCGTCCTGCCCGACGAAGTCCACGTCCCGGAACTCGAGGCCGTCGTAGTCCCCGTCGGGCTCCAGCCCAGCACCGCCGTACGGCTCCAGGGGCGGCAACCGCACCTCCGGCCGCCGCGCTCCCTTGACCAGCTTCTTCGCCTCGCCCGCCGCTTTCCGCACCATGCCCCCATCGTGCACCCCACCACTGACAACGACCCCGACCTGCGTTTCCCGATCCCACCTCGAAAAGCCTTGACCTCAAGCGAGCTTCAGGTCAGAAGCTGGGCCCACAAAGAACGGACGACGGACAACAGACAGCAGATAGCAGACAGCAGCAGACGACAGCCAACAGACGACGGAGCCCACCATGCACGCCATCCGCCAGCACGCCTTCGGCCCCGCCGAGAACCTCACCCTCGAACTGACCGAGGACCCCGAGCCAGGCCCCGGCCAGGTCCGTATCGCCGTCGGCGCGGCGGGAGTTCACCTTCTCGACACCGCGATCCGGGCGGGCATCCGCGGCCCGCTCCCGGAGCTGCCCGCCCTGCCCACGATCCCCGGCCGCGAGGTCGCCGGCACCGTCGAGGCCCTCGGCGAGGGCGTCGCCGACCTCTGGCTCGGCAAGCGCGTTGTCGCCCACCTGGGCTTCGCCCCCGGCGGGTACGCCGAGCTGGCGGTTGTCGACGTCGACCGCCTCCACGTGATCCCCGGGAACCTGGACTTCGCGCAGGCCGTCGCGATGATCGGCACCGGGCGTACGGCGATGGGGATCCTCCAGTTCACCGAGCTCGGCCCCGACTCCGTGGCCGTGATCCCGGCGGCCGCGGGCGGTATCGGCACCCTCCTCGTGCAGTACGCCAAGCACGCGGGCGCCACCGTGATCGGGCTGGCGGGCGGCCTGGAGAAGGTGGCCCGGGTCCAGCGGAACGGCGCCGACCTGGCCGTCGACTACAAGGACCCGGACTGGCCGGAGAAGGTCCGCGCCTTCCTCGGCGGCACAGAGGCAACCGTCGTCTTCGACGGCGTGGGCGGCGACGCGGCCCGCGAGTCCGTCGCCCTGCTGGGCCCCGGCGGCACGCACCTCGTCTTCGGCTGGTCCGGCGAGGGCCTGCGCGACGGCACCCCGCTGCTCGTCGAGGGCGTCTCCCAGGAGGTCCTCGGCGCCGCGATGATGCGGAAGGCGGGCGGCCCCAACCCCGTCCACACCCTGGAACTGCGCTCCCTCGCCGAAGCCGCCGCAGGCCACCTGACCCCGGCCGTCACCCGCTTCCCACTCGCCGAGGCGGCCGCCGCCCACCGCGCCCTGGAGAACCGGGGCACGGTCGGGAAGGTGGTGCTGGAACCGTGAGCGACCACTCCACCAACCGTGAGCGCCCTCTCCACCAACCGTGAGCGACCCCTCACCAGAGATGCGATGAGTCCCTTTTGATGGTCTTATGGGCTGATGAGTGTCACCCGAACAGGTGAACCGGGCATACCAGGAGGGCCGGCGGGCGCAGACCCCCATCGCTGGTGGGCCCTGGTGATCATTGCCCTCGCCCAGCTGATGGTCGTCCTGGACGCGACCATCGTGAACATCGCTCTCCCCTCCGCACAGAGCGCTCTGCACATGTCCGACGGCAACCGCCAGTGGGTCATCACCGCGTACACGCTGGCCTTCGGCGGTCTGCTCCTGCTCGGCGGCCGGATCGCCGACATCGTCGGCCGCAAACGCACCTTCATCTTCGGGCTCATCGGCTTCGCAGCCGCCTCCGCGATCGGCGGCGCGGCGACCACCTCCGGCATGCTCTTCGGCGCCCGCGCGCTCCAGGGCGCCTTCGCCGCCGTACTGGCCCCTTCCGCGCTGTCGCTCCTCACCACCACGTTCACCGACCCGAAGGAGCGCGGAAAGGCCTTCGGGATCTACGGCGCCCTGGCGGGCTCGGGCTCCGCGATCGGGTTCATCGCGGGAGGGCTGCTGACGGAGTACCTGGACTGGCGCTGGTGCCTGTACGTCAATGTCCCGATCGCCGTCATCGCGGTCTTCGGCGCGTTCACACTGCTGCACGACCGCCCGGGCAACAAGGGCGCCCATCTCGACGTACCCGGTGTGCTGCTCGGCTGCGGCGGACTGGTCGCGATCGTCTACGGGTTCAGCGAGGCGGAGTCGCGCGGCTGGACGGACTCGCGGGTCCTCGGACTCTTCGCGGCGGGCGTCGTACTCCTCGCGTCCTTCGTGTGGTGGCAGACACGTTCTCCTGGCCCGCTGCTCCCCCTGCACATCATCAAGGACCGCAACCGCGCCGGATGCTTCCTGACGATGGGTCTCGCCACCATCGGCATGTTCGGCATGTTCCTCTTCATGACCTACTACCTACAGGGCATCCTCGGCTACTCCCCCGTGAAGACAGGCCTGGCCTTCCTGCCCCTGACGGTCGCGATCATCATCGGCTCCACGCAGATCTCGGCCCGGCTGCTGCAACACGTGGCACCGCGCGTGCTCATGGTCCCCGGCATGATCCTCGCCGCCGGCGGCATGCTGATCTTCACCCAGCTCACCGTCGACTCCGGCTACGCGGACCATCTGCTGCCCGGCATGCTCCTGACCGGCCTCGGCATGGGGCTGACCTTCATGCCGGTCTTCGCGACCGCCACCGCCGGGGTCGCCCCGCAGGACGCTGGTGTGACCTCCGCGACCGTCAACACCGCGCAGCAGGTGGGCGGTTCGATCGGTACGGCCCTGCTGAACACCATCGCCACCACCAGCGGCGCCGCATACATCGCCGCCCACCTGACCAACCCCGCCCAGATGGACCTGATCACCCGCCAGGGCACCGTCCACGGCTACACGACCGCCCTCTGGTGGGCCGTCGGTGTCCTGCTCCTGGCCGGACTGGTCGCGGGCCTGATGGTCACGGCGAAGGCACCGAAGCAGACGATGTCCACGGGAGCGCCAGTGCCCGAATCAGCCCCCCGAACCTGAACCCGGCCCTGGCCCCGGCCCTGACCCCAGCTTCGCGAGCGAGTCGTCCGTCAGCCGGTACACCGTCCACTCGTCCTGCGGCCGCGCGCCCAGCGCCTCATAGAACTCGACGGCCGACCGGTTCCAGTTCAGCACCGACCACTCCAGCCGCTCGTACCCGCGCTCCACACAGATCCGCGCCAGTTCGGTCAGCAGCGCCTTCCCGTGCCCACCGCCGCGCACCTGGGGCCGTACGTACAGGTCCTCCAGGTAGATCCCGTGCACCCCGCGCCACGTCGAGAAGTTCAGGAACCACAGCGCGAACCCGACGACCTCCCCCGCCGCGTCCTCGGCGACATGCGCGAACGCGGCGGCCCGCTCCCCGAACAGCGCCTCACGCAACTGCTCCTGGGAGGCCCGCGCCTCCTCCAGCGCCTTCTCGTACTCGGCGAGTTCACGCACCAGGGCGTGAATGACGGGGACATCGGCGGGGGTCGCTGGGCGAATCATGGCCGCAGTGTCACATACGGGTGCGGGGCGGGGCCCAGGAAGGCCCTGCCCCGCACCCGCTGGTGACTGCCTCAGCGAGCGACCGCCTTCGTCGCCTTGCTCACCGCCGAACCGTCCTTGTGACCGGTGCGGTGCGCGATCACCTTGACGGTGATCTTCTTGCTGGACTGGGCCGACTTCAGGACCAGCGTGGACTTGGTCGCGCCGGCGATCGCCTTGCCGTTCGCGTACCACTGGTACGAGTACGAGGTCGCCGCCGGGCTCCAGGTGCCCTTGCCCGCCGTCAGCTTCTTACCGACCTTCGCCGTGCCGCTGATCACCGGCACCTTCGTCGCCTTCGGAGCGGCGCCCTTGGCGACGGTCACCGCCGCCGAGGTCGCCGAGCCGCTCTTCCAGCCGCTCTTGACGGCCGTGACGGTCACGGTCAGCTTCTTGCCGAGGAGCGACGCCGGGATCGTGTACGCCGAGGCCGTCGCCCCGGATATCGCGGTGCCGTTCGCCTTCCACTGATAGGTGTACGACGACGGGGCGGCCGACCAACTCCCCGTCGCCGCCGTGACCTTGACGCCGACCGCCGCCGTGCCCGTCACCTTGGGCAGAGCGGTGTTCTTCAGCTCGGGCTGGGTCACGGTGAAGGTGCCGCGCTGGTACTCCCAGCCGCGCGTGAACACGCTGACCGTCCAGACGCCGGTGGCCGCGCCGGTCAGGTCGAGGGTCGCCGTCGCCGTCCGGTTGTCGGCGGACACCGACTCCGTCTTCGCGGTCAGCGTCCTGCCGCTCTGGCTCAGCCGGACCGTGGTGTCCGCGCCGAGCGCGGTGCCGGTCACACTGAGCGCGACCTTGCCACCGCTGACGCCCGTGCCGGGGCTCACCGCGGTGACGCTCAGCTCCTCGGTGCCGCACTGGACGAACGAGCAGTTCAGCTTGGCGCTGTAGGAAGTGCTGGACGCCTTCTCCGGCAGGCCCAGGACGAACACTGTCGGGGCGCTCGCGGAGGGTGTGCCCGATACACCGCACTCGTAGCCGGACGAGCTGTTGACGCAGCCGTTGGCCCAGGAGGACGTGGTGTAGAGGGCGGGCACCGCCGTGGTGGTGGCGTCGGTGGTGTCCTTGATGTCGGCGTTGAAGTGGTCGGAGCCCGCCGTGGGCAGCACCGCGCACACGGCGGTGTGCGACTCGTCGAGGGTGCCGGTGACCGGCCCGTACCCGTACGCGACCGAGGGGACCTCGGTGCACTCGGGCGCCGGCCCGTCAGCGTTGGCGATGCGCAGGGCGTCCAGGTGGTAAGCGGGCGCGGCTTTCAGGGTGGCCGGGGTCTGCACGAGCACCTGGTGGGTGGTGAACCCGGTGACCGCGCAGGAGCGGTTGCGGAACGAGCACTCGGTGACGCCGTCGCCGCCCAGGACCGCGATGTTGGCGGTGCCCAGCGCGTCCCGCACATCCACGTGTACGACGTCGGTCGCGGCGCCTGTGGTGACCTGGTGGCAGCGCAGGGTGCCCGGAACGTCGTACGAACCGGCCACGGAAGGACCGCCGACCTTCGCGGCAGCCGTCTTCAGACAGCCCGCGGAGGCGGCGCTCGCGGTCACGTCACGCCGGGTCAGCGTGTACGTGGCGGCCTTGTCCCGGCCGGTGACGAGCACCGTGTGGGCCTTGCCCGGGGTGAGGCCGCAGATCGTCCAGCCATTGGTGGTGGCGGCGCGGTCGCAGACTCGTTTGCCGGTGGAGTCGACCACGGAGAACTCCGCCGCGGTCGTGCCGGACGTGGCGACCAGTTGGAACACCTCCGAGCCCGTGTGGGCGTCGGCGGGAATGCTCAAGCAGTGCGAGAAGACCCCGCCGCCCGTGGTCAGCGTGGCCTTGGCACCGCCGTCGGCATAACTTCCGGCAGGCAGTACGGGGCAGTCGCTCTCGACGTCCGTGCGGTGGAGGGCCACGGAGTAGGGACCCGTGGGGGTGACGCCGTCGTCGGAGTGCACGAGGGCCCGGTAGGGGGCGGTGCCGGTGAGGGCGCAGTCGCCGTACGCGAGCTCTTCCGCGTCACACTGCTCGGTGCCGTCGCGGTCGAGCACCTCCACCGTCGCGTCGACCGGGGAGGAGCCGAGCGGGGTGAGTGCCGCGACCACGGCGCCCTGCGGAGCGGCCAGCTCCAGGCAGTCGTACTGCCCTGCCGTGCTCAACTCTCCCTGGTGAACGCCCATGCCGGTCTCCACGCAGCCTTCACCGGAGGCACGGTCGAGGACGATCAGCCCGGCGCGGGAGTCGCTGAAGGGGTACGAGCCGTCCAGGACGGCGGTGTAGGTACCGGCGGCCGGCAACTGGCACGGGTCCGTCGCCCGGCACACGGTCATGCCGTCGGCGTCGTACACCTGGACCGGGCCTGTCTCCCCGCTCTCGTCGACGTCGTGGACGAGGTACGAGCCTGCCTTGCCCGCGGTGAAAGTGAAGCAGGGGTTGGTGTCGAAGTCCTGCGGCTCCAGGGGGCCGTAGGGCCGCACGGGCGCGGTACGGCAACCCTGCGGGTCGTTCAGCCGGCGGACCTTCACGGCGAACTCGGCGGGAAAGCCCCGCTCCCCGTACGAGACCCGGGACAGCACCCGGTAGGGGCCGTCGCCGGGCAGCACGCAGCTGTCCTCGCCGTCCTCGGGGAAGTGCGGGCAGATCCGGGCGCCGGTCTCGTCGGTGATCCAGGCGATGTCCTCGCCGTACACCTTGGGTCCGTGGGTGAGCCGGACGCGCTCGCCTGCCTCGGCGTCGAACGGCTGGCAGTCGATCTCGACCGGGCTCACCGACGTACGGCTCACGGTCGGCAGGTCCCAGCTCGTGCCTGTCTCGTCGGCGCAGCCCTGCGTGGAGCCGAGCGGGACGACGGTGACGGCCGTCTGCGCGTCTCCCCAGCCGTTGTTGACCACCTTGACGGTGTAGGTGCCGGCCGTGGGCAGATCACACCAGCCCTCGGCGTAGAACTCCTCGTCGTAGCAGTCCACTTCAGCGCCGTCGGCGGAGAGGACCTGCGTGTACGCCTCGTTGGCGCTGTCGTCGAGTGAGACCAGGTGCAGGCCCGGAGCGGTGGCCGTGACGGTGAAGCAGGTGCTGTCCTGGGCCGCGACGGTGGCCTTGCCGACCGCCTCGCCCGGGTCACCGAACGGCGCGATGGCGAGCGGCGCGCACTCGGCGTCCGCGGCCGCCGGCTCCGCCGCTCGGGCGGAGCCCGTCCCGGTCGAGGTCAGCAGCGCGACGAGGACGGTGAGCGCGAGCAGCAACACCGAAGCGGGCGTGCGTCTCGCGGACATGCGGACACGTGGACAGGGTTCGGGCATCTGATCCCCCCGGATCGTTCGAGCCCCCCGGCTCGATGGTCAATTGAAGCGATGTTCGCACACAGGTATGACAGAGCACTCATGAGTATCGGGGGACAGCAGACGCCTTACGGGCCGAGCGGCTATGCCTTACGAGTCGAGCGGCTGGAGTCGTCAGTGCCGTCCCGCCACCCGGTCCGCCACCCGGGCCAGTCGCGACGACTGAGCGCTGTGCGTGGTGAGTTCGCGCCGGTCGGCCGTGCGGTAGGTGGCGTACATGCCGTGGACCCCGATCCAGCGGAACGGCTCCGGCTCCCACTTGCGCACCTTGTGGTCGACCCAGGGCAGGCCGGTCAGTTCCGTCTCACCCGACTGCCCCGAGTCGCGCTGGACGAGGTCGCGCAGGGTGCGGGCGGCGAGATTGGTGGTGGCGACACCGGAACCGACGTAGCCGCCGGCCCACCCGAGCCCCGTCGAACGGTCCAGGGCCACCGTGGCGCACCAGTCGCGCGGCACGCCGAGGACACCCGACCAGGCGTACTCCACGCCCACACCGGTCAGCGACGGGAAGAAGCGGACGAGGATCTCGCGCAGCGCCTCGACGGTCGCCGGCTGCGTACGGCCGTCGTTGTCGGTGCGGGAGCCGAAGCGGTACGGGACTCCGCGGCCGCCGAGCGCGATCCGGCCGTCGGCGGTGCGCTGGGCGTACATGTACGCGTGCGCCATGTCGCCCAGGGTCTCGCGCCCCTCCCAGCCGATGGTCTCCCACTGCTCGGCGGTCAGCGGCTCCGTCGCGATCATCGACGAGTTCATGGGCAGCCAGGTCCGCTTCTGCCCCTTGAGCGAGGCTGTGAAGCCCTCCGTGCAGCGCAGGACGTAGGGCGCGCGCACCGTGCCGTACGGAGTCACCGCGTGCTTCGGCCGGATCTCCGTGACCGGCGTCTGCTCGTGGATCGTCACGCCCAGCGCCTCGACCGCGGCGGCCAGTCCCTTCACCAGCTTCACCGGGTGCAGCCGCGCCCCGTGCGGCGTCCAGGTGGACCCCACGGCGTCCGCGACCCGGATCCGCTCGGCGGTCGCGACGGCGCCGTACAGCTCGCGGTCCTTCTCCCCGTACGACAGTTCGTGCTCGTGGAAGGCCTTCAGCCGGGCCAACTGGGCGGGCGTGTACGCCACTTCGAGTACGCCGCCCTGGTGGATGTCGGCGTCGATACCCTCCGCCGCTACGACCCGCACCACCTCGCCGACCGTCTCGTTCATGGCCTGCTGAAGGCGTACGGCGGCCTCCCGGCCGTGCAGCTTCGCGTACCGGTCGCGTCCCGCGATGCCGTTGTAGAGCCAGCCGCCGTTGCGCCCGGAGGCGCCGTAACCGCAGAACTTCTGCTCCAGGACGGTGATCCGGAGGAAGGGAGCCGCCTTCTTCAGGTAGTACGCGGTCCACAGGCCCGTGTAGCCGCCGCCGACGATGACGACGTCCGCGGAGGCGTCACCGGGCAGCGGCTCGCGCGGCGCGGGGATGCCGTCGTCGGCGTACCAGAAGGAGATGCCGCCATTGACCGTCACGCTGCTCATGGCCGGGACGTTAACGCCTGAGGGCGGCCACTGTCTCCTTCGGATTCCATGCTTTTCCGCGCCCTCTGACCAGCGGATAACAGGCAAGACCGATCAGCACCGAGGTGAAATGCCCGAGATCGGTGAAGGTGCGGCCGGTCGCCAGCGGCACCCCGTACACAAGGAGCACGATCACCACGTACGGATACCGCCAGGGCACCGCGATCCGGTACGTCAGCACCGCGATCACCCCCGCCAGCGCGTAACTCACCCCGATGTCGAGGGTGTTGACCGCCGAACGCGGCGCCATCCCGTGCCGGATCGCCAGCAGCAGCGCCCCCTCACTGATCAGCGTCGCCAGGACGTGCGCGGCCACACAGACCACCAGCCACCGCGCGGTACCGAGCCAGTGCTCCGCCTGCGCGTGAAAAACGGTGTAGAGGACGGCGTACGGCAGCCAGTACCCGCCGTCGATCCACATCGCACTGGCGAAGAGCACCCGGATCGGGTTGCTCGACAGCTCGTGGATGTTGGTGGACCGCTGCCGCAGGAATTCCTGCTCGAACGCCGGCGACATCTGGTGCACGGCCACGGTCGTGATGAAGAGGATCACCAGCCAGATGTACGTTCCCGGGGCACGGCTGATGTACGACCGAACAGCGCGCGGAACTCGACTCATGGGGTGATTGTGCTGGTGTGGGACTCCCGGCTGCTGGAACGGGGAGCGGAGTTTCTGGAGCGGTGGGAGCTGCGGCAGGAGGGGCGGCCGATGAGCGGGCGGGTCTCCGTCGTACTGCCGGTGGTCCGCGGCGACGGAACACGGGCCGCCCTGAAACTCCAGGACCTCGACGACGAGACGGCGGGCGAGGCCCTCGCCCTGCGGACCTGGGACGGCGACGGTGTCGTACGACTGCTGAACGACGATCCGCAGACCGGCACGATGCTCCTGGAACGGCTCGACGAGGACCGCCCACTTGCCGCCGTACCGGACGTGATGAAGGCGACCAGGATCCTCGCGGACCTGCTCGCGCGGCTGACATCCATGCCTGCGCCGGCGGAGCTACGACGGCTCGGAGACCTGACGGCGGGCATGTTCGACCGCCTGCCGGCCGTACTGGCGGCGCTGACCGACGAGGACGACCGCCAACTGCTGCGGAACTGCGCCGCCGCGCTGCGCGAGGTCGCGGACGGACCCGGCGACCGCCTCCTTCACTGGGACCTGCACTTCGAGAACATCCTCGCCGCCGACCGCGAACCCTGGCTGGTCATCGACCCGAAACCCCTCGCCGGAGACCCTGCTTCGACCTGCTCCCCGCCCTCTGGAACCGCTTCGAGGAGGGACACCTCCTGCGGCGCTTCGACCTGATGACGGACGTACTGGGCGCAGACCGGGAGCGGGCACGTGCCTGGACGCTGGGGCGGGTGCTCCAGAACTCACTGTGGCGCGTGGAGGAGGGCCGCGGCCCGGACGTACAGCAGGCGGCGATCGCGAGGGCGCTGCTGGCTTGGCGGTACTGAAGGACACCGGCAGGACAGCGGTAGGACACCGGCAGGGCAGCGAGGGCGTTACGCCGACGCGGCGGAACGCCCTCGCCCCGTGCCTCTATCCGGCGTGCTCGGTCATCCGGTCCTCGATCATCCGGTCAGGGAGTTCAACGCGGCGAGATAGCCGTCGCGGTGACCCGCGGTATTCGGGTGGTAGGACTCGTTGAGTTTGTCCCATTCCAGACTGGTCAGCCAGGTGGTACCGCTTGAGCAGATGGTGTGCGGGTCGAATACCGGCCGGGCGTCCAGGAATGTGAATCCGGCCTCCGCCGCGCGGGCGGACATGACGCTTGCGAGAGTGTCGGCCGCCGAGTTCACGGCCGTACGTTCGGTGTCACTCAATCCGAATAGGCCGCAGGACCCGTTGATGGTGTAGAACCGCGGATAACCGATGACAATGACTCTCGCGTTGGGCGCCTTGGCACGCACCGCCGCGTAGGTCTGCGCCAGCGCGGGTGACAGCGAGGTCTGTATGGCCTGCTTCGCCGCGTCGACGCCGTTGACACAGTCCCGGTCGTCGATGGTCAGGACGCAGTTCGCCAGCACATCGACGAAACCGACATCGTTGCCACCGACCTGAAGCGTCACCAGCGTGGTGTCCGCGGTCAGTTGGGGAACCTGAGTGTTGATCACGTCGGCCGTCGTCGCACCGGAGCACGACGCCTCCACGAAGGCGACCGACGGGTGCTGGGCCGCCCACAGCCGGGAGTAGGTCAGCGGGCCCCGACGGCACAAGTCGTTGACAGCGTCGTCGTACGTCCGCGTCCCGGGGGCGACGGCGTACGAGTCACCCATGGCCACGTACTTGCCCTCGGCAGCCTCGGCCGAGCTCGATATCGTGACCGCCGCGACGAATGCCAGCAGGACGGTGAAAAGTACCCTTAATGAACGCACGGAAATACCTCTCCAATGGGGGGGTGAATTAACCCCCATGGATAGCAGTTCAGGACGTCATCGCGCTGCCACGTCAATGAAGAAGTGATGACGTTTCATGCGGCACGTGGATGACAATGGCCACCACGCTCCGAGGTTTGGTTTCGGCGCGCGCTGCTACCGCCGTCGGCGCCAAGCACTTGATCATGAACGTCGGCAGCAGACCCCTCACAGGTCGACTGCGACTGCGTCCGGTACGGCCGCTTCAGGTGGTGAGGTTGATGGGAAGCTGGCGGCATGGACACCAGTAGCAGGAACCGCATCACCGTCACCGGCCGTGCGGACCGGCCGGTGCTCTTGCTGGCGCACGGGTTCGGCTGTGACCAGAACATGTGGCGCCTGGTGGTTCCCATGCTCGCCGAGGACTTCCGGTTGGTGCTCTTCGACTACGTGGGCTCCGGCCGCGCGGACCCTTCGGCCTGGAGCGAGCAGCGCTACAGCTCACTGGACGGGTACGCGCGCGATGTACTGGAGGTCTGCGAGGAGCTGGACCTCCAGGATGTGATCTTCGTGGGCCACTCGGTCAGCGCCATGGTCGGGGTGCTCGCCGCGGCGAAGGCGCCACAGCGGTTCTCCCGCCTGGTCATGGTGGCGCCGTCGCCCTGCTACATCGACGAGGACGGGTACCGGGGCGGGTTCAGCGCGGAAGACATCGATGAGCTGCTCGAGTCGCTGGAGTCGAACTACTTGGGCTGGTCGGCGGCGATGGCCCCGGTGATCATGGGGAACGCGGACCGGCCGGAACTCGGCGAGGAACTGACGACCTCGTTCTGCGCAACCGACCCCGCCATGGCCCGGGTCTTCGCCCGTACGACGTTCCTGTCCGACAGCCGTGAAGAACTCAAGACGGTCGCGCTGCCGACGCTGGTGCTGGAATGCAAGCAGGACGTGATCGCCCCCCGCGAGGTGGGCGCCTACGTCCACGACGCGATCCCCGGCAGCCGCCTCGTCACACTGGAGGCGACGGGGCACTGCCCGCAGCTGAGCGCCCCGCAGGCCACCGCAGAGGCGATCATCGACTTCATCGCTGCGGCCCGGTGATGTGCCGTACCGCTCAGGACCCGGACGGGGAGGGAGATGTGGACGCCACCGACGTCGCCTTCTCCGCCCTGCTGGAGGACAGCGTGGAGGAGCTGTACGAGCAGGCGCCGTGCGGCTACCTGTCGACGCTGATGGACGGCACCATCGCGAAGATCAACACCACCTTGCTGGACTGGCTGGGCCTGAACCGGTCCCAGGTGGTGGGTCGGATGCGGTTCACCGATCTGCTCACCGTGGGCGGCAAGCTCTACCACGAGACGCACTTCGCCCCGCTGCTACAGATGAGCGGCGAGGTCAGCGGCATCGCTCTGGACATCAAGGCCGCCGCCGGGCGGCGGATGCCGGTGCTGGTCACTTCGAAGGTGAAGACCAGCGACGAAGGCGAACCGCTGCTGATCCGCACCACCGTCTTCGATGCCCGCGAACGCCGCGCCTACGAGACCGAGCTGCTGCGCCAACGCCGGGCAGCCGAAGAAGCGCGCGGGCACGCTGAGGCCGACCGCGAACGGCTCCAGGAAGCCCTCGCCGTACTCCAGCAGAGCCTGCTGCCCGCCCAACTGCCCACCGTTCCGGGCCTGGAAGCCGTCTCCTACTACCACACGGCCTCTCCGGACCATCTCGGCGGAGACTTCTACGACCTGTTCCCCCTCGGCGCCGACCAGTGGGCGTTCTTCCTCGGCGACGTGTGCGGCAAAGGCCCCCAGGCTGCCGCGCTCACCTCGCTGACCCGCTACACCCTGCGGGCGGCCGCCATGCACGACCCTGCCCCCATCGCCGTGCTGACCACCTTGAACACCGTGCTGCACGAGCGGTACACCAGTGGCGACACCCGCTACTGCACCGCCATATTCGGCGTCCTGCGCCCCGGCAGCGGCCACGCCAGCGTGCACCTGGCCTCCGGCGGCCACCCCTCTGCACTGATCCAGCGCGCCGACGGCACCGCGGACTACGTCCCCACCCCCGGCGGCATGCTCATCGGCATCCTGCCCAAGGTCCACTTCACAGCCGCCCTCACCGAACTGTTCCCCGGCGACACCCTGCTGCTCTACACCGACGGCCTGACCGAGGCCCGCACCGGACCCGAACGCGAGCTGTACGGAGAGGACGCCCTGCGCGCCTTCACCGCCGACCAGCCCCCAGCGGGACCCCAGGCCCTGATCACCGCCCTGACCGAGCTACTGACCGGCTTCGGCGACGGACTGGACGACGACACCGCGCTGCTCGCCCTCGGCGTACCGGCCCCGCTTCCCACCCCACCGGGTGAAGACCCGCGATGAGCCACTGACGCGACGTGATCACGATCACGATCACCAGGGCGCAGCCACAATGCACCCCCGCCGAAACCACAAGCTCACGGGCCTCACGGCCCGTTGCCCATGCTGTTGGAGCCCCCTGTCGGATTCGAACCGACGACCTACGCATTACAAGTTGTCCGATCTTGGTCCGGGGGTGTCCACGGGTGTCCGCATTGCAGCTCGGGCGCCTGCTCAGAGGGTCCGCTCGACTTCGGCGGACGTCAGCGGATCACCCCGGAATGAGCGGCGATTGAGACCACAATTGAGACCACCACCTCTTCCTCTCGAATAAGGTCCGGGCAAGATCCAGACCTCATCTCGAAGCTACTTACGCAGGACAGAGCCTTGATGTGAGTTGGTCTAGTGAGGCTTCCGGGAGGCGTCGGGAGAAGAACTTCTCCCGGATTTCTCCCAGTCCTCCTGGTCGGTCTAGGTGTCGTCCACCTCGTCGTCTGGCTCTGGCTCGCCCATGAGGAAGGCGTTCGCTTCCGCAGTCTTACGCCTGTTCACGTCCGCACGGATTTGCTTTACGTGCCTGGGATGCGGGGGAAGTGGGTCCGCGCGGATGTAGGCGGACAACGCACTGACCATGTCGTCAACCATGAGGCGCACCATCTGTATGTAGTGGACGTGCCGTGGCCCTGCCCAGCGATACTCCTTCGCTAGCCTCAGGGTCGGAGTCACGCGGGCACGGACGGCGTCACCTGGTATCCGCAGGAGGGCGAGCTCTACGTTTCTCAGGTGAATCCTGGCCTGCTGTTCCCAGGGTTCAAGCTCAACAGCCGGTGTGTCAGTCGGCGGTGTAGTCGAGTCAAGCAGATCATCAAGCTTGATCAACTCAGACAAGGCGGTGTCAGTCGCCACTTGCCCCAGCTCACGGAGGCGGGTTGCGTCTGCCTGCTTCGACTGATGTCGCAGAGTCAGCCATGCCGCTCCAAATGAGGCACCCCCACCAACGATCGCGCCCCCAAAGCCAACGAAGGCAGTGACTATGTCTGCGTTCACTTGGCCATCCTGACGGACAGAGTTGTCCCACAACAGGGGCAAGTCGTGACGAACAGTCGCCATCACTTCGGACAGACCCTGTTGCGAGCTTAAGAGCCGCGGCTACAACCTCTTCGTCCCGAACGCGATCAGGGCATGCATGACCTTGGTCCTGAGCACTGACCTGCGCGGGCGCCGTCCAGGACCGTCCGCTTCAGTCCGGGACGGTCGTGGTTCATCCGCTCCGTTTGGCCCCCTGTTTGGCCCCCCAGGGATCGGGCACCCGGGCCCGCCGCGCGCCTCTGGGGCCGACACCCTACGGACGGGCGGCGGTCCCAGACGGGGAGTGAACTGAGGCGGTTACCTACGGATGTGTACCGTGATCTGCCATCCAGCGGCAGCGGCGACGATCGCCGTCCCGAGCGGTACGTTCGCCATAAGGCCGATCACCGCGCCAGTCACAACACAGAGCGTCGAGAATCCGATCTGGGCCCAGGCCAGCACGCTTCCACCGGCCTGAGCGGACCCGGTCGCTGCCGCCGGGCAGTCGTTCTGGTCGCCCGATCCTGGGGTACGTTCAAGAGTGCTCAATGTAGAAGTTCCTCGCTTCTCTGAGAACCGCAGGCACCAGGGCACTGTGCTGCCAGGCTGGTGGCCCTGGCGCCTGCGTAACTTTCTGCGGCTGGGGGCCTGTTGGCCTCTGATCACCTTGCCGCTCACCACAAGGTTCGCCTCTGACTTCTGACTGGTCGGATAGACTGTCGGACGGATTGATCCTCATGACTGCTAAGTTGACATTGAATAGATGAATATGCATGACCAGGTCAGCATGCGGATCAATCCGTAGCGCTCAAAGGGTGGGGGAAAGTTGCCGTCGAAGGACGGGAAGGTCGAGGTTCGACTAGAGACGCTACGTGCGCTACGGCGCGGCGAGTTGCCGGCCGTCACAGCTGAGGCGTTGCGTCTCTGGCAGGAGGGCCATCAACCAGCCGACATTCGCGTGCGGCGCGCGTACCTCCGGAACGACAAACTCGAATCGGTAGAGGACGAGCGGAAGCCCTTGCCGATGGAGCAGCGCCCACTTGCAGCGCGCATGATCACCCCCAAGGGGGTCGCGCTGAAGCTGCACCTCATGTTGTTGTTCGCCGCGCAGTGCTCTGCCAAGCCCGGGAGGGCGTGGAAGAACCCGTACCCCGTGGAGCCGACGCCGCAGAGTGATCACTCATGGGTGGGGTTGACCGCGACCATCGCCAGATACCGCGGTCCGGGCATCCAGGGTGCCTCGGTTGCCACCAACAAACGGCGACAGGTCACGGAGGCGCTGAAGAAGTTGGAGGGGCTCAATCTGATACGCCCCACCAAGGGCCCCGGCCGGGGGCGTCAGGGATTCGACTTGTTGCACGAGAACGGGAAGAGCACCCCAGCGGCCGGAGTGCCGTATGTGGTACCGACTGACGCCGAGCCGTTCGTGGAGGTTCCCCGGGAGTTCTTCACTGAGGGGTGGGTGCACGTCCTGACGACCAGTGAGATTGCCGCGCTCCTGATGTGGCTCGATGCTCTGAAGTACGACTGGATGGGGACCGCTGACACGTCGCTGTTCGTAACGAGGGTGACGAGCGCGGTGCGGCAGGGGGCTTACGGTCTGGGGCGAGAAGCCTATGAGACGCATCAACAGCTCGATGCCTTTCAACTGCTCGATGTGCTCCGGCCCGAGAAGCGTCACGACGACGGTAAGTGGCAAAAGTTCGCTCAAGACAGCAGCGACCTGGCTTGTCACCGTGTCGCGTTGACCCCGAACGGGTTCAGTCGAGATGCCGGAGAGGTGGTTCAAGAAGTGCTGCAACGCCGGGATGCCCGGGGGGACTGGTCGCGTCCTCCGTTTGCACCCCGTCGCTACTGGAAGATTGTGCTGCGCAAACCCGAGCGGGGCCCGGACGATCGCCGCGAGGGAGGGCTGAGCGATCTCGACCTCGAACGGAAGCATGGGATGGTTGTCGACAGTCATGAGTGACGTGTCATAAGGACGCCTGCACACGCTACGGCACGTCCGGAACGTCACACGGGGCGGTCCGGCTTCAGTGCAGGACCGCTTGCTCCCGAACGCGATCAGACCCCCTCGCGATCTTGATGCGGGACCACTGACCTGCTTGTTCGGCTCAGGCAGCGTCCATTGCCGTCCAGTACTGTCCTGTTGCTGCTGCCTCGTTTGGCCCCCTGCGGGCACCCCACCGGGATGTTTTTCGCCTGGTAGAGAACGCGATGTTGGCCACTGTGGGTGCCTTGCGCCCTGGGAGCAGGTAGTGACGTCAACGCGTCGCGATGTCGCTGAGCCGACCTGATGGTTGCCCACTCGTAGCCAAACGTAAGGCTACGATTGCGTCCTGTTGGTTGTCGTTCTGGTTGTAACCTCAGTATCTTTGGCGGTATGAGCGAGCGACGTGCCTATCCGAACGCGCCTGTGGTTCTCGTGGCGATTGAGATCCGGCATCCTGTTGCGGACGAACTTTCGAAGCAGTCCTTGATGGCCCTCAAGCGCCATCTTGCTTCGCGGTGCCCGCTCGCCATCCCCGCGTCGGGCGTCTCCATCACTGCGACCGCCTCTGGGGTGCAGCAGGAGTCATACACCTGGCCGCGATACGTCAGCCGGGACAAGACGACAGCTGTGACCTTTCGGGATGGCGCGATCATCGTTGAGACGATGCGCTACGGGCAGTATGAGAGGTTGCGCGACCTCGTGCAGATGGCTGTTGAGGGGCGGCAACAGTTTGCACCCGCCGATGGAGTCGAGCGCATCGGTATGCGCTACATCAACGAAGTGCGCGTTCCGGAGCTGCGCTCTCTCACTGACTGGTCGGAGTGGGTTGCACCGTCGCTCTCAGGGCCGGCCATGATTGAGCAGCCTGAAGGGCAAGAACTCTCGGCGTGGCAGGGAGTGACGGTCTTCGGTAGTCAGGTCGCCTCCGGCTCAATCGTCCGGCATGGGGCTTTCGAGGGCTACGCCGTGAGTCCCGCTGGCGATCTGAACCGCCCTACGCCACCACCGGGCCCGTTCTTCCTCATCGACGTCGACAGCTATTGGGTACCAGAGGGAGAGACACCTGATCTGAAACCCGACAACGCTATGGCGCGCCTGGACGATCTGAATCTGACGGCCAAGGGGCTGTTTGAGGGATTGATCACCGACCGACTGCGGAACGAGGTGCTACGCGTTGAGCGATAGGACTGTCAACATCGACAATTCCACTCCCGCGGCGACGGGCGTGGGGGCGCCTCTGCATGGCTGGGTCGAACCTCGACCTACTGCGGCAACGTCCCAAGTCACACAAGATCTTGGCGCCGAGCGACTCCGCGCGAAGTATGAACACGAGGACAAGCTGAAGGTCCACAGGGACCATCTGTTTAACGAGTGGCAGTCGCGGGCCGCGGAGCTGGGCAGGAGTGCGCCATCTGTTCTTCTGGAGCGGCTATCTGATCTTGGGTTCGCATGGCGCGATGTGGCTCGCATGCTTGGGGTGAGCGTTGCTGCCCTGCAAAAGTGGCGACGAGGCGAAAGGATGACAGGCGCCAATCGGCTCAGGCTGGCCAGCCTTCTGGCTGCTTGTGACTTGATTGTCAGACACTACGCCGTTGATGAGATCGCATCGTGGTTCGAGATGCCCCTCACCACCGAGTGCCCGATCACACCGATCGATCTGTACGCCGACCAGCAGCCCAAGCTTCTGTTCGACTACGCCAGCGGGCACGGTCACCCCGAACAAGTTTTGAGCGAGTTCGTACCAGATTGGCGAGAACGGTACCGCTCGGACTTCGAAGTGTACGAAGCTATGGACGGAGAGCTTGCTATTCGGCCAAAGGATAAGTAGCCCGTGGTGCACGAACTGGAAGCACCCAGAGTCGTCGGTGATCTTTACCGCGCGCTGGGCGAGGAAGTGGAATCCTGTCGTCCCTACTTGACAGGCGATGTCTTCATGGGTGTGGAGACCGCAACAGCTGATGGAGCACGCAAGAAGCGTGATGTCATGATCATTCAGCATCCTTGCGTTCTCAGGACAAACGGCGTTGACCTTGTCTCCCAGTTGCTCGTAGCAAGGGTGCAGCAACATCCCCCCATTGAGGACTGGGGGAAGTACGGCAAGCTGATGCCTCTTCCGGGTCTCTTTCCGAATGCGGCTAGTGAACGCAAGAAGCACTGCGCGGCCATGTTCGATTCGCTTTTCTTGGTCACGCCTCAGCAGCTTGGAGACGCCAGGGTCGCGTGCCTTAGCCAGGTTGGAATTAATACCCTGTTGCAGCGGTGGGTATTTCACTCCAGTCGGGCAACTATTCTCACGCACACTTTCGATGAGGCTAACTTTCACGTATTTGAGGAAGCTGACGTCATCGAAGATTGGGTAATTGAACGCACTATCGAGGGTGGCCTCAAGCGGGAAGATGCCGCCGTCGAATGTATGGAGTGGTTGCGTCGAGATCTAGGGGACGGACGAACACAGCAAGTACGGCTGCGGGACCGGCAGCAACGCAGTGCCGTGAGAATCGATATGCGTGCTTATCTTCGGACCTTGCGGGAAACTGCGGTCGGTTAGGGCCTTTCTGCTGCGAGCCGGAAAATTTGAAGACTACTGCGGCAGGAAGCCAGGATTCTCCTGGCCAAGCGTGTGAAGCCGAACGCCGTATGTGCCGCGGGTTCTGAGGCGTATCGGCGCCTCATCTCGGCAGCGAGTTCGCGACTGGTCATGATGAGCGACGGCACTGATTGGCGGTCCCCTTCGAGGACACGCACGCACACATCGTCAGCGCCTGATCCAAGTCGCCTTCGCGCGCCGGTGTGACCCCCAGAGTTGCGCGGGCTTCCGCGTTGCGCAGCGGCGAGCGTGAAAACACGAGATCAGAGACCCGGACACAGTGTCCGGGTCTCTTTGCTTTGGGCCCGTCACGCTCGTAGTGGCTCTGCTGGTGAGCAAGGCGAACTACCCGCCTCGTCACCAGCTCTGTACCGTGAAACCGGCCCCCCAATCAGCAGGAGGCGGCACGAAATGCGTGGTCTCGGAGATCACCTCAGCATCGGCGAGCGGATCGCGTTCTACCGCAAGCGTCGCGGCTACACGCAAGAGGTTCTGGCTGGACTGGTCGGCTACAGCACTGACTGGCTGGCCAAGATCGAAACTGGGCGTCGGAAGCCGCCCCGTATCGACATGCTCGGGGAGCTGTCGCGCATTCTGCGCGTGCCGCTCGGGGACTTGCTGGGTCAGACCGTGCTCATGGAGGACGAGCGGGAACACGACGACGTTCCGGCCGTGCGCGACGCGCTCATGAGCCCGCGGCGGCTGTCTCGCTTGCTCTTCGGCCCCGACGTGGAGGTGCAGCTCCCGACACCCGCCCCCGTGGCCGTGCGTGTGGAGCACGCATGGAACGACTACCAGGGAGGACGACTCGGCAGCGTCGTTGCGGCGCTGCCGGCGCTTCTACAGACTGCACAGGAGTTGGAAGAGCGAGCGGCGCGCCGTGGCGAGGATCGGAGCGATTGCTGGGCGGTGTCGGCTCGTACGCACCACCTCGCAGCAACGACGCTCGCGAAGATCGGCGAGTCGGACATCTCATGGCTCGCTGCCGAGCGCGCGATGCGTGCCGCGGACGAGTCGGACGACCCGCTTGTGTTGGCGTCAGCCGCACGTTCCGGCACCCACGCCTTGTTGGCCAACGGCCGGTATGACGACGCGCTGGAGCTGGGCAACACGGCCGCTGCATGGCTATCGTCTCGGGTGAATGACAACGACCCGGCGGCACTGAGCTTGCTGGGGATGATTCACCTGCGCGCCGCTGTGGCGGCAGCACGTCACCAGGATCGACCCACCGCAACAGGCCTGTTGGACCGAGCCGAGGAACTCGCTGACGACCTGGGGTCGGATGAGAACTACTGGCAAACGGGCTTCGGGCCCACGAACGTGTTGCTTCATCGGTTGTCCGTTGAGCTGGACCTCGACAACGTGTCGTACGTGGTGGAACACGGCCGGATCAACGTCGACCACATGCCGCAGGAACGCAGCGTGTCGCACCGGATCGACTTCGCGCGCGCCCTGTCGCTCGCCGGGCAAGGCGAGGAGGCGTTCACGGAACTGCGAACTGCGGAGCGCACATCGCCGCAGCTCGTACGCAACAATCCCAGGGTGCGCGAGACACTACGGGACCTCGTCAAACAGTCACCGGTCACCGGCGGCTCGCGTTCATCCGAGGTGTTCGTGATGGCTCAACGGTGCAGGGCGGTGCAGTGAGTTCAGGCAAGCGCGGGGTGCTCGGAGTCGTCGGGTCCGCGGCTGGAGGCGTAGAAGCACTGCGCACCGGTCTCGTAGAGCTCGCGATGGAGCGGGGATGGCAGGTGGCTGTCACGCTGACGCCGACCGCAGGGCAGTGGCTGCGGATGAGCGGCGAAGTTGAGCGGCTGGAAAAGCTGACTGGTCTCCCCGTGCGCGATGAGCCGCGGTTGCCCGGCGACGCCCGACCCCACCCGCCGGTTGACTGCTACGTGGTCGCCCCCGCGTCAGCCAACATGGTGGCCAAGCTCGCGACAGGCCTGATGGACAACCAGGCGCTCACCCAAGTGGGCGAGGCCATCGGCACCCTCGATTTGCCCGTTGTCGTCTTCCCGCGCGTGAACGCGGCGCACGCTCGCCATCCGGCATGGCAGCGCCATATCGACACCCTCAGGGCGGGAGGCGTGCACGTCGTCGACGGGCCGGATGTGTGGCCGCTGTACGAGCCGAGGGAAGCGCCGGCGGGGCGCGACCTCCCATGGGGCGCAGTGCTGGACGCAGTGGACGAAGCCACTCGATGACGAGTCGTCAACCATTCTGACCTGCAAGGAAAGAGGACCCGGACACTCTGTCCGGGTCCTCTGCCGTTCCCGGCCACATGCTCATTGGCATGTCAGGGATCAATGAGCGAAGCGGCGAACTGGAAAGCATGACTTCCGCTGAACTCGCTTTGATGAAAGCGAGTTTGAGCGCGGCGCGCGTCAAGGTCGAACGCCTAATGAGGCGCGCGGACGAACTCACGGCGACGATGGAGTCTCGCCTTCCACAAGCCGCTCAAGCCGATCTAGACGCTCGCCGAGCAAGTGGAGGGCGTCATGGATCGTGCTGAGCTCCGCCGCCAGGGCAGTGAACGCCGGGCTACTGCCCGGTTCGGTGCCGAGGGGTACAGCAGGATCGCGGACGAACGTCCCGCGGCCTTGCTGAGTGAGAACCAACCCCTCGTCTCGGAGCTGACCGAACGCACTCTGAACAGTCATGAGCTGCACGCCAAGTTCCTTGGCGAGCTTGCGAGCTGCCGGGAGCTGGTCGCCTGGGTCGTACTCGCGGTCGGGGCCTGCGATCTTCGCGCGGTACTCCGCCGCAATCTCCTTGGCCGTGGGCGTCTGCTTGGGCGCTTCGGGGCTCTGGTCCATGGCTTCGAGAGTAACCGGACCTAGGTCAATCTCTGATCCTTCCGTGGATCCCCTTGACAGCAAGATTGACCTAGGTCAATCTGAAGTCAGGCCGGAACGAGAGACCCGGAAGGGCTTCACCGGCTGTGTTCGCAAGTGCTTGACCTGCATGAACCGGCTCGGGATTACCCGGCAGGAAGGCGGCTTCGGTCGCACGCCGCGGGCCCCGGACTGATCGCCCTTTGACAACTGCATACGTGGGCCCCGTCTCCCCGAGTCGAAAAGACGGCCGCGCGGCAATGACCGCGCATGTCTCCCGTTTCCGCAGCGCCCGTGTGGCGCTGCGGCCGGTTGCCTCCCCCGCCCGTCCGGCCCTTGCGGTCGTACGGGCGGGGCTGAGGGGAGCCGGATAGTCCGGCCCGAAGCACTTCCCCCGACCGCGGACGCGGTCGGGGCTTCCCCTCCGAGGCGGTCGCCTCTCACCACCAGGCCACGACCGCCCCGGATCTTGCCTGCCCCTGCTGACATCAGGAGAGATCCATGCGTACCTACATCGGCCGTCAACAGGCCATCTCCCCCGAGGACTTCGCGGAACTGGCGCTCGGCACCCCGGTGGAACTGTGGCTCGGGGTCGAGGGCGAGAGCGACGACGAGCGCGCGGCCCGCGAGGACGCGGCACGCGACATCCTCTCCGACACCCCGAACCTGCCCGACGACCTGATCCGCATGGCGGCGCAGGTCATCGAGGACAACCCGGACCTGTTCCACGTCATCCCGCTGACCCGCACCACCCGCCGCCGCACGGTGCGCAAGGAGGTGGCGGCATGACGACCATGACCCCGACGCCCGAACAGCTCTCGGACCACACCGGCGAGCCGCGTCCCTTCCTGAACATGCCGCTGACCTACGAGCAGGCGCGGTTGGGCATGGCCTTTCACGAGGCTGGACACGCCGTGCTGTCCATGGCCTACGGCATGCACATCATCACGTCCGAGGTCATCGCGTGGGAGCCGGAACCCGGCATGTTCGCCGTCACCGGCTCCACCCGCCACCAGACGCACGACACCCCGCCGTGGCACTACGCCGCACAGTGCGCGGCCGGAGAGATCACGCACGTGCTGTACCTCATGGCCTACGGGTTGTGGACGCCGGAGCGCGCTGCCGCGTGCGCTGCCGCCCATGACCGTGAGCTGGCCATCGACGTTCTCGCCCAGTTCGGCTACCGCCTCGGACGCTGCACCGTCCCCGAGGGCGGCAAGTCCTGGGGGATGGTGCGCGGGATGGCCCGCCGCAAGGTCGGCTATCTGTGGCGCGAGATCCGGACCGTGGCGCATGCCATGACCGAGAACACAGTGCTCACCGGCGATGAGATCGCCGCCCTGACCGGTCTGGTCAACCCGCCGTTCGAGGGGGGTGCGGCATGACTGCCACGCCCCCTACCCCCGAGGTGCCCGCGTCTGGGGTGCCGCCGCTGACGAAGCCGGAGTTGGGTCTCGCCGGTATCGGTGCGCTCGCCGCGGCCGGAGTCGGCGCGCTCGGTCTGATCTCTTCCTTCGACGCCGTGTCCGAGGCCGCTGCCACCTGGGGCTTCAGCTCCCCGTGGATGCTGCCGGTCGGTATCGACGTGTCGATCCCGGTGTTCACCGTGGCCAACCTGCTGCTGATCCGGATGGACATGGCGCTTGCCTGGGTGCGGTTCGTGCCCTGGATCCTCACGCTCATCACGTGTGGGCTGAACGTCGCGGCTGGACACTCCCTGTCGGCCAAGGTTGCACACGGCACGATGCCGCTGCTGTGGGTGGTGTTCTCCGAGATCGGCGCGCACATCTACGCCGTACGGATCGGCGCCGCCACCGGCCGACGGATGGAGAAGATCCGGTTCTCCCGCTGGCTGCTCGCCTTCCCCTCCACCTTCGCGCTCTGGCGGCGGATGACGCTGTGGGAGGTCACCTCCTACAGCGCAGCACTGGCGCTGGAGAAGGAACGGCAGTTGGCCCGCGCGGACCTGCGCGAGACGCACGGACTGCGCTGGCGCGCCAAGACCCCGCGGCGCGAACGCGTGATGCTGCGCCTGGGCGAACTCACCCCCGCTGCCGAGCACGAGACTCCCGTGCCCCCGGTTGAAAATCCGCCGGCGGATCTGGCAGACTCCAAGCCGCGCCCGCGCCGACGGACGCCGTCCAAGGCCAAGGCAACCGCCCAGCGCACCTTCGAGGAGCTGCTGACCGCCGCCCGTGCGGCCACCGCGGGCTGGACGGACGCGGAGCTGAACGCGGAGGCCGTGCGTACCACGGTGCGCTGCTCGGCAGCCAATGCCCGCAAGCTGCGCGACGTGTTGAAGGCTGAGCGTGCTGAGGGTCGTGCGCTGCACGCCGTGGACGCTGATGAGCGGGTAGCGGCATGACGACGCCACGGCTGCGGGTGCTCTCGCTGGGCGCTGGGGTGCAGTCCACCACGTTGTTGTTGCTGGCCGCTGAGGGCCGGTTACCGAAGTGGGATGCAGCGATCTTCTCGGACACCGGATGGGAACCGGCCACCGTCTACACCCACCTTGACCGGCTGGACCGAGAGGTTGCCCAGCCTGCCGGAATCCCCATCCACCGCGTTCGCGTGCAGGACGGCAATGCCCAGCGGGTGACCGGCAACCTGCGTGCCGACTCGCTCAACCCCGGCTCGTTCGTCCGCATCCCGGTCTTCGTTCTCGACAAAGCCGGGGAGCGGGCAGCCATGGTGCGACGACAGTGCACCGAGGAATACAAGGTCAAGCCCATCAAGGCCCAGGTGCGGGTGATGCTCGGCTACCCGCACCCCAAGCCGGTCCCGGCCGGGGTGTTTGTCGAGCAGGCCATCGGCATCAGCCGCGATGAGTTCGAGCGGGCCAAAGACGCCACCGTGCGCTACCTGCGCAACGTCTTCCCCCTGCTCGACATGGACGGCGCCGCGGACGGCCGCGAGGGCTGGACGCGTAACGACTGCCTGCGCTACCTGCGTTCCCACGGCTGGGGCGAGACGCCCAAGTCGGCGTGTATCGGCTGCCCGTTCCACGGCAACCGGCAGTGGCGCATCCTGCGCGATGAGCACCCCGAAGAGTGGGCGGACGCGGTCGACTTCGACCACCGCCTACGCGAAACCCGGCTGCGGGGCATCAAGGCCGCGCCGTACCTGCACCGCAGCCTCCTGCCGCTGGATCAGGCGCCGATCGACCGCGTCACCCGCACGGAGTGGGCGGACCGGCAGGGCGACTTGTTCGACGACGCGGCCGACACGGAAGCCGAAGACGGCGCCGCGCTCGGCTGCTCGCCGTGGTCCTGCCGCTCGGAAGCGGAGGCGTCATGAGCGAGCCGCTGGCCGCGGTCGGCACGTGGCGTCCCGTGATGGAGGCCGCCGGCCATCGCTGCCAGTGCGAGGGCGAGTGCGGCCAGTCCCACACCAAGGGCGACGGCCGATGCCCGCGCGAGCACGACCACTGCACGAGCAAGCACGGGCGCCGCATCCGGCTGATGGCCGCGCCCGCCGACCCGCTCGCCACCGACGTCGCCGCCGCCCGCCTCCCCGCGAGCGAGCTGCGCGCCTGGTGCCCCGACTGCCACGGCGCCGCCGCACGGCTCGCCAAGAAGCAGCGCCCCGCGACCTCTATGGATCAGTGCGGCCTGTTCGACCTGTAGCTGTGTCAAGTGGGACCGAGGCTCATTTCATGGGTCATTCGGTGCCGACTTTTGCAGCGCATGCCGCTACGCCGCGCTGGCGCAAACAGGGATGAACGGGAACTGGAGCCGCTTCAATCGGCTCTGAAATGACCCCTGTTATGAGCCCTGTCCGGTGTAGCGGTGTCACCGAGATCAGTCGAGAGTCATGCACGGGACCGGCCTTCCACCTCCTACAGCGTCGGCCGGGCCCGTGCTCCCTCACGCCCGAAAAGCGGAAGGAAACCCAGTGAACCACCCCGACGACGACAGCGAACTCTTCAACCGACTCGAAGCCGAGATGGCCCCCGACTCCGGGGGCGAGGTAGTCGACCTCGACAAGGCACGGTCGGCCCGTACCGAGTCGGCCGACCTGACTGCCCGACCCGACGCCGACGCGTCGGCCGACTCTGTACCGGATGGGTCGGGTGCCGAGTCGGGCGACCCGACCGCCCGCGTCATGGTCGACCTCCCGACCGTGAAGGCGGCCGGTCCGGGCTACCTGGGTCGACTGCTCGCCGCGCAGCGCCGTCCCGTCGTTCCCCTCTGGCTCAAGTCGCTCGCGGAGCTGCGCACCGCGAGCGGATGGGTGGCGCGTCACTACGCCCACTCGGTCGGCTACCACGCCCTGCGCTCCCCGGTCTACGCCGCCCGCCTCACCCTCCAAGCCCCGTCGGGTGCCGCCAAGTTCGTGGGCGGCGCAATGCGGTGGGTGGCCGACCGCGAGGGCGAGCCGGTCCGCCTCGCCGCCGTCCGGCGCGAGGATGCTGCCGAGTACCTGAAGCTGTCGCGGCAGCGCGACGGACGGGTCCGGCTGCGCACCCTCGTGGGGGTGCTGGCGATGTTCATCGGACTCGGCTCCGCACTCGCCATCTACGTGCTCGCCCCGGACTGGCTTCAGGCCGTGTCGGTCGGCGCGGTCACGATGGCGCTCGGGGTCGCCGGACGCAAGGCCGATGCCCCGGTCATCCACCGCGCGGTGGAACTGCCCAAGGCCGTCAAGCTCACCTCGGACATCGTCCTGCGGGCACTCGGCTCACTCGGCATTCCCTCCATCAACCAGGCCCAGGGCAAGGGGCGGGACGGGTTCGAGTTCACCGCCCCCATCACCCGCGACGGACCCGGATGGCGCGCCGAGGGGAACCTCCCCTACGGCGTCACGGTCACCGACGTCATCGAGCGCCGCGACCGCCTCGCATCCGGCCTGCGCCGCCCGCTCGGGTGCGTGTGGCCGGAGGCGGTGCCGGACGAGCACACCGGCCACCTGGTGCTGTGGGTCGGTGACCAGGACATGAACAAGGCCAAAAAGCCCGCGTGGCCGCTGGCCAAGGCGGGCACGGTGGACCTGTTCAAGCCGGTCGCCTACGGCACTGACCAGCGCGGACGCTGGGTCGAGGTCACCCTCATGTACATCGCCGGAGTGATCGGCGCGATCCCGCGCATGGGCAAGACGTTCCTGCTCCGTCTCCTGCTCCTGATCGCGGCGCTGGATCCGCGGGCGGAACTGCACACCTACGACATGAAGGGCACCGGCGACCTCGACCCGGTCGGTTCCGCCGTCTCACACCGCCACGCCGCGGGGGATGACGACGAAAGCATCGCCTACGCGCTGGCCGACTGGCGGGCGGTGCGTGAGGAGCTGCGCCGGCGCGTGAAGGTGATCCGCTCGCTGCCGCGGGACATCTGCCCCGAGAACAAGGTGACCAGCGCTCTTGCCGACAAGCGCTCGCTCGGACTGCACCCGATCCTGATCGCGGTGGACGAATGCCAGGTGCTGTTCGAGCACCCCGAGCACGGCAAGGAGTTCGAGGAGATCGCCACCGACCTGGTCAAGCGCGGTCCCGCCACCGGGATCGTGTTCCTTGCGGCAACCCAGCGCCCGGACGCCAAGTCGCTGCCCACCGGCATCTCCGCGAACGCGTCAGCGCGTTGGTGCCTGAAGGTGATGGGCCAGACCGAGAACGACATGGTGCTGGGTACGTCCGCGTACAAGCGGGGCATCCGGGCGACCATGTTCGCCTGGGGTGACAAGGGCATTCACTACTTCATCGGTGAAGGCTCAGATGCCCGGATCGTCGCCTCCGTCTACGTGGATGGCCCCGGCGCGGACATCATCGCCGCCCGCGCCCGCAAGGCACGTGAGAAGGCCGGACTGCTGTCCGGCTACGCGCTCGGGGAGGCACCCGAGCAGGTCACCGGCCCCGCCTACGACCTGCTCGCCGACATCCTCGCCGTCGTTCCCGCCTCCGAGCCCAAGGCATGGTCGGAGACCGTCGTTGCCCGGCTCGCGGAGCTGCGACCGGAGGTCTACGGCGGCTGGGACGCGGAGGGACTCGCCGCCGCACTGAAGCCCTACGGCGTCGCCACGGGCCAGGTGTGGGGCAAGACGGAGTCCGGCAAGGGCGCCAACCGGCGCGGCATCGAGCGTGCCCGGATCGCCGCCGCTGTTGCGGAGCGTGACGGAAACCGGGACGCGGGCTGAGTGGATCTCGCCGCTAGACCTAGCAGCACACCCCGCTAGGTCTAGCGGCACCGCTAGCACCCCATATCACACCTGATCAGGCCACTAGTACCTAGCGGCCCTACCTGCGCACACCCCGAAACCGGCTCTGGAGGCCCCAGATGACCCCTGCGCTCGCCGCTAGCGCCCTGCTCCTGCTGTTCACCCTCGGTTACGGCGGTCTGTGTGCCGTCTCGCCGTTCGGCAACTGCCGCAAGTGCTCCGGCTGGGGCTTCGCGATGAAGACGGACCGCAAGGGCCGCATGAAGCGCGGCAAGGACTGCCGCCGCTGCAAGGCCACCGGCAAGCGCATACGCGTCGGCCGCTGGATCTACAACCGGTGGGCCCGCATCTACCGCGCGGGCACCGGCTGAGCGTGCGACCGGCGACCGCCCGTCATGAGACGGACCCCGCATCGAGCAGACGCTAGGTGGGCGCGGTCGCCAGTCAACGCCCCGAACTTGCCAGCACCCGGGGCGTGCAGAGCGTATCCACCCATCCACCTCGCCCGAAAGCGAGTTCCACAGCCATGGTCCTCAGCATCTCCGCCGTGCTGCTGTTCGGCGCCGCGTCCGCCCTCGCCGTCAAGACCAAGTCCGCCGGAGGGGGCGCCGCCATCGTGCTGTTCCTCTTCGGGTTCTTCGCCGCCGGAACCGGCGCGTACGAGCCCATCCACAACCTCGTGCAGGCGTCCGCCGACGCCCTCGCCGCTCTCGGCAACTGACCGGAGGCCACGACCATGAATGAGCAGATCGTGGCGCGCCACTGGCTCGCCCACTTCACCCCCAAAGCCGCGCCCGCGCTGGCCACTTCCACTGTGCTGATCCTGGCCCGGATCTGGAACGCCAACGGCGCCGAACACTCCGTCGGCAACGCTGTGTTGATGACCGCGCTCTCGCTCGCCGCCGCAACGGCCGGCGCATGCGCGAGCGTCGGCCGCGCCGGAGACCCCGTGATCGCGGGAACCGCGTTCGCCGCCTCCGGCGCGCTCGCCTTCGCGGGCGTCGCCGGATACGCCGACGGCATGCCGCTGCCGCTCCTGCTGTGGTCGGTGGCCACCGCGGGCGCCTACGGACTCGCCGCCCGCTACTGGCGCACCGACCGCCGCGACCGCGTCACCTACGAGCGGCACGTGAGCGACCGCCGCGAGGAACGCGCCCACATCGAGCGCGTCGAAACCATCCGCGGCACCACCCAGGTCGAGGTGGCCCGCACCGGCGCCGCCTACGCCGAATCCCTCGCGCAGGCACTCACCGCCCGCGCGATGCTGCCCGGCTTCGACCCCAGGGCCCTGGAATCCGCGGGCCTGCCGGAACTGCCCGAACGCCGCGACGCGGCCTAGCTACGCCCGAGGCGGTCGCCTCTCACCACAAGCCGCGACCGCCTCGGCTCCCGCCTGCCCCTTACGACAGTTCAGGAGACATCCAGCATGACCCAACGAACGCCATACGGCGAGGGCCGCCCGGCCCACGCCACCCCATCGAGCGCACTGGGGGTGGCATGAACAACCACCTCCTGTACGCCGCACTGGACGCAGCCGAGCAGGGGTGGGCGGTCTTCCCGCTGCGCCCCGGCGACAAGCGTCCTGCCCTGCACGGTGCCGAGTGCTGCCCCGCCCTTGGGGACTGCGCGGGCGGGCACCGCAAGTGGGAAGAGCGCGCCACCATCGACCCCGACCGCATCCGCCGCGCGTGGGGCAGCCTGCTGTTCAACGTCGGCATTGCAACGGGCCCGTCGGGCCTGGTCGTTGTCGACCTCGACATGCCCAAGCACAAGACCCACAGCAGTGCGGACACGCCTTCCGGCGTGACGACCTTCAGGGCCCTCTGCGAGCGCGCCGGACAGGCCATCCCCACCACCCGCACGGTGCGGACCGCAAGCGGCGGGGTCCACCTGTACTTCACGACCCCGCCCGGCATCCGGCTCGGCAACACCGCCGGACGGCTCGGCAAGCACATCGACACCCGCGCCTGGGGCGGCTACGTCGTCGCCCCCGGCAGCACCACCCGAACCGGCGCGTACGCCGTCGTCGACAACACGGCGCCCGCCCCGCTGCCAGACTGGCTGTACGCGCTTCTGACGCCTCGTCAGGCTTCGCGGGCACTAACGGCCGTGGCATCGTCGTCTCGCGCGTCCAGCTACGCCACATCGGGCCTGAACGCGGAAGTCGCGTCGGTGCGTGAGGCGCCGGAGGGCGAGCGCAACGCCACCCTGCTGCGGGCAGCGCGAGCCCTGGGGCGGTTCATCGCGTGGGGCGACCTTCCGCGATCGGTGGTTGAGGACGCTCTTCAGTCGGCGGGGGAGTGCATCGGACTGCCGCCGTCTCAGTGCCGCTCCACTATCCGCAGCGGTCTGAACTGGTCCGTTCGCCGCAATCAGCAGAGGCGGACCACATGAGCGCCCCTCCCCACCCCCCACTGAAGAGCCTCACCCCAACCCCCTCCAACCCGCGCGCCGCCGCACACGCCGCGCCCGGTACGGCTGTGGGCGAGCCGAAGGGCGGCGCCGAAGGCGTCACTTCAGCTCTTCGCCCTGACCCGCAGCAGGGAGACGGCCGCTACCCAGTGGCCTGGCTCCACATCAGCGCACCGCGCGGCGCCGTGCCCACCGCCGCCTCGAAGTGCCTGTGCGGCCGTGACAGGAGCGCCGTCGGTAAAGCCCGCGTGCTCGCTCTGATCGACGACCACACCGCCCACCGCGACGAATGCCCGCTCCGCACCACCCAGGAAGGGAGGGCCGCGGCATGACCGCCGAACCGCCGGCACACCCCATCGACGGCGCCGCCCTGCTCGATGACGTCGAAGCCTTCCACCGTCGCTTCAACGTCTTCCCTACCGAGGTCGCCTACGTCGCCGTCGCGCTGTGGGACGCACACGCCCACCTGCTCGACTGCTTCGACTCCACCCCCCGCCTCGCCTTCCTCTCCCCGGAACCCGGCTCGGGGAAGTCGCGGGCACTGGAGATCGTGGAAACCCTCGTACCGCGGCCCATGGTGGCCGTGAACGCATCCGCCGCCGCGCTCTTCAGGTCGGTGTCCGGACCCGACGGGCGGCCCACGATCCTCTTCGACGAGATCGATACCGTCTTTGGCCCCAAGGCCGGGGACAACGAGGAACTGCGCGGCTTCATCAACGCCGGACACCGCCGCAAAGGCGTCACCTACCGGTGCGTCGGAGACAGCCAGACCGTGACCCCCTTCCCCTCGTACACGGCCGTCGCGGTCGCTGGACTGGGCTCCCTGCCGGACACGATCCTCGACCGCTCCATCATCATCCGCATGCGGCGGCGGGCCAGGAACGAGAAGGTCGAGCCCTTCCGCGCCCGCCTGCACGAGCAGGAAGGCAACGACCTGCGCGAGCGGCTCGCCGCCTGGGCCGAACAGGTCCGGGACAAGGTCACGGACGCATGGCCGGAGCTGCCTGAGGGCATCTCCGACCGCCCCGGCGACGTATGGGAACCCCTGCTCGCCGTCGCTGACGCGGTCGGAGGTGCCTGGCCCAAGCGGGCCCGCGAAGCCTGCGCCGCCCTGGTCAAAGCCTCCCGCTCCAACGACAAAGGCAGCATCGGCGTGCGGCTGCTCACCGACCTGCGCGACCACGTGCTCATCGGCCTCGACAAGCTGCCCACCGTCGCCATCCTCGACCGCCTCAACGCCCTCGAAGACGCCCCGTGGGCCGATCTGAACGGCAAGCCTCTCGACAACCGTCGGCTGTCCAAGATGCTCACCGAGTACATGACCGCGGACAACGAGCCCATCGGCTCCCGCAACATCCGCACGGCCGGAGGCGTCCTCAAAGGGTTCTTCACCAAAGACCTCGAAGACGCATGGGCCCGCTACTGCCCTCCCCCACCGGCCGCTACAACCGCTACGCCGCTACATCCCAGCTCAGAGCCCCTGAATCTGTAGCGGCAAACCCAGATGTAGCGGCTACGGTCCCGCACGCGCGAACGGCCGTAGCCGCTACATCCGCCCTATCCGCTACATAAAACACGCCGCTGACCTGCGATGTAGCGGCGTAGCGGATGTAGCGGACCTCAGAGAGGGGGCCCGAGCCCCCGACCCGTTGCCCACTGAGGAGGCCCGCGCGATGAGCACCGCGCTCGCACCCGCCGATCAACTGCTCTACACCCCCAAGGAAGCCGCTTCCGTTCTCCGCTTCGGCCGCTCAACCGTCTACGAACTGATGGCCGAAGGAGCTCTGACGTACGTCAAACGCGGCCGTTCCCGCCGCATACGCCGAAGCGACCTTGAGGCCTACGTCGATGGCCTCGAACCGCAGCCCAACTGATCCCCGCTTCGCCGAGCTCAGCGGCGCCGCCTTCCCCGAGGACCTGGCCCACCGCCTGGACGCGGTGCGCGACAACCCCGCGGACGGTCACCGCATC
>NZ_JBFBEA010000050.1:0-34470 GCF_040683495.1 Streptomyces sp. NPDC093544 | reverse complement strand
TCACCCGCGGCCTTGTAGTTGAAGTTCCAGCTGAGCTGGATCGGGCCGCGGCCGTAGTACGCGGACTGACCGGCCGGGCAGCCGTAGGACTGGCCCCAGTCGCAGTAGTTGGGGTAGTTCGCGGTGTTCTGCTCGACGATGTAGTACAGCCCGCCGGTCTCGTGGTTCACGTTGGCGAGGAAGGCCGCGGCCTCCTGCTTCTTCACCGTGTCGCTGCCGGTGTTGGCGAAGGCCGGGTAGGCGCTGAGGGCGGCGGTCAGGCCGCTGTAGGTGTAGAAGGAGTTCCGGCTCGGGAACATCTGGTTGAACTGCGCCTCGGTGACGACGAATCCACTCGGGGTGGTGCCGCCGCCGGTGGCCGGAGCCGTCCACTTCTGGTTCGCGGCGCCGGTGCAGGTCCAGAGCTGCAGTCGGGTGGTGTTGGCCGAGTTGTTGCCGACGACGTCGAGGCACTTGTTCGCCGCGGGGTTGACGATGTCCTTCGCGGCCGTCACGACCCACTGCTGGTTGGCGCCGCCGACGCAGTCCCAGAGGTGGATCAGCGCGCCGTCGGCGGTCGAGTTGTTCGAGACGTCCAGACACTTTCCGAGCGCCCGGATCGTGCCGTCGGAGCCGACGTTCCACTGCTGGGCGCCGGTGCCGTTGCAGTCGTACAGCTGCACCGCGGTGCCGTTGGTGCTCGAAGCGCCCGCCACGTCGATGCACTTGCCCCCAAGTCCGCTGATCTGGCCGGTGGCGGCCGCGGCGGGAGACGCGGGCAGCACGCTCAGCAGACCCACGAGGAGGGAGCCGGCGGCGGCGTAGGCCGCGCGCCTCCATCTGAACTTCATGCCCATGTCATACCTTTCGCCGATTTGCGCACAACCGCGCTCAAGTGGGGAGTCGAAAGAGAGGTGTTGAAAGAGGCTGTTGAACCTTCGCAAAGCCTTCACTGCTTGTTTTAAGGCGTGAACGAAACCGCGTCAAGGTTTTGGTATGGACCAATTAAAGAATGGTGTCTGAACAGGCCAAAGAACGGACAAGGGCCCTCGTCCCGACGCACGTTGCGCCCGGACGAGGGCCCTCTCGATTGGCTAAAAAGGTCAGACTCCGGCCGGTTCCGGGGACTTGTCCTCGTCGCCCGCGGTGGCGGTGGTCCCGCCGGACTTCGTCGCGCGCTTGGCCGTCTTCTTCTTCACCCGCCGCTCCTTGCGGAGTTCGACGACGGTGTACAGCGTCGGCACCAGCAGGAGCGTCAGCAGCGTCGACGTGATCAGGCCGCCGATGACGACCACGGCCAGCGGCTGGGCGATGAAGCCGCCTTCGCCGGTGACGCCGAGGGCCATCGGGAGCAGCGCGAAGATGGTCGCGAGCGCCGTCATCAGGATGGGCCGCAGGCGGTGCCGGCCGCCCTCGATGACTGCCTCGACCGTGCCGTAGCCCTGCTTGCGGTACTGGTTGATCAGGTCGATCAGCACGATCGCGTTGGTGACCACGATGCCGATGAGCATCAGCATGCCGATCATCGCCGGAACACCCATCGGGGTGCCGGTGATGATCAGCAGGCCGATCGCGCCCGTCGCCGCGAACGGGATCGAGACAAGCAGGATCAGCGGCTGGATCAGCGAACGGAACGTCGCCACAAGGAGCATGAAGACGATCGCGATCGCCGCCAGCATCGCCAGGCCCAGCGAGGCGAACGAGTCCGCCTGGTCCTGCGAGACACCGCCGATCTCCGCCGTCGCACCGGCCGGGAGCTTCAGCGCGTCCAGCTTCGAGGTGAGATCCGAGCTGACCGCGCCCGTGTTGTCGCCCGTCGGCCGCGCCGTGATCGTGGCGGCCCGCTGCCCGTCGAGCCGGGTCATCGAGACCGGACCGTCGACCAGTTGCACCGTCGCGATGTCACCGAGCTTCACAGCGCCCAACGAAAGGTTCTTCAGCTCGGCGAGCGTCGTGGCCGGTTTCGCCGACTTGATGACGACATCCCGCTCGGTGTCGTCCAGGGTCGCCGTGCCGCTCGTCGTACCGCGCACCGCCTCACCGACGGCAACGCCGAGCGTCGCGTCGTTGAAACCGGCCGCCGCGGCCTTGGAGTTGGCCTTGACCGAGATACGCGGCACGCTCTGCGCCAGGTCGCTCGTCACGTCGGTCACGTCGTCGAGCTTCGCGACCTCGTCACGGACCTCGTCGGCCGCCTTGCGCAGGACGTCCGCGTCGGCCGCCTTCACGACGACGCTCAGATCCTGGCTGCCGAACCCGTCCCCGGCCGCGACCGTGGTCGTACCGACACCGGAGAGCTTGCCGAGCCCCTCCTCGATGCGGTCCTGGACGTCGCCGGACGAGGCCGAGTCCTCCAGCATGATCTGGTACGAGGCCTGGTTGGTGTCCGTGCCACCGCCGAACGCGGCCAGGAAACCGGACGAACCGATGGTGACCTGGTAGTCCTTGATGCCGTCCACGCCGCCGAGCATCTTCTCGACCTGCTTGGCCGAGGCGTCGGTCGCCGCCAGGCTGGTGCCCGGCTTCAACTCCTGCTTGACGGTGAGGACTTCCTGCTCGCCCTGGTCGAAGAAGTTCGTCTTCAGCAGGGGTGTCATACCGAACGTACCGACGAGGACGACGGCCGCGATCGCCACGCTCGTCAGCCGGCGCCGGGTCGCGAAGCGCAGTACGGGAACGTAGAGGCGCTGGAGACGGCTGCGCGCCTCCTTCTCCTCCGCCTGCCGCCGCGCTTCCTCCGCGTCCGCCGGGGTGCCCTTGGGGGCGCGCAGGAACCAGTACGACAGCACCGGTACGACGGTCAGCGAGACGAGCAGGGAAGCGAGCAGCGCCGCCGTGACCGTCAGGCTGAAGGAGCCGAACAGCTCGCCCACCATGCCGCCGGTCAGGCCGATCGGCAGGAAGACGGCGACCGTGGTGAGGGTCGAGGAGGTGACCGCGCCGGCGACCTCGCGGACCGCCTTGAGGATCGCCTCCTCGCGCTCCTCGCCGTACCCGAGGTGCCGTTTGATGTTCTCCAGGACGACGATCGAGTCGTCGACGACCCGGCCGATCGCGATGGTGAGCGCGCCGAGCGTGAGCATGTTCAGCGACAGGTCGCGGGTCCACAGGACGATCAGCGCGAGGACCACCGACAGCGGGATCGAGACCGCGGTGACGAGGGTCGAGCGGATCGAGGCGAGGAACACCAGGATGACGAGGACGGCGAAGAGCAGCCCCAGCGCGCCCTCGGTCGTCAGACCGTCGATGGACTTCTTCACGGCCGGGCCCTGGTCGCTGACGACGGTGATCGTCGACCCCGTGCCCAGGTCCTTGCGCATGTCCGCCAGCTTGTCCTCGACGGCGTCGGAGATGGCGACCGCGCTGCCGTCGTGGTCCATGGTGACGCTCACGGCGAGGCTCGGCTCGCCGTCCGTACGCGTGATGGAGTCGGCGGTCGCCTGCTCCTCCTTGACGGTGGCGACGTCCGCGAGGCGTACCGGCTTCTTGCCGGGGGCGCCCGTGACCATCAGGTCCTGGATCTGCTTCAGCGAGGTGAAGCCGCCGCCGACCTGGACGGTGCGGTTGCTGCCGTCCTCGTCGAAGGAGCCGGCGGGGACGGTCGCGCCGCCCGCCTGGAGGGCCTGGCCGAGCGCGGCGGAGGTGAGGCCGGCCTGTGCCATCTCCTTGACGTCCGGCGTGACGGTGACCTGGAGGTCCCGTACACCGTCGACGGTGACCTGTCCGACCCCGTCGATCTCCTCCAGGTCCGGCACGACGGTCCGGTCGAGCTGGTCGGCGAGTGCCTGCTGATCCTTGTCCGAGGTGACGGCGAGGACCACGGTCGGTATGTCGTCCGTCGAACCGGCGATGACCTGCGGGTCGACGGCGTCCGGGAGCTGGACGCGGGCCCGGTTGACGGCCTGCTGGACATCGGCGACGAGCTGCTTGGTGTCGTTGCCGTAGTCGAAGGACGCCATGATCACGGCGTTGCCCTCGCTGGCCGTGGAGGTGACGCCCGTGATGCCGTCGACGGATTCGAGGTTGTCCTCGATGGGCTCGACGACCTGCTTCTCCACCACATCGGGAGACGCGCCCTGGTACGGCGCGAGCACGGAGACAATGGGCAGTTCGATGGTGGGCAGCAGCTGCTGCTTGAGCTGGGGGATCGCGATCGCTCCGAAGGCGAGCGCGATGATCGACATCAGACCTATGAGGGCCCGTTGCGCGAGGCTGAATCGGGACAGCCAGGACATGGGTGGCGGGTCTCTCTTCTGTGGTGTGCGCGGCAGGAGGGGCACATCCGAGCGCCCCACCTCACACCCTGGGCCATCAACGGCGGCCGTTCCGTCGCCCGCAGGTCCATTTCCTTATACGGAACCTACTCCAGGCGCAGTACACGCGGGTGGAGCTCAGTCCATCCTCGGACGTACCAGCCCCGACTCGTAGGCGATCACGACCAGTTGAGCCCGGTCGCGCGCGCCCAGCTTGGCCATCGCCCGGTTGACGTGCGTTTTCACCGTCAGCGGGCTGACCGCCAGCCGCTCGGCGATCTCGTCGTTCGAGTGCCCGCCCGCAACCTGCACGAGCACCTCGCGCTCGCGCCCGGTGAGCGCGCCGAGCCGCTCGGCGCGGGCCGGGTCACGTTCGTCGTCCAGGCCGTCGCCCTGCGCGAGGAACTTGGCGATCAGACCCTTGGTCGCCGCCGGGGACAGCAGCGCCTCGCCGCCCGCCGCGATCCGGATCGCGGCCAGCAGTTCCTCCGGCTCGGCACCCTTCCCGAGGAACCCTGACGCACCGGCGCGCAGCGACTGCACCACGTACTCGTCGACCTCGAACGTCGTCAGCATCACGACCCGTACGTGTGCGAGCCCCGGGTCCGCGGAGATCAGCCGGGTGGCGGCCAGCCCGTCGGTCCCCGGCATCCGGATGTCCATCAGCACGATGTCGGCCCGCTCCTGCCGCACCAGGCGTACGGCCTCCGCGCCGTCGGACGCCTCGCCGACCACCTCCATGTCGGGCTCGGAGTCGACGAGCACCCGGAAGGCGCTGCGCAGCAACGCCTGGTCGTCGGCGAGCAGGACACGGATGGTCATGCGGGGCTCCCCAGGGCAGGCGTGCGGCTCTTGACCGGAAGGATCGCATGGACGCGGAAGCCGCCTCCGTAGCGGGGACCTGCCGTGCATCTTCCGCCGAGCGCGGTGACCCGCTCCCGCATCCCGAGCAGCCCGTGCCCGCCGCCCTCCTCCGGCCCGTCGTCCTGCCCCGGCCCGTTGTCAAGGACGGTCACTTCCACATTCGGTCCGACGCGTACGACGCTGACCTCGGCCTTCGCCTCCGGTCCCGCGTGCTTCTGCACATTGGTCAGGGCCTCCTGGATGACGCGGTACGCGGCGAGGTCCACGGCGGCGGGCAGGGTGGTGCCGTGGTCGCGGGCCACCTCGACCGGGAGGCCCGCGTTGCGGAAGGTGTCGGCGAGTTCATCGAGGCGGCCGAGGCCGGGGGCGGGCTCGGTGGGTGCCTCCGGGTCGCCGGTCTGCCTCAACAGGCCGACGGTGGCGCGGAGTTCGTTGAGGGCGGAGCGGCTGGCCTCACGTACGTGCGCGAGCGCCTCCTTGGCCTGGTCGGGCCGCTTGTCCATCACATGGGCGGCGACTCCGGCCTGCACATTGACCAGGGCGATGTGGTGCGCGACGACGTCGTGCAGATCGCGGGCGATCCGCAGCCGCTCCTCGGCCACGCGGCGGCGGGCCTCCTCCTCCCTGGTCCGCTCGGCGCGTTCGGCGCGTTCCCTTATGGCGTCCACGAAGGCCCGGCGGCTGCGAACGGCGTCTCCCGCGGCAGCCGCCATACCGGTCCAGGCGAAGATGCCCAGGTTCTCCTGCGCGTACCAGGGCAGCGGGCCCGCGAGCATCGCCGCCGCGGTCAGAACGGTCATCGTGAGCAGGCCCACGCGCCAGGCCGTGTGGCGGTCCGTGGCCGAGGCCACCGTGAAGAGGGCTACGACGGCGCACATCGCCACCGGGGCTCTGGGGTCGCCGACCAGCAGCTCCACGAGGGAGACGGCGCCGGTCGCGACGAGGACCGCGAGGGGTGCGCGGCGGCGGAAGACCAGGGCTGCCGCGCCGAGCACCATCAGCGTGAGGCTGAGGCCGTTCGGGGTGCGGGTGAGCCAGGTCGCGCCGTCCTCGCCGTGCGGGTCGACGAAGGAGCCGGCCGCCATGCAGACGAGGACGCCTGCGGCGAGGGTGGCGTCCACGGCCAGGGGGTGGGCGCGGGCCTTGCACCTCGTGCGCTCTAGGGGGGTGCTCACGCCTTTACGGTACGGGGCGCCTGCGGGGGTTGGAACGGTGCTACCTGGTGCCGGTGGGCGCCCGGTTTTTCGCCCCCTCCGCCCCTACCCGTCCCGTACCTGGGGGCTCCGCCCGCAGACCCCCCTATCGCGCTGAACGCGCTCGTCCTCGAACGCCGGGCGGGCTGAAAGATCTCCAGCGCCGGCCGGGGATGAGAGATCTGGCCGTCAGCCGGGGATCAAGCCCTCGTCGCTCAGCATCGCCCGGACCTCTTCGAGGGTCGCGTCCGGGGAAGGGAGGATCAGTTCGGACGGTTCCAGGGCGTCGTCGGGGAGTGGGGCGCCCAGACGGCGGACCTCCTCCAGGAGGGCACCGAGGGTGCGGCGGAAGCCGGGCTGGTCACCGCTCTCGATCTCAGCGAGCAGCTCGTCGTCCAGCTTGTTCAGTTCGGTGAGGTGGCCGTTGTCCAGCCTCACCTGCCCCTCCCCCATGATCCGTACGATCATGTCGCCCTCCTAAGGCGTGGGTTACCGCTTGTTACCGCCTGTTACTGCTTGTCGAAGCGGGGCGTGTCCTGCGGCTGGGACTGCGACTGACCCTGCCCCTGACCCGTACCGCCCTCGATCGCAGGCTTCGCGGAGCCACCGGCCAGCTCGGCCTTCATACGCTGCAGCTCCAGCTCTACATCCGTACCACCGGAGAGCCGGTCCAGCTCGTTCTGGATGTCGTCCTTCGCCAGCCCGGAGGAGTCCTCGAGCGCACCGGAGGCGAGCAGCTCGTCGATCGCACCGGCCCGCGCCTGGAGCTGCGCGGTCTTGTCCTCGGCACGCTGGATCGCCATGCCGACGTCGCCCATCTCCTCGGAGATGCCGGAGAAGGCCTCCCCGATCCGGGTCTGCGCCTGGGCGGCGGTGTACGTGGCCTTGATGGTCTCCTTCTTCGTGCGGAAGGCGTCCACCTTGGCCTGGAGGCGCTGCGCCGCAAGGGTGAGCTTCTCCTCCTCGCCCTGGAGAGTGGTGTGCTGCGTCTCCAGGTCGGTGACCTGCTGCTGGAGCGCGGCCCGGCGCGACAGCGCTTCGCGGGCCAGGTCCTCCCGGCCGAGCGCGAGCGCCTTGCGGCCCTGGTCCTCCAGCTTGGTCGACTGGTTCTGGAGCTGGTTCAGCTGCAGTTCCAGACGCTTGCGGCTGGTCGCCACATCCGCGACACCGCGGCGCACCTTCTGGAGCAGCTCCAGCTGCTTCTGGTACGAGTAATCGAGGGTTTCGCGCGGGTCCTCGGCCCGGTCAAGGGCCTTGTTCGCCTTCGCGCGGAAGATCATTCCCATACGCTTCATGACACCGCTCATGGGCTTCGCGCGCCCCCTTCTGACGGACTCCAGCTCCAGGTACTGCAACAGAACCCACAGTACGGGCCCTGCATCCATTACCGCACTGTTCGGGGACGGATGCGCTCATCCCCAAGGACGACTGCGAACGGCACCGCTCCGGCGTAGGGAGTAGGTGGACCTCGGGGTTGACCAGGGGTTCCTGACGAACACCTGGGGAATTCCTGCGGGCCCACCCGGCGAAACCGTGCGCAACGTCCCCTCTGTCCCAGTACTTTCCCAGTACAGACGTACGGTGTTGCCGGATCGTTCCCCACTCGAACGATGTCCATGCGCGCACACCGCGTACCCTTGGGTTTTGTGTTTCGTAGCCGCGCCAAGGAAGAGAAGGCCACCGCCGACAAGGCGGGCGTGACCGACTCCAAGCAGACCCGTGATCCGCAGGCCCCCAAGGGCCGCCCCACGCCCAAGCGCAGTGAGGCCCAGACCCAGCGTCGGAGCGTGGCGAATACGCCGACGACGCGCAAGGAGGCGTCCAAGCGGCAGCGCGACGACCGCCGCTCCGCGATGGAGCGGCAGCGCGCGGCGCTGGCCAGTGGTGACGAGCGCTATCTGCCCGCCCGTGACAAAGGGCCGGTGCGGAAGTTCGCTCGCGATTTCGTGGACTCGCGGTTCTGCATCGCCGAGTTCTTCCTGCCGCTCGCCGTGGTCATCCTCGTGCTGAGCATGGTGCAGGTGGGCTCGCTGCAGAACATCGCGCTGCTGCTGTGGCTCGTGGTCATCCTGATGATCGTGGTCGACTCGGTCGGCATCGCGATCCGTCTGAAGAAGCAGCTGGCCACCCGCTACCCCGACCTGCCCAAGAAGGGCGCGGTCCCCTACGCGCTGATGCGCACCCTCCAGATGCGTCGACTCCGGCTGCCGAAGCCGCAGGTCAAGCGCGGAGAGCGGCCCTGAGCGCGGCTTCTTTCTCCGGGGGCGCGGTGGATGCCTGGCTGAGCAAGCTGGGCGGACTGCGTGATGTCGTACGACAGGAGCTGGTCGCCCGGCAGCTCGACGAGCAGATAGCCGGGCGGTTTCCCGTCGGGCAACGCCTGCGGGTGCTCGACGTCGGGATGGGCCAGGGCACGCAGGCGCTGCGGCTGGCCCGGGCCGGGCATCAGGTGACCGGCCTCGAACAGGACGCGAAGATGCTCGCCGTGGCCCGGGAAGCGCTGGCCGCCGAGCCCGAGGGCATCCAGGGGCGGGTACGCCTCATCGAGGGCGACGGGCGCGAGACGGGTGTCCACTTCCTGCCGGGAAGCTTCGACGTGGTGCTGTGCCACGGCGTACTGATGTACGTACAGGAGCCCGATCCGCTGCTGGCGGGCCTGGCTCGGATGCTGGCCCCCGGCGGGCTGCTCTCCCTGCTCGTACGGAACGCCGACGCGCTGGCCATGCGGCCCGGGCTGTCCGGGGACTGGGTGGCGGCGGCGACGGCCTTCGACACCACCGCGTACACCAACCGGCTCGGTCTCGCCGTACGCGCCGACCGGCTCTCCACACTCACGTCGACTCTCGCCGGGATCGGCGCGCCCCTGCACGCCTGGTACGGCGTGCGGGTCTTCACGGACACCGTGACCGACTCGGCCTCCGTACCCGCGGACCTGGACAGTCTCCTGGCCGCTGAGGAGCGGGCCGGGCGGACCGATCCGTATCGTCAGGTGGCGGCGTTGCTGCACCTGTGCGGAGTGCGGGGCTGACCACCGACCCGTTCGGGTGCGCACCGCAGGTCGGGCCGAGCCCCCCAAAGGGACACTTCGGGCATGGATGCTTCCCGTAACCGTGCTCGCGCCCGCGTTCGTCTGTACGTTCCCCTGACGGTGCTCGCCTGCTCCGCCGTCCTGCTCTCCGGCTGCTCGTCCGGTTCCGGGTCCTCACCAGCGAAGGACGGCACGACGACGCAGGCGGCGGCCCCGGCCGCGTCCAGTGACCTCCAGGACGACTACCTGAAGGTGATCAAGGACGTGCTGCCGTCGGTGGTGCAGATCCAGGCCAGCAGTGATCTGGGGTCCGGGGTCGTGTATGACGACAACGGGCACATCGTCACCAACGCGCACGTGGTCGGTGACGAGAAGACGTTCAAGGTCACGACCGCCAACAACGAGGACGAGCAGACGGCGACCCTCGTGTACGCCTACCCGGAGCAGGATCTCGCCGTCATCAAGCTGGACAAGGTGCCGGACGGGCTGAAGGCGGCGTCCTTCGGGGACTCCTCGAAGGTCGAGGTCGGCCAGATCGTGCTGGCGATGGGGTCACCGCTCGGGCTGTCGTCCAGCGTGACGCAGGGCATCGTGTCGGCGACCGGACGCACCGTCAGCGAGGGCAGCAGCAGCGGCGGGACCGGCGCGACCATCGCGAACATGGTGCAGACCTCGGCGGCGATCAACCCGGGCAACAGCGGCGGCGCACTGGTCAATCTCAACGGTCAGATCATCGGCATTCCCACGCTCGCCGCGACCGACCCCGACCTCGGAGGCGGCACGGCACCCGGTATCGGCTTCGCGATCCCCGCGTCGATGGTGACGAAGGTCGCCGACCAGATCATCAAGGACGGCAAGGTCACCGACTCGGGCCGGGCCGCCCTCGGCGTCACGGCCCGTACGGTCGTCGACGACGACATCGAGGCCGCGGGGGTCGCCGTGGTCGCGGTGAAGAGCGGCGGCGCGGCCGACAAGGCGGGCATCGAGCCCGGCGACATCATCACCAAGCTCGGGGACACCGACATCACCACGATCACCTCGCTCTCCGAGGCGCTCGCCGCCGAGAAGCCGGGCGACAAGGCGGCGGTGACGTACACGAGGGGCGGGAGCGAGAAGACGGTGGATGTGACGTTGGGCGAGCAGTAGAGCAGTAGAGCAGTAGAGCAGTAAGGCAGAAGACACGCGGGGTGCCGGGGCAGCGCGCCCCGGCACCCGTCGCCACCGCGGCCTGCCTACGCCGCCGAAGCGGCGCGCAGGCCCGGCGACCCCGACCGGCCTACGCCTCCGAAGCCGCCTGGAGGCTCATCGGCCCATAGATCTGCGTGCTGTCCTCGAAGAGGAACACCTGGTCCGCGCCGCCCTCCAGGAGCTCCTTCCACACCTCGCCGATCCAGGACTCGGCGTCCCCCTGTGTGGTGAACTCCTCGGGCTGCACCACGGGTTGGACCTCTGTCCCGTCGGCCTTCTCGAACCGCCACGTCCATGCCGCCATGTACGCCTCCCAGATATGAGCACACTGCACAGCGGAAGCCGGACAAGATCCGACTCCTGCCCGAAGCCTAGTCGGACGGGCAAGACCTGCGGGGACACGCGAAAATCATCTCCGTGGAACTGACTCTGCTCGGCACCGGCGCCCCCGCGGGCCTGCCCCGCCCCGACTGCCCCTGCGCGGCCTGCGCGACCGCGCTCGGCGAGCACGCGCGGGCGGCGACCTCGCTGCTCGTGGACGGCACGCTGCTGCTCGACCTCACCCCCGGCGCGGCGTTCGCGGCCGCCCGCGCCGGACACTCACTGGGCGGCGTACGGCAGGTACTGCTCTCGCACCCGCACGACGGCCCCGCGGTCGAGGTGCCGGCCGGGCTGCCGCAGCCCGGCCGGGTGCCCGACGGGCGGGAGTTGGCGCTGCTGACCGGGCACCGGGTGCGGGCGGTGCCGATGGACGCGCCCGGCACGGGGTACGCCGTGACCGGACCCGACGGGCAGCGGCTGCTGTATCTGCCGCCCGGCGCGGCGCCCGCCGGCCTCGACGTGAAGGGCGACCCGGCGTACGACATGGTGCTCGCCGATGTCGTGGGGCGACCGGACGGCCTCGCGAAACTGCGCGCGGTGGGCGCCGTCGGCCCGGCGACGGACGTGATCGCGGTGCATCTCGACCACGACGTACCGCCGGGCGGCGAACTGCGGCGGCGCCTCGCGGCGGCCGGCGCGCGGGCCGTGCCGGACGGGACGACGCTGGACGTGGGTGTCTACGAGGACGTCCCCGACGTACCGCGCCGCACCCTCGTGCTCGGCGGCGCGCGCTCCGGCAAGTCGGTGGAGGCGGAGCGCCGCCTTGAGGCCTTCCCGGACGTTCTGTACGTCGCGACGGGCGGCTGTCGCAACGGGGACAACGAGTGGGCGTCGCGCGTGCACGCCCACCGCGAGCGGCGCCCCGGCTCCTGGCGCACCACCGAGACCTGCGACCTCGTCCCCCTCCTGGAGGTGGACGGCCCCCCTCTGCTCATCGACTGCCTCTCCCTGTGGCTGACCGACGCGATGGACTCCGTGAACGCCTGGGACGACGCGGAGTGGTCCGGCGGCGGGGAGCGTGCGCTGCGGGCCCGGGTGGAGGAACTGACGTCCGCCGTGCGACGGACGCGCCGCACGGTTGTCGCCGTCTCCAATGAGGTCGGGTCGGGGATCGTGCCGGCCACGGCTTCGGGCCGGCGCTACCGGGACGAGCTGGGGCGGTTGAACGCGGGGTTCGGGGCGGAATGCGAGCACGTGCTGCTGGTGGTGGCGGGGCAGGCTCTCGCGCTGCGGGGGTGATGGGTCGCGGAGCGGCCGGATGCCGGGACCACGGAGTGGGTGAGGGGCGCGCCGCGGAGCGGTGTAAAGCCTCAACGCCGGGCGATGATGCGGTACGCGTTGGAGAAGCGGGTGCGGCGGAAGAGTGGGGCGAGCGTGTGGTCCAGGGCGGCGGCCGAGGCCAGCAGGGGGACGGACGCGCGGGTCAGGGCCGTGCGGAGGCGGCGTTGCAGCGCGGTGGGCGGCGCGGGACGCCACGGGGCGTCGAGGCCGGGCAGGACGCGGCTGAGGGCCAGGGCGACGGCGCCTGAGAGGTCGTACGGGATGTGCGGTTCCCGGCGGTCCGTCGAGACGATCTCGCAGCCGAGCGATTCGAGCTCCGCCAGCAGGTTGGGCAGCGGCATCAGATGGAGGTGGCGCGGCTGGCCGTACGACACCCACCACTTGCCGAGCAGCGCGCCGAACGCGCAGTCGGGGTCCGGGACTTCGACGAGGAGGTGCCCGCCGGGGCGCAGCACCGTCAGAGCGGCGCGCAGTTCCTCGCGCGGGTCGGGGGTGTGCTCCAGGTGGTGGAACATGCTGACGACGTCGTAGCGGGAGCGCAGCCGCTCGGCGATCTCCGGGTCGGTGAGCCGGCCGCGGTGCGCCTCTTCCACCCGCCCGGCGGCCCGCGCCTTCTCGACGCGCCGGGTGGGGTCGAGGCCGTCGAAGGCGGTGTACGGGTGGAGCTCCTTGGCCACCGCCGGGAAGTGCCCGTGCCCGGTGCCGACGTCGAGCCAGCTCTCCGGCTCGGGGTGGGGCAGCATCGCGCGGGCGGCGGCCAGGTGGCGTCCGCGTCCGGCGCGGGCGGCGAGGATGCGGTCGGCGAGTCCTTCGGATGCCTCGGCCTGGGGGTCGGGGCGGTAGTCCCGGTGGTAGAAGGCCACCCCTTCCGCGGTCAGCCGGGGGTTCTGGAAGGCGTGGGCGCAGTCCCCGCACTCGTCGACGACGAAGGTGCCGGGTTTGCGCTGCCGCAGGTCCGGCGTACGGAGCCGGGTGCGCAGCCGCTTCGAGCCGCACCAGGGGCAGTCGTCCCGGCGCGGTTCATGGAACCGGTCGGTGCCCTGGGCGAGTTCGCTCAGCCAGGCGGCCCGGCGTTCTGCGGTCGACTGCGGGGTGGGGGGCATGAGCGCTCCTGTTGCTCCTGTGGGGGACGACTTGCTCCTGTGGGAGACGACGAGCCGCACGACAATCCGACATAAAAGGTACGTATTAAAGGGCGATCTCCGGTGCACCGACGTGGCGCGGACGTGTTCGATCGGTGCCGGTACTGTTCGGCGAATGAGCTCGCTTAATCTCGACGACTTCACCGATCTGATCGAGCGCCCCGACGGAGGCGTCCGCCGAGACGCCGAGGCGCGGCGGGAGCGCCAGATCGTGCCGCCCGGAGCACTGGGCCGCCTCGACGACCTCGGTGAGTGGCTGGCGGCGGCGCAGGGCGTGGTGCCGGTACGGCCGATCGCGCACCCGCGAGCGGTGCTGTTCGCGGGCGACCACGGGATCGCCGCACTCGGCGTGTCGGCACGGCCCGCGGGCAGCGCCGACCAGTTGGTGCGGTCGGTCCTCGAGGGTGCGAGCCCGGCGTCGATCCTCGCCCGCCGGCTCGGCGTTCCGGTGCGTGTGGTCGACATGGCGCTGGACAGCGCGCCGCAGGGGCTGCCCGACGAGGTCGTACGGCATCGGGTGCGACGCGGTTCGGGCCGTATCGACGTGGAGGACGCGCTGACGCCGGAGGAGGCCGAGGCGGCGTTCCTCGCCGGGGTCGCCGTCGCGGACGAGGAGGCGGACTCCGGTACGGATCTCGTGGTGCTCGGCGACATCAGCGTCGGCGGGACCACGGTGGCCGCGGTGCTGGTGGCCGCGTTGTGCGGGACCGACGCGTCCGTGGTCACCGGGCGGGGCGGACTCGCCATCGACGACCTCGCGTGGATGCGCAAGTGCGCCGCCGTGCGGGACGCCCTGCGGCGGGCCCGGCCGGTGCTCGGGGATCAGCTGCAGCTGCTCGCGGTGGTCGGCGGGGCCGATCTCGCGGCGATGACCGGGTTCCTGTTGCAGAGCGCGGTGCGGAAGATGCCGGTGATCCTCGACGGGGTCGTCGCGGCCGCCGCTGCCCTGGTCGGGCAGCGGGTCGCCTTCCGGGCGCCGGACTGGTGGCTGGCGGGCCAGAACAGCGGGGAGCCGGCCCAGGCGAAGGCCCTGGACCGGATGGCCCTGGAGCCCCTGCTCGACCATGGGGTCACGGTCGGCGAGGGTGCGGGCGCGCTACTCGCGCTCCCCCTCGTCCAGGCGGCGGCCGCGCTGGCGGCGGATCTTCCGGAGAAGCCGTCGCCGGAGACCGCCGTCCAGGAAGCGGACTCCGAGCAGGAAGAGGGCTTCGATCAGGAAGAGCTCTCCGGCAGTCAGGAGAAGGAAGCGGAGTAGCCGAGGCAGGGGGTTTTCGGCCCCCTCCGCCCCTACCCGTCCCTTCCTCCTGGGGCTCCGCCCCAGACCCCGCTCCTCAAACGCCGGAGGGGCTGACTCCAGCCCACTCGACGCCCCATATCATCCCCCTCTATGGGATATGCCCGAATTGACGCCGAGCGTGGGCGGGGCGCCGCCCCGCGGGCCGCCGCCTTCGCGGTCTGGTACTTGCGTGTCGTCACGTTCGTGAACTTTCTGAGCGCTGTGTGGGTCTCCCTCGGGCAGGACCTCCGACGGCACAACACCGAGAACTACTTCACCCCGTATCTGCTGACGGCGGGATTCGCGTCCGGCGTCTTCACGATGTTCCTGGCGATCACCATGCGTCGGCGCAAGCGGGCCGCGTGGATCCTGAACCTCATCCTCAGCGTGCTGTTCCTGCTGCTGTTCGCCTTCGCGCTGGCGTTCCCCGAGATCCGGCGGTACCCGCAGAACTGGATCTCGTTCGTCCTGACAGCGGCTTTCGTGGCGTCGCTCGTCGTCGGCCGCCGGGAGTTCTACGCCAAGGGCGACCGGTCGAACCCCAAGCTGGCCGCGGCCGTCGGGATCGGCGGACTGCTGGTCACCTCACTGCTCGCCGCGCTCCTGGTGACGGTCACCAACCACGCCCACGACGCGCACCGTTCGACCTTTCTGGCCCGCTGGCGCTACGGCCTCCTGCGCCTCGTCTCGGTCGCCGCCGACGACGCCGGCTTCCCCGGCATCACCACCCCCAACTGGGTCGACGTCACCATCAACGTGCTCAGCACCCTGCTGATCCTCGCTGTCTTCTACGCGGCCTTCCGCTCCCGCCGCGCCCTCGACCCGCTCACCGAGGACGACGAGGCGCGGTTGCGGGCGCTGCTCGACCGATACGGCGACCGGGACTCGCTGGGCTACTTCGCGCTGCGCCGCGAGAAGAGCGCGGTCTGGTCGCCGACCGGCAAGGCGGCGGTCGTCTACCGCGTACTCGGCGGAGTCTCGCTGGCCTCCGGCGACCCCATCGGCGACCTGGAGGCGTGGCCCGGCGCCATCGAGCCCTGGCTCACCGAGGCGCGCGAGCACGGCTGGATCCCGGCGGTGATGGGCGCGAGCGAGGAGGCGGGCACCGTCTATGCCCGGCACGGTCTGGACGCCCTCGAACTCGGCGACGAAGCCATCGTGGAGACCGCCGAGTTCACACTCGACGGACGGGCCATGCGTACCGTCCGGCAGGCCTACAACCGGGTCAAGCGCGCCGGGTACGAGGTGCGGATCCGGCGTCACCAGGACATCCCGGCCGACGAGATGGCGTACCTCCTGAAGCGCGCCGACGACTGGCGCGACGGGGCCACCGAGCGCGGGTTCAGCATGGCCCTCGGACGGCTCGGCGACCCCGGCGACGGGCAGTGCGTGATGCTCGAATGCGCTGACGGGGAAGGCGAGTTGAGAGCCGTGCTGTCCTTCGTGCCGTGGGGGCCCCACGGGCTCTCCCTCGACCTCATGCGGCGTGACCGCGACGCCGAGAACGGGCTGATGGAGTTCATGGTGATCGATCTCCTGAGCCGCGCCCAGGAGATCGGCATCACCCAGGTCTCGCTCAACTTCGCCATGTTCCGCTCGGTCTTCGAACGCGGCGCGCGCCTCGGCGCGGGGCCGGTGCTGCGGCTGTGGCGCTCCCTGCTCAGCTTCTTCTCCCGCTGGTGGCAGATCGAGTCGCTGTACCGCGCCAACGCCAAGTACCGGCCCATCTGGGAGCCGCGGTTCCTGCTCTTCGAGAAGAGCGCGGACCTGCTGCGCATCGGCGTCGCGTCCGCGCGCGCCGAGGGGTTCCTGGAAGCGCCGGGCCTGCCGAAATGGCTGCACCGCAAGCACCTGGAGTCACGGAGGTGAGTACGCAGGGATGAACCGGTGGGCCCGCTGGGCCGGATGGGGCGCGGCGCGTCACCGGCCGCCGGGCAGGGAGTGGACGGGCTCGGGGTCCGGTTTGCCGCCGATCCAGTCCTGAAGCGTGCGGCGGGGGCCCGCCCAGCGGCGGTCGTGGTGGTAGGCGCGCAGGGTGGATTTCGCCCGGGCGCGCGGCCTGCGACGGTAGAAGCGCTTGGCCCAGGGCGAGCCGGGGCGGGCCAGCCGGATCGCGCCGACGAGCGCGACGAACGGGACGACGACGCCGAAAATCGCCATCCGGGCCTTGCCCTTGCCGAGGGCGAGCAGGGCGAAGGCGAAGTTCACGAGGATGCTCAGGACCACGCCGCCGCGGTCCTGGAGTTCCCCCTGGCTGAGGTCGTTGACGCCGAACGGCAGGAAACCGCCGAGCATCAGACCCACAAGGGCCGCCGTGACCACGACCACCTCGACGCTCTTGCGCCCCTCCTCGGTCCAGTAGACGTCGTCGAGATGCAGGATCAGCGCGAACTCGTCGAGCACCAGGCCCGTGCCGATCCCGAACACCACGGCGAAAGCGGCCGCCCCGAAGCCGTGCCGGCCGCTGGCCACCGCCCCGAAACCGCCGATCACCGTGAGTACGACGCCCGGGACGACATGGTGGATGTGCAGACCGCCCGCCTTCACGTTGCCGAACGGGCCCTTGCCCGCCCGGATCAGCCGGACGATGACCCGGGTGATCACAAAGGTCAGCACGAACGAGGCGAGCGCCAGCAGAAGCGGCAGTTTCCCGGGCTCGACGATGTTCCGGTGCAACCAATGACCCATATTGCGCACTTTATCCACGACCGTCGCCCGCCGCCGCAGGCGCTCCTCGTATGGCCGGATAACCTGCGCCGGTGTCCAAGACCCCTCTCTCCGACGGCCTGCGCTTCGCCTTCGGCACCCTCACCGTGCTCCCCGTGACGGTGACCCGCTGGGACCGCGAGGCCGCGCGCGGCGGGATGCTGTGCGCGCCGCTGGCCGGGCTGGTCGTCGGAGCGGGCGCGGCCCTGGTGGGCGTGGCGCTGCTCGCGATGGGCGTGGGCCCGCTCCTTGCCGCCGTGGCCACCGCCGCCGTACCGGCCGCACTCACCCGCGGTCTGCACCTGGACGGGCTCGCCGACACCGCGGACGGCCTCGGCAGCGGCAAGCCCGCCGAGGACGCGCTGCGGATCATGAAGCAGTCGGACATCGGCCCGTTCGGCGTGATCACCCTGCTCTTCGTACTGCTCGCCCAAGTGGCCGCACTCTTCCAGGCGTACGACGACTCCTGGGCCCGGGGCGTGCTCGCTGCCGTCGTCTCGGCGACCGCGGCCCGCCTCGCGCTCACCCTGGCCGCCCGCACCGGAGTGCCACCCGCACGCCCCGAGGGTCTGGGCGCGGCGGTCGCGGGCACGGTGCCGCTACGCGGGGCCCTGCTGGTGGCGGCCGTCGTCACCGCCGCGGCGGCCGGCGCGGGGGCGCTCCTCGGGACGTACGACCTCGTGCGCACCGCGCTCGCGGTGCTCGCCGCCTGCGCCGCCGCCGAACTGCTGCTGCGCCACTGCGCGCGCCGCTTCGGCGGGATCACCGGCGACGTTTTCGGCGGCCTGGCCGAGACGGCGGCCACGACAGCGCTCGTGGTGCTGTCACTCGGCTGAACCCGGTTCCCCACCAGGAACGACACGGACAGTGCGTCCGATATCACCGGGAGCGAGCGGCGGAAGATCGACATCGCCGCGACTCTGCGGTGAACACCCGCCGGTATGAGTTGGACCCTGCCCCGAGCGTAGGCTCGGCACCGGCACTTGCCCTGCCCCGGTGAGGCCCGCCCTCAGGGCCGGACCCAGGGTCGATTGCCGGGCCCGGTCGACCCACCCTCATTCGGCCGCAGCAATTTCAACGGAAGCGAGATTTCACCACCGTGACTGCTCTCACTCTCAGCACCGCCGCAGCGTCCGGTCTGCGGGCCGACGCCATCGTCGTCGGTGTCGCGAAGGGCCCTGCATCCAAGTCAGGGGGACTGGTCGTCGCACCGGGCGCCGAGGCCGTGGACAAGGCGTACGACGGCGGGCTCGCCGGCATCCTGGAGACTCTCGGTGCCTCAGGGGCCGAGGGCGAGGTGACGAAGCTGCCCGCGCCCTCAGGTTTCAAGGCCCCGGTCGTCGTGGCCGTCGGTCTGGGAGCGGTCCCGGAGAAGGACGACACGTACGGCGCCGAGGCGCTGCGCCGCGCGGCCGGTGCCGCCGCCCGCGCCCTCGCCGGTGCCAAGAAGGCCGCGTTCGCCCTGCCGATCACCGACGCCGCCGACGCCGGTGCCGTCGCCGAGGGCGCTCGCCTCGGCGCGTACGTCTTCGACGCGTACAAGGAGAACGGCAACGGCGCCAAGAACGGCAAGGCCCCGCTCGCCGAGGTCGCCCTCATCGGCGGCAAGCCCCGCGACGCGGCGTACAAGGCCGCCATCGCGCGCGCCACCGCCGTGACCGAGGAGCTCAACCGCGCCCGCGACCTCATCAACACCCCGCCGAACGACCTCAACCCCGAGTCCTTCGCCGCCGTCGTCAGCGCGGCCGGCAAGGAGCACGGCATCAAGGTGCAGGTGCTCGACGAGAAGGCGCTCGAAAAGGGCGGCTTCGGCGGCATCCTCGGCGTCGGCAAGGGCTCGGCCGCCGGTCCCCGCCTGGTGAAGCTGTCGTACACCTCCGCCAAGGCGACGAAGCACCTCGCCTTCGTCGGCAAGGGCATCACCTACGACTCCGGCGGCATCTCCCTCAAGCCCGCCGGGCACAACGAGACGATGAAGTGCGACATGAGCGGTGCGGCGGCGGTCTTCGCGGCCGTGGTCGCCGCCGCGCGCCTGGGTCTTGAGGTCAACGTCACCGGCTGGCTCGCGCTGGCCGAGAACATGCCCTCCGGTTCCGCGACCCGCCCCGGTGATGTGCTGCGCATGTACAGCGGCAAGACCGTCGAGGTCCTCAACACCGACGCCGAGGGCCGTCTCGTCCTCGGCGACGCGCTGTGGAAGGCGTCCGAGGAGAAGCCGGACGCGATCGTCGACGTGGCGACGCTGACGGGGGCGATGGTGCTGGCGCTCGGCAACCGCACGTTCGGTGTCATGGCGAACGACGACGCGTTCCGTGCGTCGATCGTGGAGGCCGCGGAGGAGGTCGGCGAGGAGTCCTGGCCGATGCCGCTGCCCGAGCACCTGCGCAAGGGGATGGACTCGCCCACCGCCGACATCGCCAACATGGGTGAGCGGATGGGTGGCGGCCTGGTGGCCGGTCTCTTCCTGCGCGAGTTCGTGGGTGAGGGCATCACCTGGGCGCACCTGGACATCGCGGGCCCCGCCTTCAACGAGTCCGGCCCCTTCGGCTACACCCCCAAGGGCGGTACGGGGTCGGCGGTGCGGACGCTGGTGCGTCTTGCCGAGCTGACCGCCGCGGGCGATCTCGGCTAGGTCGGTCGCGTGAAAGGCGGCCCCGGGGTGACAAGTCACCCCGGGGCCGTTTTGTCCCCTTGACGAACCCTTGGCGAGCCCTTGGCGAACCAGGTGGGACGAGTCACACACCGGCCCGGCGTCTCGCTCGCCCCCGACAAGTGCGAAGATGGGTTCTCGGCAGGACAGGGCCCCCACCACAGGGCCGGAGAAAGAGCGGCCACACCAGCCGCCGCCCGGTCGCAGTTGACCGGCGTACGGCGCACATGCATGGAGGACGTGACGTGGCGAACGACGCCAGCACCGTTTTCGACCTAGTGATTCTCGGTGGCGGTAGCGGCGGTTACGCCGCGGCGCTCCGCGGGGCTCAGCTGGGCCTGGACGTCGCCCTGATCGAGAAGGGCAAGGTCGGCGGTACCTGCCTGCACAATGGCTGCATCCCCACCAAGGCACTGCTGCACGCGGGCGAGATCGCCGACCAGGCCCGCGAGAGCGAGCAGTTCGGCGTCAAGGCCACCTTCGAGGGCATCGACATCGAGGCCGTCCACAAGTACAAGGACGGCGTCATCGCGGGCCTGTACAAGGGTCTGCAGGGGCTGATCGCCTCCCGCAAGGTGACGTACATCGAGGGTGAGGGCCGTCTCTCCTCCCCGACCTCGGTCGACGTGAACGGCCAGCGCATCCAGGGCCGCCACGTGCTTCTGGCGACCGGCTCCGTGCCGAAGTCGCTGCCGGGCCTGGAGATCGACGGCAACCGCATCATCTCTTCCGACCACGCGCTGGTCCTGGGCCGCGTCCCGCAGTCCGCGATCGTGCTCGGCGGCGGCGTCATCGGCGTCGAGTTCGCCTCCGCGTGGAAGTCCTTCGGCACCGACGTGACGGTGATCGAGGGACTCAAGCACCTCGTTCCGGTCGAGGACGAGAACTCCTCCAAGCTTCTTGAGCGCGCGTTCCGCAAGCGTGGCATCAAGTTCAACCTGGGCACCTTCTTCTCGAAGGTCGAGTACACCCAGAACGGTGTCAAGGTCACCCTCGCCGACGGCAAGGAGTTCGAGGCCGAGCTGCTGCTCGTCGCCGTCGGCCGCGGTCCGGTCTCGGCCGGTCTGGGCTACGAGGAGCAGGGTGTCGCGCTCGACCGCGGCTACGTCCTGGTCGACGAGTACATGCGCACGAACGTCCCGACCATCTCCGCCGTCGGTGACCTGGTCCCGACGCTCCAGCTCGCGCACGTCGGCTTCGCCGAGGGCATCCTGGTGGCGGAGCGTCTGGCCGGTCTCAAGACCGTTCCGATCGACTACGACGGTGTCCCCCGGGTGACGTACTGCCACCCGGAGGTCGCCTCCGTGGGTATCACCGAGGCCAAGGCCAAGGAGATCTACGGCGCGGACAAGGTCGTCGCTCTGAAGTACAACCTCGCGGGCAACGGCAAGAGCAAGATCCTCAACACCTCGGGCGAGATCAAGCTCGTCCAGGTGAAGGACGGTGCGGTGGTCGGCGTCCACATGGTCGGTGACCGTATGGGCGAGCAGGTCGGCGAAGCCCAGCTGATCTACAACTGGGAGGCGCTGCCGTCCGAGGTCGCGCAGCTCATCCACGCGCACCCGACGCAGAACGAGGCGCTCGGCGAGGCCCACCTGGCCCTCGCGGGCAAGCCGCTGCACTCGCACGACTGACCGGCCCCGGCTGTACATCAGTCACCGGCCGTACGTCAGTCACCGCGTCGCACCTGGGCGCGACGACCACAGACTTCCGCACCATCGTTAAGGAGCAACCGAAACCATGGCGGTTTCCGTAACCCTTCCGGCGCTCGGTGAGAGCGTCACCGAGGGCACTGTCACCCGCTGGCTGAAGGCCGAGGGCGAGCGCGTCGAAGCCGACGAGCCGCTGCTGGAGGTGTCGACCGACAAGGTCGACACCGAGATCCCCTCGCCCGTCGCCGGTGTGCTCGCCTCCATCAAGGTCGCCGAGGACGAGACGGTGGAGGTCGGCGCCGAGCTGGCCGTCATCGACGACGGCACGGGTGCGCCCGCGGCCGCCCCGGCTCCGGCCGCGGAGCCCGCTCCCGCGGCCGCTCCGGCCCCCGTCGCCGAGGCCCCCGCGGCTCCGGCCGCCCCCGCTCCGGCCCCCGCCGCCGCCCCCGCCGCTCCGGCAGGTGGCGCCTCCGGTACCGACGTCGTACTGCCCGCACTGGGCGAGTCGGTCACCGAGGGCACCGTCACCCGCTGGCTGAAGGAGGTCGGCGAGGAGGTCGCGGAGGACGAGCCGCTGCTCGAGGTCTCCACGGACAAGGTCGACACCGAGATCCCGTCGCCCGTCGCCGGCGTACTGCTGGAGATCGTGGTCGGCGAGGACGAGACCGCTGAGGTCGGCGCCAAGCTGGCCGTCGTCGGCGCTCCCGGCTCGGCTCCGGCCGCGGCCGCCCCGGCAGCTCCGGCCGCTCCGGCTGCCGCTGCCCCGGCCGCCCCCGCGGCTCCCGCCCCGGCTCCGGTCGCGCCTGCCGCCCCGGCTCCGGCCCCCGCTGCTCCGGCCGCTGCCGCTCCGGCTCCGGCTCCGGTCAAGGCCGCCGCTCCGGCGCCCGCGAAGGCCGCGCCCGCCCCCGTCACCCCGGCCCCGGCGCCCGCCGCGACCTCCGGTGACGACGGCGCGTACGTGACCCCGCTGGTGCGCAAGCTCGCCGCCGAGAACGGCGTCGACCTGGGCACCGTCAAGGGCACCGGCGTCGGCGGTCGTATCCGCAAGCAGGACGTCATCGCCGCCGCCGAGGCCGCGAAGAAGGCCGCCGCCGCTCCGGCTCCGGCCGCTGCTGCCCCGGCCGCCTCCGCCGCCAGGAAGACGCCGACCCTGGAGGTCTCTCCGCTCCGCGGCCAGACCGTCAAGATGCCTCGCATCCGCAAGGTCATCGGCGACAACATGGTGAAGGCCCTGCACGAGCAGGCCCAGCTGTCCTCGGTCGTCGAGGTCGACGTCACCCGCCTGATGAGGCTCCGCGGGAAGGCGAAGGACTCCTTCGCGGCCCGCGAGGGCGTCAAGCTCTCCCCGATGCCGTTCTACGTCAAGGCGGCGGCCCAGGCGCTGAAGGCCCACCCGGCCGTCAACGCCCGGATCAACGTCGAAGAGGGCACGATCACCTACTTCGACACCGAGAACGTCGGTATCGCGGTGGACTCCGAGAAGGGCCTGATGACCCCGGTCATCAAGCACGCGGGCGACCTGAACATCGCCGGTATCGCCAAGGCCACCGCCGAGCTGGCGGGCAAGGTCCGGGCGAACAAGATCACACCGGACGAGCTGTCCGGCGCGACCTTCACCATCTCCAACACCGGCTCGCGCGGCGCGCTCTTCGACACGATCATCGTGCCGCCGAACCAGGTCGCGATCCTGGGCATCGGTGCCACCGTCAAGCGTCCGGCCGTCATCGAGACGGAAGAGGGCACTGTCATCGGCGTCCGCGACATGACGTACCTGACGCTCTCCTACGACCACCGTCTGGTGGACGGCGCCGACGCGGCCCGTTACCTGACCGCGGTCAAGGCGATCCTGGAGGCGGGCGAGTTCGAGGTCGAGCTCGGCCTGTAGCCACACCGCTTGTGCGATGCCCCCGTCCGGAACTTCCGGGCGGGGGCATCGCGTTGCCGGGGCCTGCCCGACAATCCCTGGCGCGGCTTGCCTGCCCGACAATCCCTAGCGCGGCTTGAGCGTCTTGTCGGACCAGCCCCACAGCGTCTCCACCCACACATTCGGGATCGACAGCTTCGCCGCCCGCGTCAGCCGCTGCGTCCGGTACGCCTTGAGGACGTCGTACGTGGCGTCGAGGCAGTCCCACGAGCTGAGCTTCCCGGTCTTGGGGTCCCGGCCGACGAGGAAGCCGCGCCCCTCGACCTCGCGGATCATGGCCCGGGCGGCCTGCACATCGCTCTTCGCGGAACCGGTGCAGCGGTAGCGGCTGTACGGGTGCTCCGACCTGCCCGGGTAGTAGGCGTCCCGGGACATGTCGCTGAGCATGCGGGTGTACGTGCCCTCCGCGTGCCAGGCGCCGATGTCGCCGCCGGGCGGCGTGTAGAGCTTGCCGGACGGGTTCTCCACCGCGCCGTAGACCCAGCGATTGGTGCCCGTGATCCGGAAGCCCCAGCCCACGTGCCCGAACTTCTGCGCGCCGTCCGGCTTGACGAAGACGCATGCGCCGGCGGAGCCCGCGGACTGCTGCCCCGCCATGCCGGCAAGGGCCGAGGCGGAGCTCTCGGTCCGTGTACCGCCGCTCGGCTCCGCCGCCCCCGTGGCCGTCTGCCGGCATCCCGTCAAGCTCACGATCAGCCCTGCCACCCCTGCCGCCATCACCCAGCGAAGCCCGCGCTCGTTCATGTCATCCCCCTGACGCACCCAGGGGTGCCCCTGACGGCGACCCCTGTGCCGACCCCCACGCCGTGCGAGCCCCGCGAGTTCACGGGGTGACACGGACGTGACGCCTCCGCACCGCACCCGGTACGGGTCTTTACAAAGGCGCCCGCTCTGCCAGCGTGTAAGTCTCGTCTCACCTGCGTGAAAGCGCCCCTGTGCGCCTCTCCTCGACAGGGGCGCGGCCTTATTGTCTAAACGTCAAACGCCCACAGGGGCCGGCACGCCCCCTGCAAAGGAGCCCTCATGACCGCGCCCGTCATCCACTCGCTGCGCGAACAGATCCGCGAGCACATCGTGGAGGGGATCGTCAGCGGGCGCTGGAAGCCGGGCGAGCGGATCGTGGAGCGGCGGATCGCCACCGAGCTGGAGGTCAGCCAGACGCCGGTTCGGGAGGCGCTGCGCGAGCTGGAGTCGCTGCGGCTGATCGAGTCGGCGCCCAACAAGGGCGTACGGGTGAGGAACCTGACCGCCGCCGACCTGGAGGAGAGCTATCCCGTACGGGCCGGCCTGGAGGCCATCGCGGCGGAGCTGGCGGCCGAGCGGCTCGCCCAGGACTGCTCGGCCCTGGAACCGCACGTCACGGCGCTCTACGAGGCCGACCGGCTGGCCGACGGCACCGGCCAGGTGCGGCACACCGTCGCCTTCCACCGGGAGCTGGTGCGGGCCGCCGGGAACTCGGTCCTCCTGCACACCTGGGAGGGTCTGGGCATCGAGGTGTTCACGGCCCTGTCCATCCGCTGGCTGGGGACCGTACAGCAGTCGTACGCGGAGGAGCACGAGGCTCTCGTGGACGCCTTCCGCCGCCGGGATCCGCTGATCTCCGACCTCGTGAAGGCGCATGTGCTGGGCTGCGCGCCGCGCGCCTGAGACGCCGAACACAGCGGAGCGCACCCGCGCTCACCTGGGAAAACCCTTTGAATCCAAGGCACCCCGTGCCTGCCTCGAAGGCACCCCGTGCCGACTTTCTCGATGGAGAGAGGTTTTGCCTGGAACTCTTTGATCGATCATCGATCAGGGAGTTAGAGTCTCCCCGGGCTTCTACCAGAGCCCGCCGCCCTGTCCTGCCAAAGACATCAAGGGCACCCGAAAACCCCTTACCGACGAGGGAACCCCCCTCCGCATCCGGAAGGCGGCGCAATGACCGACCCCACCGCAATCCAGCCGAGCGAGCTCGATCAGCTCCCGGACCGCGACCCCGAGGAGACCGCCGAATGGCAGGCCTCCCTGGACGCCGTCACCAAGGCGGCCGGGCCGCACCGTGCCGCGTATCTGATGCGCCGCACACTGGAGCGCGCCGAGGGCAACGGCCTCGCGCTGCCCAAGCTGCTTGAGACCGACTACGTCAACACCATCCCCACCGCCGCCGAACCCGTCGCGGACGGCGACCAGGCGATGGAGGACCGGATCACCGCGTGGAACCGCTGGAACGCGGCCGCGATGGTGACACGAGGCAGCAAATACGGCGTAGGCGGCCACATCGCCACCTTCGCCTCCGCGGCCTGGCTCTACGAGACGGGCTTCAACCACTTCTTCAAGGGCAAGGAGGGGGACGGCTCGGGTGACCAGCTCTACATCCAGGGCCACGCCTCCCCCGGCATCTACGCCCGCGCCTTCCTCGACGGCCGGCTGACCGAGCACCACCTCGACCACTTCCGCCGGGAGTCCGGGGGCGAGGGCCTGCCCTCGTACCCGCACCCGCGCCGCCTCCCCTGGCTGTGGGAGTTCCCGACGGTGTCCATGGGCCTCGGCCCGCTCTCCGCGATCTACCAGGCGCGCTTCAACCGCTACCTCACCAACCGCAACATCAAGGACGTGTCCGCCTCCCACGTGTGGGCGTTCCTCGGTGACGGCGAGATGGACGAGCCCGAGTCGACGGCAGCACTCGCGCTGGCCTCGCGCGAAGGCCTCGACAACCTGACCTTCGTCATCAACTGCAACCTGCAGCGCCTCGACGGCCCGGTCCGCGCCAACTTCAAGATCGTGCAGGAGCTGGAGGCCCAGTTCCGCGGTGCCGGCTGGAATGTCATCAAGTCGCTGTGGGGCAATGCCTGGGACGAGCTGATCCAGCTCGACACCACCGGCGCGCTCGTACGCCGGCTGCGCGAGGTACCGGACGCCCAGGTGCAGACGTACCAGACCCGCGACGCCGCCTACATCCGCCAGGACTTCTTCGGCAAGGACCCGGCGCTCGTCGAGATGGCGAAGCTGCTGAGCGACGACAAGATCCTCGAGTGTTTCCACCTCTCGCGCGGTGGTCACGAGGCGCGCAAGGTGTACGCGGCCTACAAGGCGGCCGTCGAGCACAAGGGCGTGCCCACCGTGATCCTGGCCCAGACGGTCAAGGGCCACACGCTCGGCGCGGGCTTCGCGTCGAAGAACGCCAACCACCAGATGAAGAAGCTGACGGTGGACGAGTTCAAGCAGATGCGTGACCTGCTCGAACTGCCCATCTCCGACAGCCAGTTCGTGGACGGTGTCGTTCCTTACGGCCACCCGGGCGCCGACGCTCCCGAGGTCCGTTACCTCCAGGAGCGCCGTGCGGCCCTCGGCGGCCCTGCCCCGGCCCGCCGTACACACGCGCTCGCTCCGCTGCCCGCCCCCGCCGACAAGACGTTCACGTCCTTCGACAAGGGTTCCGGCTCGCAGAACGTGGCGACGACGATGGCGTTCGTCCGTCTCGTGAAGGACCTGGTCCGCGACAAGCAGACCGGTAAGCGCTGGGTGCCGATCGTCCCCGACGAGGCGCGCACCTTCGGCATGGAGTCGCTCTTCCCGTCCCTCGGCATCTACTCGCCCAAGGGCCAGACGTACGAGCCGGTCGACCGCGACCAGCTGATGTACTACAAGGAGGCCAAGGACGGTCAGATCCTCAACGAGGGGATCACCGAGGCCGGTTCCATGGCGGACTTCATCGCCGCGTCGACGTCGTACTCGACGCACGGCGAAGCGATGATCCCCTTCTACATCTTCTACTCGATGTTCGGCTGGCAGCGCACGGCCGACCAGATGTGGCAGCTCGGCGACCAGCTCGGCCGCGGCTTCCTGGTCGGCGCCACGGCCGGCCGCACCACGCTGACGGGCGAGGGCCTGCAGCACGCCGACGGCCACTCCCCCGTCATCGCGGCGACCAACCCGGCGGCGATGTCGTACGACCCGGCGTTCGCCTACGAGGTCGCGGCGATCGTCAAGGACGGTCTGCGCCGCATGTACGGCGAGGCGGCGCCCGGCGAGGACCCGAACGTCTTCTACTACCTGACGGTCTACAACGAGCCGATCCCGCAGCCCGCCAAACCGGCCGGACTCGGTATCGACGAGGGCATCGTCAAGGGCCTGTACCGCTTCAACACGGCCGAGTCGGCGGGGCTGTCCCCGGCCGCCAACGCCGCGCGCATCCAGCTCATCGGCTCCGGTACGGCGATCCACTGGACCCTCGCGGCGCAGAAGCTGCTGGCCGAGGAGTGGGGCGTGGCCGCCGACGTGTGGTCCGCGACCTCCTGGACCGAGCTGCGGCGTGACGCCCTGGACGCGGACGCGGCGCTGCTGCGCGGCGATGAGCGTGTGCCGTTCGTCCGCCAGGCGCTGCACGGCGCCGAGGGCCCGGTCCTCGCGGTCTCCGACTACATGCGCCAGGTCCCGGACCAGATCGCGCAGTGGGTCGAGCAGGACTACTCCTCGCTCGGTGCCGACGGCTTCGGTCTGTCCGACACCCGTGACGCCGCCCGCCGCCACTTCGGCGTCGACGCGGAGTCGATCGTCGTCGCGGCGCTGGCGCAGCTCGCACGGCGTGGCGAGGTCAAGGCCACGGCGGTGAAGGAAGCGCGGGAGCGGTACGGCCTGTAGGGCCTGACCGTCTGACTTGGTGTGAAGGGGTACGGCTGCTGCCGTGCCCCTTCGCTGTCGGTGGGGCCCGGCATCATGGACGTATGCGCGCTGCCCGCCTGATCAAGATGGTGCTGCTGCTCCAGTCGCGGCCGTCGATGACCGCCGCCGAGCTGGCGCGGGAGCTGGAGGTGTCCGAACGGACGGTCACCCGGGATGCGCAGGCTCTGTCGGAGGCGGGGGTCCCGGTGTACGCGGACCGGGGCAGGACCGGCGGGTACCGGCTGGTCGGGGGCTACCGGACCCGGCTGACGGGGCTGGCGCGCGGCGAGGCGGAGGCGCTGTTCCTGAGCGGGGTGCCGGGGGCGCTGCGCGAGATGGGCCTGGAGGACGCGGCCTCGGCGGCCCGGCTGAAGGTGTCCGCGGCGCTGCTTCCCTCCCTGCGGGACGCCTCACGGACGGCCGCTCAGCGGTTCCATCTGGACGCGCCCGCCTGGTTCAGCGAGCCCAAGGCGCCCGAGCTGCTGCCCGCGGTCGCGGACGCGGTGTGGGACGACCGGCGGATCACCGCGCGCTACCGGCGCGGGGTGGCCGAGGCGGAACGGGAGCTGGAGCCGTACGGGCTCGTGCTGAAGGCTGGCGTCTGGTACCTGTGCGCGCGGGTTCCGGAGGCCGGGACCTTCCGGGTGTACCGGATCGACCGGTTCACGGCGGTGGACGGCCCCGAGGACCGCTTCAGCCGGGACGAGGACTTCGACCTGCCGGGATTCTGGACGGAGCGGGCCGAGGAGTTCGCCCGGTCCATCCTGCGGGCGGAGGTCGTCGTACGGCTGTCTCCGGTGGGCGTGCGGAGACTTCCGTACGTCGTCGATCCCACGTCCGTGCGGGAGGCACTGTCCGCCGGTGGCACACCCGACGACAGCGGCTGGGTGACTCTCACCCTCGGCGTCGAGTCCGAAGAGGTTGCCCATACCCAGCTCATGGGGCTCGGGCCGGAGGTGGAGATACTTTCCCCGGCGGCGCTGCGGGACCGCTTCGCGGGGGACGCGGCTCGGCTGGCCGCTCTGTACCGGTGACCGCCCGTCCTGGGCACCGATCCCCGCCGCTCCGCGGCGGCTGTCCCACCCATCCACCCGACTCGCCCCGCTCCCCCAGCACCCTTCTCCGCCGCTCCGCGACGGGCCTCCCACCCGCCCGTCTCGGCCATCCGACAAGGCGTCCTCGAAAACCGCACGAACCCGGTGGTTTTACCTTCGGCATGTGCACGCATAACAATCTGCGGCACCCGGCGTGCGTCCCTCCCCTCCAGGCCCGATGCTTGACCCGTGATGGACGAGACGGAGTTCTGGGAGCTGGTGGACGCGACCCGTGAGGCCGCCGAGGGCGACCCCGACGAGCAGGCCGACCTGCTCATCGAACGGCTCATCCAGTTGGACCCGGACTCGGTCCTGGACTTCGCCCGGCACTTCGAGTACCGCTACAACCGCGCCTACCGCTGGGATCTGTGGGGCGCCGCCTGGGTGCTGCTGGACGGCGCCAGTGACGACGCCTTCGACTTCTTCCGGTGCTGGCTGATCGGCCAGGGCCGGGAGGTCTTCGAGGGCGCGGTGCACGACCCGGACTCCCTCGCCGACCTCGTGGACGACTTCGACGACGAGATCGACGGCGACGGCGAGGAACTGGGCTACGCGGCGGACGAGGCATACGAACAGCTCACCGGCGTCGTCGCGCCGGATCTGGGCATTCCGCCCGCGCCGCCCGAGCCGGAGGGCACACCGCTCGACTTCGAGAACGAGTCGGCCCTCGCGGAGCGCTATCCCAAGCTGTGGGAACGGTTCAAGGGCTGAACCTCAGGTCGCCATGGTCTTCCGGCGGCCCGGGTCCGACGGGATGTACGCCTGCGTCTGCTCGACCTTCACCGCGTGGTACATCGGTGCGGCGTTGGCCTGGTCGAGGGCGGACGCCGTGATCGCGGCCGGTCCCAGAACAACCGTCACCACCGCGCAGAGCACCGTCCACGGCCCGCGCACGGCCCGGGCCCAGTCGGCCCCTTTCTCCGGGGTCTCCCGCTCCCTACGACTGCTGCTGATCATGCTCCCCACCTCCAGTCAGTGCGTACGGCAACGGTAGGAGGCCCGGCTCTGGGAAATCTGTGAACCACCTGCGGCATGACTGTGGCTCTGAACTACAGCTCCGACTGCGGGTGTTCACACACCGGCCGGGGGAAGTCTTCCAGCCCGCCCGACGTTCGAGGACAAGGCAGTGCGATCCCAATCCCCCACCCACCCACAGGAGCCGCCGATCCAGCCCGTCCGGCGCTTGAGGACGAGCCAGTGCCGTCCCGATCCCCCACCCACCCACAGGGGCCGCCGTTTCAGCCCGTCCGGCGCTTGAGGACGAGGCCGTTCAGGCCGACAGCGGGGGTCTGGGGGCGGCAGCCCCCAGGAACAAGGGACGGGTAGGGGCGGAGGGGGCGAAAACCCGTCCTCAGCGCAGCGCCGCCCGCAGCGCCCCCTCGATCGTCGGGAACGCGAAGCTGAACCCCGATTCGAGCAGCCGGGTCGGGAGGACGCGCTGGCTCCCGAGGATGTCGCTGGACATGTCGCCCAGGGCGAGGCGCAGAACGGGCGCCGGGGTCGCGAAGATGGTGGGCCGGTGCAGGACGCGCCCCATCGCCTCGGTGATCTCACGGTTGGTGAGAGGTTCCGGCGCCGTCAGGTTGAACGGACCCGACAGCGACTCGGTGTCGATCAGATGCCGGATCGCCGCCACCTCGTCGTGCAGCGAGACGAAGCTCCAGTACTGGCCGCCGGACCCCAGCCGCCCGCCGAGCCCCGCCTTGAAGAGCGGGATGAGCTTCCCCCAGGCCCCGCCCTTGCGGGCCACCACCAGCCCGGTACGGGCGAAGACCGTGCGGACACCCGCCTCCTGGGCCGCGGCCGTCGCCCCCTCCCACTCCACGCAGACAGAGGGGAGGAAGCCGCCCCCGGCCGGCGCCGACTCGTCCACCGCCCGATCACCGGTGTCCCCGTAGAACCCGATCGCACTGCCGTTGACGAAGACCCGTGGCGGCGAGTCGAGCGAGGCGACCGCGTCGGCCAGCGTCGTCGTGCCGAGCACCCGGCTACGCCGGATCTTCTCCTTGTACGCCGCCGTCCAGTACCGCGAAGCGACGCCGGCCCCCGCGAGATTGACCACCGCCGCGCACCCCTCCAGCCGCGCGGTGTCGACCCGTTGATTCTCGGGATCCCACTGGACCTCGTCCTTCCCGCCGGGCGCGCGGCGGACGAGGCGGATCACCTCGTGTCCGTCCGAGGTGAGGGAGCGCGTCAGCGCCGAACCGATCAGGCCGGACGCACCGGCGATCGCGACGCGGGAACCGGGGGCAAGGGGTGATTCGCTCATGGGTCCATCCTGCCGCGCCGGCCGGAAAATCACCGTAAGGGGCCCGTACGGCCGCCGTACAGTGATCCTCATGCCGGTTCCGCATATACGTTTCGCCACCTACGACGACGAGGACACGCTCGGCCGACTCGACCGCGCCGCCTGGTCCACGCTGCACGCCGTCACACCGCGCCCGCGTGCGCCGTACGAACCCTTCTACAACGAGCGGTTCGGCCCGCGGGATCATCTCGTCGCCGAGATCGGCGGGGACGTCGTCGGCTACGTCCGGCTGGGGTTCCCCACTCCGCTCCCCTGCAACTCCCATGTCCGCCAGATCCAGGGACTCGTCGTCGCGGACGAGGCGCGCGGTGCCGGGGTCGGGCGGGCGCTGCTGGGCGCCGTGCGGGAGGAGGCCCGGCGGCAGGGGGCCCGGCGCCTCACGCTGCGTGTCCTCGGGCACAACACCCCGGCGCGGAAGCTCTACGAGTCCGAGGGGTTCGTGGTGGAGGGAATCCTGCCGGAGGAGTTCCTGCTCGACGGCGGGTACGTCGATGACGTACTCATGGGGCGTTCTCTCTGACCCACGGCGGCCCACGGCGATCCACGGCCCGGCGGGCGCGATGGCCTCAGGAGGAGATGAGACCTCCCGTGTCCACCGGCGCCGTGGCGTTCGCCGCCTGCCGGGCGTCGGCGGCGACCTCGTCGGCCGTCAGGACGTAACCCGTCTCGGCGTCGGAGGTGGAGCGGGCGAAGACGACTCCGTACACCTTGCCCTCGGTGGTGAGGAGGGGGCCGCCTGAGTTGCCGGGGCGGACGGTGGAGCGGATCGAGTAGATCTCGCGGGTGACGGTGCCCGTGCTGTAGATGTTCTGGCCGGTCGCGTCGATCCGGCTCGCGACCGTGGCCGCCTGGAGGTCGAGGCCACCGTCCTGCGGGTAGCCCGCCACAACCGCCGAGTCGCCGCGCTCGGCGCTGTCGTCGAAGGGCAGTACGGGCGCCTTGAGTCCCGGGACGTACAGGACCGCGACGTCCTTCTGCGGGTCGAAGAGCACCACCGTCGCCTCGTACGCGCGGCTCACGCCGCCCACTCGTACGGTCGGCTGGTCGATGCCCGCCACCACATGGGCGTTGGTCATCACGTGCTCGGACGTGTACACGAAGCCGCTGCCCTCGCGGCCCTGGTTGCCCGAGACGCCCTCGACCTTTACCGTGCTCAGCTTGGCGGCGGCCGTCGCGGCGGCCGTGACGCTGTCCCCGGAGGGCTTCGCGACGCCTGCCGCCGGCTCGTTCTCGAAGGGGTTGAAGACCTGCGGGAAGCCCGCCTCGGTGAGCGCCGAGGTCGCACGCGAGAACCAGGTCGGCGTGGTCTCCGGCATCGTGTCCTGTACGGCGCCCAGCAGCGCGGAGTTGCGGATCGACTGCGTGACGACGGCGGACGAGGAGGCACCCAGGACGCTCGCCGCCACCCACGCCACCAGCAGCACGGCCACCGTGTTCGCCGCGGCCCCGCCGACTCCGTCGGCCACCCGCAGCGGCCCGCGGTCCAGCTCTCGGCGCAGCTTCAGCGCCAGCCTCCCCATCAGCTCGTGGCCCACCGCGGCCGGCACGAGGACCGTCAGCACAGCCGTCACTGTCGCCCCGGGTGTCCCCGGCGTCACCAGCTCCATCATCCAGGGCAGCACCCATACGCCGATGACGGCGCCGCCCACGAAACCGGCCAGCGAGACACAGCCGGCGACCAGGCCGCGACGGTAGCCGGACGCCGCGTAGGCCAGGATCACCAGCAACAGCAGGAGGTCGAGCACGTCCACGGCGCCGCCTTTCTCTCGGGCCCCCTAGTACGCGTGACGCGGGCCCAGTGATCAGGCACGCACGCGTGCCTGGATCTCTAAAAACGTCCCGGACCGGGCCGATGGTTCCACTTCCGTTCCACCGGGTGGCACAACACACATCGCGGGGGTCGTGGATCCGGGTCAGGGTGAGGGCATGCGTGTCTTCCAGAAGACGCGGGGGGAACGAATACGGGGCGGGGGGCGGGCGCGGCGTGCGGTGCGCCGCCTGCTTCCCGCACGGGGGGTACCGCTGCCGCGGGCGGCTGTTGTCCTGCTCGCCTGCGTTCCCGGGCTTGTCGCCGTCCTGGCGCTGGTCATGTGCGCCGTCTGGGTGGGCCGTACGGGAGACAGTGCCGCGCGGTCGCCGGTCGCGGCCAGGCCCGCCGTGGTCCACCCCGCGGCCAGACCGCCCATCGTGCCGCGGTCACGCTGGCTGGACGCCGAGAGCACCCACGAACAGCCGCCCGCCCGCTACGACGACCGGGTCGTCGCCGTCTTCGTCCACCACACCGACTCGCCGAACGGATACGCCTGCGCGGACGCGCCCCGCATCATCCGCTATCTGTACGCCGGCCAGACCGGCGCCCGGCAGTGGGACGACATCGGCTACAACTTCCTCGTCGACCGCTGCGGGACGATCTACGAGGGCCGTGCGGGGGGTGTCGACCGGCCTGTCACCGGGGCGCACGCGCAGGGCTTCAACCATCGCACCACCGGGGTCGCGGCCATCGGTACGTTCACGGCGGGGACGCCGGTGCCGCGGGCGATGACGGATGCGATCGCCGCGCTTGCCGCGTGGAAGCTGGGGCTGTCCGATGTCGATCCGCGGGCCACGGTGCGGCTCGTGTCCAGCAACGACCTCGCGCGGTACGCGGCCGGGACTTCGGCCGTGCTGCCCACGCTTGCCGGGCACAACGACGGGTTCATGACCAGCTGCCCGGGGGCCGCGCTGACGGCCCGGCTTCCGGAGATACGGGAGCTGGCGGCTCGCCTTCAGGGGCGGTGACCCGGGGCGCGGGCCGGGGGCGGGGGCCGGGGGTGTTTTTTCGCCCCCTCCGCCCCTACCCGTCCCTTGTTCCTGGGGGCTGCCGCCCCCAGACCCCCGCTGTCGGCCTGAACGGCCTCGTCCTCAAACGCC
>NZ_JBFBEA010000049.1:0-37999 GCF_040683495.1 Streptomyces sp. NPDC093544 | reverse complement strand
CACTCTTCGCCCGCTTCGCATCCCGCCAGGACGACTCACCGCAGATGAAGATGGTGGCGGCACTGCGCAACCAGTTCGGCGGCCACGCCGTCGAGAAGAAGTAATCCACAGATCCACAGGCCAAGGGCCCGCGGATCCACAACCTGGGGGAGGTCGGCGAACGACCATGCACGTCACGCATCTGTCGCTGGCCGACTTCCGCTCCTACGCCCGGGTCGAGGTCCCGCTCGACCCGGGCGTCACCGCGTTCGTGGGCCCCAACGGACAGGGCAAGACGAACCTCGTCGAGGCGGTCGGCTATCTCGCGACCCTCGGCAGCCACCGCGTCTCCTCCGACGCCCCGCTGGTGCGCATGGGCGCCGACCGCGCGATCATCCGGGCCAATGTCCGCCAGGGCGAGCGCCAGCAGCTCATCGAGCTGGAGCTGAACCCCGGCAAGGCGAACCGCGCCCGCATCAACAGGTCCTCGCAGGTCAGACCCCGTGACGTGCTCGGCATCGTACGTACCGTGCTGTTCGCTCCCGAGGATCTCGCCCTCGTCAAGGGCGACCCCGGCGAGCGGCGCCGCTTCCTCGATGAGCTGATCACCGCCCGCTCCCCGCGCATGGCGGGTGTCCGCTCCGACTACGACCGTGTCCTCAGGCAGCGCAACACGCTCCTGAAGTCGGCTGCGCTGGCCCGACGGCACGGCGGCCGCACCATGGACCTGTCCACGCTCGACGTCTGGGACCAGCACCTCGCGCGCGTGGGCGCCGAGCTGCTCGCACAGCGGCTCGACCTGGTCTCTGCGATCCAGCCGCTGTCCGACAAGGCGTACGAGCAGCTGGCGCCCGGCGGCGGCCCGATCGCCCTGGAGTACAAGCCCTCGTCGCCCGAAATCGTGGGCCACGCGCGCGAGGAGCTGTACGAGCAGCTCATGGCCGCGCTCCTGGAGTCCCGTAAGCAGGAGATCGAGCGGGGCGTCACCCTGGTGGGCCCGCACCGGGACGAGCTGCTGCTCAAGCTCGGCCAGCTGCCCGCGAAGGGATATGCGTCACACGGCGAGTCCTGGTCGTACGCGCTGGCGCTGCGCCTGGCCTCGTACGACCTGCTCAGGTCCGAGGGCAACGAGCCGGTACTGGTTCTGGACGATGTCTTCGCAGAGCTGGACACCCGCAGGAGGGAACGCCTCGCGGAACTCGTCGCTCCGGGCGAGCAGGTGCTGGTGACCGCCGCGGTCGACGACGACGTACCCGGCGTCCTGGCGGGGACGCGGTACTCCGTTTCCGAGGGCGAGGTGGAGCGCGTATGACGGAGAACACACCCGACCCGGCGGCGGCCCCCAAGACTCCCGAACCGTCCGGTGTCGACCTCGCGCGGGTGGCCCTGCGCGCCGCGAAGGAACAGGCACGCGCGCGTGGTGACGCGGCACAGCAGAAGAAGCAGGCGCGGCGCGGTGGCGGTCTGCGCTCCGGCGCGCACTCCGACGGGCGCGACCCCATGGCGCTCGGCGCTGCCATCAACCGGCTGCTCACCGAGCGCGGCTGGGAGACCCCGGCCGCGGTGGGCGGCGTGATGGGCCGCTGGCCGGAGATCGTCGGCGACGACCTGGCCAAGCACTGTGTTCCGCTGCGGTACGACGACGACCCGGCCGAGCGGGTACTGACCGTGCAGTGCGACTCGACCGCCTGGGCGACCCAGTTGCGCCTGCTCGCCCCGGAGTTGGTGAAACGGCTGAATCAGGACCTCGGACACGGCACGGTGCGGCTGATCAAGGTGCAGGGTCCCGGAGGTCCCCCCCGCCGCTTCGGTCCATTGCGTGCCCCTGGAAGCAAGGGTCCCGGCGACACCTACGGGTGATCGGTACAGGCCGGAACCGTCGGCAACGGTTGACCGGGTGCGGTTGCGAACGCCGACCTGACTCGGCAGTAGCCAAGGGTTGACACCCGGAAGCGCTGAGTGCCGCTGTAAGCCTCTTTGGGCCTGGGTCCGCATATGGGGAGTCGGCCGAGACCGGTTCAGGGCGGCACATGCGGACTCAGGTACCGGCAAACCCCCATCACTGTCGGCGCTACCGGTAGACTGGAAGCTAATCCCGCCCCACTTGTGGGACGCACCGAGCAACGCTGACTAAGGCTTACCAACGCAACACGCCGCAGCCGCTCCGGCCACCCGCCAGGAGTTTGGCTTGTGCTGTGCCAGAAAGGGCGCTTCGTGGCCGATTCCGGCAACCCCAACGAGAACATTCCGTCCACCGACGCCGGCGTCAACGCCGAGGCCGCGATCTCGAACGGCGAGGTCTCGGCCTCGTACGACGCCAACGCCATCACCGTCCTCGAGGGTCTGGACGCGGTCCGCAAGCGACCCGGCATGTACATCGGCTCGACCGGTGAGCGCGGCCTGCACCACCTGGTGCAGGAGGTCGTGGACAACTCCGTCGACGAGGCGCTGGCCGGTCACGCGGACACCATCGACGTCACGATCCTGGCCGACGGTGGCGTGCGAGTCGTCGACAACGGCCGCGGCATCCCGGTGGGCATCGTCCCGTCCGAGGGCAAGCCCGCCGTCGAGGTCGTGCTGACCGTGCTGCACGCGGGCGGCAAGTTCGGCGGCGGCGGCTACGCGGTCTCCGGCGGTCTGCACGGCGTGGGCGTCTCCGTCGTCAACGCGCTGTCCACGAAGGTCGCCGTCGAGGTCAAGACCGACGGCTATCGCTGGACGCAGGACTACAAGCTGGGCGTCCCCACCGCCCCGCTGGCGCGCCACGAAGAGACCGAGGAGACCGGCACGACGGTCACCTTCTGGGCCGACCCGGACATCTTCGAGACCACCGACTACTCCTTCGAGACGCTGTCGCGGCGCCTCCAGGAGATGGCGTTCCTCAACAAGGGTTTGACCATCAAACTCACTGATGAGCGCGAGTCGGCGAAGGCCACGGTCGGTGCGGACGAGGCCGGTGCGGACGAGATCGCCGAGGTCAAGTCCGTCACGTACCACTACGCGGGCGGCATCGTCGACTTCGTGAAGTACCTGAACTCCCGCAAGGGAGAGGTCGTCCACGAGACCGTGATCGACGTCGAGGCCGAGGACAAGGAGCGCATGCTCTCCCTCGAGGTCGCGATGCAGTGGAACAGCGGCTACAGCGAGGGTGTGTACTCCTTCGCCAACACCATCCACACGCACGAGGGCGGCACGCACGAAGAGGGCTTCCGGGCCGCTCTGACCGGTCTGATCAACCGGTACGCGCGCGACAAGAAGCTGCTGCGCGAGAAGGACGACAACCTCACGGGTGACGACATCCGCGAGGGTCTGACCGCGATCATCTCGGTCAAGCTCGGCGAGCCGCAGTTCGAGGGCCAGACCAAGACCAAGCTGGGCAACACCGAGGCGAAGACCTTCGTACAGAAGGTCGTGCACGAGCGCCTGACGGACTGGCTGGACCGCAACCCGAACGAGGCTTCGGACATCATCCGCAAGTCCATCCAGGCGGCCACCGCGCGCGTGGCGGCCCGCAAGGCGCGTGACCTCACCCGCCGCAAGGGTCTGCTCGAGTCGGCGTCCCTGCCGGGCAAGCTCTCCGACTGCCAGTCGAACGACCCCGTCAAGTGCGAGATCTTCATCGTCGAGGGTGACTCCGCCGGCGGCTCGGCCAAGTCCGGCCGCAACCCGCAGTACCAGGCGATCCTTCCGATCCGAGGAAAGATCCTCAACGTCGAGAAGTCGCGGATCGACAAGATCCTGCAGAACCAGGAGATCCAGGCGCTGATCTCGGCCTTCGGTACCGGAGTCCACGAGGACTTCGACATCGAGAAGCTCCGCTATCACAAGATCATTCTGATGGCGGACGCCGACGTCGACGGCCAGCACATCAACACCCTGCTGCTGACGTTCCTGTTCCGCTTCATGCGGCCGCTGGTCGAGGCAGGGCACGTGTTCCTCTCCCGTCCCCCGCTCTACAAGATCAAGTGGGGCCGCGAGGACTTCGAGTACGCCTACTCGGACCGTGAGCGTGACGCGCTGATCGAACTGGGCAAGCAGGCCGGCAAGCGCATCCGCGAGGACTCGGTCCAGCGCTTCAAGGGACTCGGCGAGATGAACGCCGAGGAGCTGCGCATCACGACCATGGACCAGGAACACCGCGTCCTCGGCCAGGTCACCCTCGACGACGCCGCCCAGGCCGACGACCTGTTCTCGGTCCTCATGGGCGAGGACGTCGAGGCGCGCCGCGCGTTCATCCAGCGCAACGCCAAGGACGTCCGCTTCCTCGACATCTGAGTCGGTCTCAGCTGACCGCACCAGGAAGGATCTTCACCAGCAATGGCCGACGAGAACACTTCCAGTACGCCTGAAGAGGGCGCCATCGCCCAGCGAGTCGAGCCCGTCGGGCTCGAGACGGAGATGCAGCGCTCGTATCTCGACTACGCGATGTCCGTCATCGTGTCGCGCGCGCTGCCCGACGTACGGGACGGTCTCAAGCCCGTCCACCGCCGCGTCCTGTACGCCATGTACGACGGCGGCTACCGGCCCGAGAAGGGCTTCTACAAGTGCGCCCGCGTCGTCGGCGACGTCATGGGCAACTACCACCCGCACGGCGACTCCTCGATCTACGACGCGCTGGTCCGCCTCGCGCAGCCGTGGTCGATGCGGATGCCGCTCGTGGACTCCAACGGCAACTTCGGTTCCCCGGGCAACGACCCGGCCGCCGCCATGCGGTACACCGAGTGCAAGCTGATGACGCTGTCCATGGAGATGGTCCGTGACATCGACGAGGAGACCGTCGACTTCACGGACAACTACGACGGCCGCTCCCAGGAGCCGACCGTCCTGCCGGCCCGCTTCCCGAACCTGCTGATCAACGGCTCGGCGGGCATCGCGGTCGGCATGGCGACCAACATCCCACCGCACAACCTCCGCGAGGTCGCGGCCGGCGCCCAGTGGTACCTGGAGAACCCCGAGGCCTCCCACGAGGAGCTCCTGGACGCCCTGATCGAGCGCATCAAGGGCCCCGATTTCCCCAGTGGCGCCCTAGTAGTGGGCCGAAAAGGCATCGAGGAGGCCTACCGCACCGGTCGTGGCTCCATCACGATGCGCGCGGTCATCGAGGTCGAGGAGATCCAGAACCGCCAGTGTCTGGTGGTCACGGAACTCCCCTACCAGGTCAACCCGGACAACCTCGCGCAGAAGATCGCCGACCTCGTGAAGGACGGCAAGGTCGGCGGCATCGCCGACGTCCGCGACGAGACGTCCTCGCGCACGGGCCAGCGCCTGGTCATCGTCCTGAAGCGCGACGCGGTCGCCAAGGTCGTGCTGAACAACCTCTACAAGCACACCGATCTGCAGTCGAACTTCAGCGCCAACATGCTGGCGCTGGTCGACGGCGTCCCGCGCACGCTGTCGCTCGACGCGTTCATCCGCCACTGGGTGACGCACCAGGTCGAGGTCATCGTCCGCCGTACGAGGTTCCGGCTGCGCAAGGCCGAGGAGCGTGCGCACATCCTGCGTGGCCTCCTGAAGGCCCTGGACGCCATCGACGACGTCATCGCGCTGATCCGGCGCAGTGACACCGTCGAGATCGCGCGCGTGGGCCTGATGGGCCTCCTGGAGATCGACGAGATCCAGGCCAACGCCATCCTCGAGATGCAGCTGCGCCGACTGGCCGCCCTGGAGCGCCAGAAGATCATCCAGGAGCACGACGAACTCCAGGCGAAGATCACTGAGTACAACGCGATCCTGGCTTCGCCGGTGCGTCAGCGGCAGATCATCAGCGAGGAACTCGCCGCGATCGTCGACAAGTTCGGCGACGACCGCCGCTCCAAGCTGATTCCTTTCGACGGCGACATGTCCATGGAGGACCTGATCGCCGAAGAGGACATCGTCGTCACCATCACGCGCGGCGGCTACATCAAGCGCACCAAGACCGAGGACTACCGCTCGCAGAAGCGCGGCGGCAAGGGCGTACGCGGTGCGAAACTGAAGCAGGACGACATCGTCGACCACTTCTTCGTGTCGACGACGCACCACTGGCTGCTGTTCTTCACCAACAAGGGCCGCGTCTACCGTGCGAAGGCGTACGAGCTTCCGGACGCCGGCCGTGACGCGCGTGGCCAGCACGTCGCCAACCTGCTGGCCTTCCAGCCGGACGAGCAGATCGCACAGATCCTCGCGATCCGCGACTACGAAGCGGCGCCCTATCTGATCCTGGCCACCAAGGGTGGCCTGGTGAAGAAGACGCCTCTTAAGGATTACGATTCCCCGCGTTCGGGCGGCGTCATCGCGATCAATCTCCGCGAAACGGAGGACGGTTCCGACGACGAACTGATCGGAGCCGAACTCGTTTCGGCCGAAGATGATCTGCTTCTGATCAGCAAGAAGGCACAGTCGATCAGGTTCACGGCGACGGACGATGCGCTGCGCCCGATGGGCCGTGCCACCTCGGGTGTCAAGGGCATGAGCTTCCGTGAGGGAGACCAGCTGCTCTCGATGAATGTTGTTCGACCCGGTACGTTCGTGTTCACTGCCACAGACGGCGGGTACGCGAAGCGAACCAACGTCGCCGAGTACCGCGTCCAAGGTCGTGGTGGCCTGGGTATCAAGGCCGCCAAGATCGTCGAGGATCGTGGGTCCCTGGTGGGCGCGTTGGTGGTCGAGGAGACCGATGAGATTCTCGCCATCACGCTGTCCGGTGGTGTGATTCGTACGCGAGTCAACGAGGTCAGGGAGACGGGCCGTGACACCATGGGCGTTCAACTGATCAATCTGGGTAAGCGCGATGCCGTCGTCGGTATCGCTCGTAACGCCGAGGCCGGTCGCGAGGCGGAGGAAGTCGACGGCGAGGACGCCGTTGACGAGACCGCCGAAGGCGTCGAGGCCGTCGGTACGGAAGAGGGCGAGCCGTCCTCGGCCGAGTAGCGCGAGGAGTGAGTTTCATCGTGAGCGGAGCCACGGGCGCCGGATCGACCGGTACGGAAACGGACGGCGGCCGTGGCCCCGCCACGGATGTGACTGACTCCCATGACTCTCATGGATCCCAGGGGGGAACTGTGACGGACACCCGAGGCCCACAGGCCCAGAGTTACATGGGCGGGGAGGCCCCGGCAGGAGCGCCGCCGGCACCTGGTTCGCCGGTGGCGGGGACGCCGCAGCAGGGTTCGCCCCTGCCAGGCTCACCGCTGCAGGGTTCACCACTGCCCGGTTCGCCGTTGCCGGGGGAGCGGCAGCCGTCGCAGCCCGCCCAGCCGTACCACCCGCCGCAGGCGTACCCGGCTCAGCCGCCTTCGGGCGCGGTCCGCCGACCGCGCACCGGCGCGCGCACGACGCCGCGGACGCGCAAGGCACGGCTGCGGGTCGCCAAGGCCGACCCGTGGTCGGTGATGAAGGTCAGCTTCCTGCTCTCCATCGCCCTTGGCATCTGCACGATCGTCGCGGCCGCGGTGCTGTGGATGGTCATGGACGCGATGGGCGTCTTCTCGACGGTCGGCGGCACCATCTCCGAGGCAACGGGCTCGAACGAGTCGAACGGCTTCGACCTGCAGTCGTTCCTCTCCCTGCCGCACGTCCTGATGTTCACGTCGGTCATCGCGGTCATCGACGTCGTCCTCGCCACCGCGCTCGGCACGCTCGGCGCGTTCATCTACAACCTCTCCGCCGGCTTCGTCGGCGGCGTCGAGCTGACGCTGGCCGAGGACGAGTAAGCACGAGCGGGCGGCCTCTCAAACGTCCGTTGACTATCGATTTTGGGACTGGCCGCGTCGTGCGCTAATCTTCAGAGGTCAGCGCGCGGGACGTACACCGCAAAGCGCGGCGGGGCTATAGCTCAGTTGGTTAGAGCGCATCCCTGATAAGGATGAGGCCACAGGTTCAAATCCTGTTAGCCCCACATCATGAAGACCCCCAGTCGAATGCGGCTGGGGGTCTTTTGACGTCTGTCGACAGCTTCCACTGCTAGCTGTCCCTCGGTAGCTTCCAGCGGTAGTTGTCCACCGGTAGCTTCCAGCGCCGGCATCAGTCGAGCCGGTCCGGGCTGATGGGGGTCGGTACCCCGAAGGCAGGCCTCGGGATGTCTCGGGGCAGGTCTGGGGATGTCTGGGGATGTCTCGGTATGCCGATGGCCCGGCAACTCGTCCGAGTTGCCGGGCCATCGCCCTGTGTGGCTTTGTACGCAAGTTCGCCGCTACGTCAGGGGCATGTCGCTGTGGGGTGGCGACGCGTGCTCAACGCTGGAGGGGAGTGACGGCTTCCGTGCCGATCTCGGCGGGCGTCTGGTCGTCGCAGGAGGCGTCGGGGTCCGCCGTGGCATCCTCATCGGCCGACGGGCGGTGGCGGCAGCTAGGTGAGGAACCGTGGGCCTCGGCGCGGATGCGTTGCTTCATCGTGGGGGGCAGGTCCCGGCTGTACGACCAGGCCCAGTAGGACATCGCCGGCACCGTCACGGAGGCCGTGCTGTTGCGTGTGCCCTCGGTCTGCGGTACCGCCGCGGCCGAGGCGGTGGTGACGAGTCCGAGCGCAGTGCACAGTGCGACGAAGGCGGTGATGACGGCGGTCCACAACTTCATGACCTTGTTCTGGGTCATGGCCCCTCACTTTCGGGTCAGGCGATTTGCGTACTTTCCTCATGATGTGTATGCGGGCCGCGAAGTGGTGGACCAACGCCCCCGGCGCGTTGATGTTCAGATGAACACCACCCGGATGGGTGCAAAGGGGATGAGAAGTGAGAGATAGTAGTGAAAGTCACCATCTGTTAGGTGTGATGACCCTGCGAAGAAGACGGCCGGCCCCTGCTCTACTGCTGTGCCCCAGGCGGGAGTTGGGTGCCGATCCAGGTCACCGATCGATATCGGTCGGTGTGTATAGTCGGGCGCTAGAGATCCCCCTACGTCAAGGAAAGACGAGGTCGCACGGTGAAGAAGCTGCTCCTGGTCGCACTGGCCGCCATCGGCGGGCTCCTCGTGTACCGCCAGATCCAGGCGGATCGCGCCGAGCAGGATCTGTGGACGGAGGCGACCGACTCCGTGCCCACGGGTTCGTGAGGATCGACAACAGTCGAGACGACACTTTCAGAGCAGACCCCGGCCGCCCTCGCGGTCGGGGTTTTGTGTTGCCCGGGAGTCTTCGATTCTCAATAGCAAACGGTTGAATTGCGATGGAGAATTCGAGCACTACGGAGAGGGGTCTTTCGGCCGCTCGTCCGGATAGTGCGGGTAGCGAGGTGGCGGTCGGGGCAGGATGGGCCACGATCCAGGGCGACCACGGCTGTGGTGCGTACGGCTGTGTGTACGCCTACGGACATGCCGTAGGGCATGCAAGAAGGGCATGCCTACGGATAGGCCTACAACGAGGGGTGGCGCGCGATGGAGCGGCGCAGGGTGCGGTGGCACGCGATGTCGTGGCACGGCCGGGCGCTCGCGGCCACTACGGCGACGACGGTCGCGGCAGCGGCCCTGTGCGCGACGATCGCACTGCCGGGACAGGCAACCGCCGCCGGTACGCAGGTGGCAACTTCCGGTACGCAGGTGGGAGCCACGGGTACGCAGGCAGCAGCTTCCGGTACGCAGGTGGGAGCCGCCGGTACGCCGAAGCCGTACGCCTTCGCGGAGGACGCCACCCTGGTCGAAGGCGCCGCGGACACCACCAACTCCGTACGCCTGGAGCCAGGAAGGGCATACAAGAGCTCCATAGGAAGGGACGGCAAGGTTTACTACCGTCTCGAACTCGATGCCACGTCCAACGCGTACGTCTCCGCCACCGCCATCCCCAGGACGGGCGAGGCGGTCACTTACGGAGACGGCGTCAGGGTGTCCGTGCAGGACGGCAACAGCCGCAACTGCTCCCACTCCGGGACCACTCACTTCGGTGCCAGCCAAAGTTCCCACCCCATTGCCGCCTGGGCGTCGCGTGAGAGCGGCAGCGACCAGTACGCCTGCCGGACGGCGGGGACGTACTACGTGGTCGTCGAGCGCAGCGGTACGACCGGTTCCTCCTCCGGCGACTGGGACCTGGAACTCAACTATGTGTCGGAGCCCAGCCTGAAGAAGGCCGGTTCGACGAGCGCGCCCGAGACGTGGAACTCCGCCTCACCAGACGTCCTCGCGGGCGACCTGGAGTCCCGCAAGGGCGGTGCTGGCTTCACCCAGGCGACCGGCCTGGAACAGGGAGTCTGGCAGGACGCGATCAGCCCCGGACAGACGCTCTTCTACAAGGTGCCCGTCGACTGGGGACAACAGCTCTACACCACCGCCGAACTGGGCAGCTCGAACAGCAGCGGCGACGACTACCTGGGTACGGCACTGGCCATGTCCCTGTACAACCCCGTACGCGGCTTCGTCGACGACGAAGGTTCCGGATACGACGGCAGCCAGCGCTCCTCCACACTCGATCCGCTGCCTCCTGTCGCCTACGAGAACCGCTACGCCCCCAACGACCGCGTGAGCGCAATGCGGTTCGCCGGCTCGTACTACTTCGTGATCCATCTCGCCGAGCAGGTCGCCGACAAGTTCGGCGACGGGCCGTTCGGGCTGACACTGCGTGTACGGGTGGACGGCGCCGCGCAGGCGGGACCGACGTACGCGGGGCGGGCGCAGCCCCAGGACGCGTTCGACGTTCCGTCAGGGGCTCTTGAGGGCGCGGCGGGCGACGAAGGCGCAGGTGGTGGCAGTAGTGGCGGTAACGGCACGATGAAGCTGGTGGCCGCGGGTGGGATCGGCGCGGGGAGCGTCCTGGTGCTGGCGCTCGGCATGTGGACCGTGGTCGCGCGGCGGCGGGTGAGGCCGGTGCCGGAGGAAGCGGACACGGTCCCGGCTCCGCGGACATCGACTCCGAGAGACCATCGGGCGCCGCGGCACCGGTAGGACCGACGAACCGGTTGCGAGTCGCCCGCCTGGGCGGGCTGCGTTCAGATTTGGGTCAACGCCCAGAAACCGACCGCGAAGCAGGCCAGCGCGAGAAGCAGGACGGGGATGGCCACCTTCGCGGGAGGTCCTGGGCGCGGTCGCGCCCGCCCGGCGTAACGCTCCGAAAATGCACCCGCCTGAGGCGGAACCTGCGGGGACCGAGCGGTGTATGAACCAGTAGAGGCGTAAGCGGACTGCGGCATCGTGGCGGACGGGGAGACGGGCCGATGGGGGGAGGGCACTTGTGTGGGTGTAGGCGTGGGCGTGGGTTCGAAAGGCAGAGCGTAGGGGGGAGTTGGCGCCGGGAGCGCGACCGCGGTGGGGGGAGTGGGCGGCTGCTCGGGCGGGTGTGGCGGTTGGTGGGGGGTGGGGTATTGCTGCGTTTCGTGCCATGCCTGGTGGGGCTGAGCCTGGGGCTTGGGCTGGGGCGGCTCTTGCTGAGGCTGAGCCTGGGGGATGGCCGCCTGGGGTGGGGGCAGATGGAAGCTTCCGGTGTCCGACATCGTGGAGGGCTGTGGGGGTACGGGGTCGAATGCGCGGTGCGGGAGTGCGGCGCCATCACTGGCGGCGGGATTCGGCCGTACGTCGCTGGGGACAGACCCCGGCTGTCCGTCATCGTCGGCGGGCTCGGGGCGTACGCCATCGGTGACGGAACCTGGCCATATCGCACCGGAGACGGGCCGCTGGGACAGGGGGCCCGAGCCGTGATGCCATGGCCCGGAGCCGGAGCCGGAGCCGGAGCCGGAGCCGGAGCCGGAGCCGGAGCCGGACCCGGAGCCGGACCCGGACCCGGACCCGGACCCGGACCCGGAGTGTTGGTCCTGGCCTGATTGCCGGGAACCGAAGTCGGAGTCCGAGCCAGGAACGGGGCCGAGCCCAGTCCCAGTCCTCGTGCCAGTGCCAGTGCCAGTGCCAGTGCCAGTGCCAGTGCCAGTGCCAGTGCCAGTGCCAGTGCCAGTGCCAGTGCCAGCCTCAGGCCGATGGTGAGAGCCAGCGCCGGCCCCAGTACTGGCTCCATGGCCAGCTTCACGACCAGAGCCATACACAGGGCCAGGGGTGAGGCCAGAGACGGGACGCGCCCCCAACGGCGCTTCCCTCAGACCGAGTTGTTCTCCCGTGGCCGTCGAGCCCGGCCGGAGCGCTACGTCGCCGGCGCGCACTCCCGGTGTAGCCCCGAGCGGACCCTCTGGACCGAACCCCTGCGGGAGCGGCCCGAGTTGGTCGAAGACGTCGATCAACTCGTCCTCGGGGCCTGGCTCGGGCAGCAGCTCGGTGGCCGAGGCGAGCGCCTTGCGCGCCCCCGTGGCGGTACGGAACCGCGCCTGCGGGTCGGGCTGCACCAACGTGGCCACGACCTGCCACAGCGGTTCGGGGATGCCCCGTGGAGCCGCCGGTGTGCCGTTCTCCGCGAAGTACTCGATCAGGGCCTTGGCGTCGGGCTTGGCACCCTCCAGCAGATAGAGGGCGACCAGACCCACGGCGAACAGGTCAGCGGGAAAGTCCGGCTCGGCGCCCAGCATCTGCTCGGGCGCGAAGTAACCGGGCGTCCCCACCACGTAGTTGGTCTCCGTCAGCCGTGGCTCGCCCAGCCGCATCGCGATGCCGAAGTCGGACAGACGCAGCCGTGGCCGAGCTCTGCCGGTCGCCTCCAGCAGCACGTTGGCGGGCTTGATGTCCCGGTGCACGACCCCCTCGGCGTGCACGGCGGCAAGCCCGGACAGAAGCTGGTCGAGCAGGGTACAGACGAACGGAGGCGGCAAGGGGCCGTAGTCCGCGACCAGATGGACCAGCGAGCCCCCGGCGACCAGGTCCATCGTGAACAGGACCTTGTCGTCGTCGGCGGCCCAGCTGGCGGGAGCGAGGACATGCGGATGATCGATCCGCAGCGCCTGCTCCCGCACGAAGCGCAGCAGCGCATGCGCGTCGCTCTGCTGCAACACCTTGGCGGCCACATACCGGCGCCGCCGGTGATCCCAGGCGCGCCAGACGGCACCGACTCCCCCGCGCCCGATCGGATCGACCAGTTCGTACCGGCCGGCGAAGACCTCACCCATGGTCGTGCGTCGCCCCCCTGCGGCGGTCGGTCCAAAGACCTCTTCCGATGTACACGGACGCCTGGACTTCTGTGAAGGCCCGGCCGTCCGGTACTTCACAGAGGAGCCCGGCCGCGTGGACCTCGATGAGGCGCTCGGCTGCCTGACGTGCGGCGTCCGGAGACGTCGCGAGCCTCCAGGCACTCGGGTGCGCGGCGGCCGGGCTTTGGGCTCAGCTCTGGTGCGCCTGGTAGTGAGCGACCGCGTCAGAGGTGCGGCCGGCGCCGTACACCCGGAGGAACTCTGCCAGTTCCGGGTGGGTCGGGGCGAGAGTGTCCGCTGCGTCGATGATGTCCCCCGCGGCTGCGACCGAGCGCAGCAGTGACTGGATCTCACGGACCACCCGCTTGACCGTCGGAGCCCCTGAACTACTCGTAGATTGTGTGGTGTTGCTGAGCACCGAGCCCCCCTGCGACTTTTTGATCTCGTCCATACGCTCAGTTGCCTCAGCGGCGCTGACGCTGCCATCCACGACCTGCCCCGCCAGGTCCTGCAACAGCTGCACACGCTGCACCACGGCCGGATTGCCGATCTTGGCGCGCTGACCGCTCATCAGCTGCGACAACATGGGTGCGGACAGACCCAGCACCCCGGCAAGACGCGCCTGGTTGAGCCCCAGATCGTCTATGAGCCTACGGAAGAGCGCCCCCAACGGCTCCCCGTACCAGTTCCGCTGCAGCTCCCGGGCTCTCGCGGTTGCTTCCTGCTGTGCGGCGTCCATTTGCGTCTCCCCATCGCTTCCCCAAAAACCGCGGTTCGCTGTAGCGAACCACGTCGAGCATCTTACGGAGAGTGGTTGTCCGCGGGGACCCCCAATCTTTTTGCGAGATCCCGGGGGTGACCCGGTAGTCTGGTCTGCGGCGCCAGTCGGAAGGGGTTCTTTCGGCCGGACGTTCCACTTCCGGGGCCTTAGCTCAGTTGGTAGAGCGCTGTCTTTGCATGGCAGATGTCAGGGGTTCGACTCCCCTAGGCTCCACATCCACAAAGCCCCTCCGGCCTGCGAAAACGCAGAGCGGAGGGGCTTTGTGCACAGCAATGGCGGCGGCCCGGCCTCACGTCGGCAGAGCCGGTCCGTGTTTCCTCATCCGGTGAGACGGCCGGGCTGCCACGGGCTCACCGTGCTGCCCGCTCAGCGGTTCCACGTGAAACATCGGCGCTCACAGGTGAGACTCGAGCTGGTTCCACGTGAAACATCGCTGTGGGGCAGAAGACCCTCAAGCCTTCTGCCCCACAGCGATATTGAGATCGAAATCAGAACTCACTCACAGAGATCACGGACGGTCCTCGCGACCCGCCGCTTCCTCCTCAGCCTCCTTGGCCTCGACCTCGGGGTCCAGGCCCGCCTGGCCGCTGCCGTCGACCGACGTCAGGTGACCCGGCTCGGGCACCTCCGTTGCGGCAGGCGGCTCGACGAGCCAGTCGGGGTTGGCCTGCTTGTCCCACCACTTCCACGCCACGAAGGCGCCGCCCGCCAGAATCCCCAGGACAGCCAACCCCTTGGCAAGACGGCCGGCGCGCGCCCGCCGCTCCTGCTTACGGACCAGCTTCTGGATCTCCTTCGGCGAAACCTGACCGCGCAGCGCGGCCAACGCAGCCACACCACGCGACGCGGCCTCTTCTCGAACGGGCTGCGCCGCCGCCACGGCCTGCTCGATCCTCGGCTTGGAATAGTCGGCGGCCTGACGAGCTGCCTTGCGGGTACGGACGGCGGCTTCGTGAGCCGCCTGGTCGACCTTCGGCGGCACATGCGTACGGGCCTGATCCACGCGCGGGGCGAGATGGACGTCGTACTGCACGCGGGCCTGGTCGGCGGCCTGCGACACCTTGGGCGCGAGACGCACACGCGCCTCATGCGCATAGTGCGATGCCTTGTCCTTGGCCGTGTCGGCGTAAGGCGCCACCACTTCCGCGGCGTGCAGCACGCTGTCCTTTGCCGAGCCGCTCGCGGCGCGCACGCTGTCGATGCGGGTCACGGGTTTCCTCCTCCTCGGTGGCGTACGTCGGGGATTCTGAGTACCCCCAAAGACACACAGTTCACCTTTCCACCCTTATCCGGATCATGCCCGCCCGACGGGACCGGGGCATGTGAGGGCGGGCATCCGGGTCACGGGCGGACTCCGGGTGAGCTCAGAGCGAGAGCCGCTCACGTGTCGATCAAGTGCAATAGCGCATTAATACGGGGCAACGGGAGCTTGTCGTCGACAATGCCACGGATCGCCGTGCAGCGCCCCGGTACGGAGAGGACTCGGCCGGATTTCTGCAAGCCCGACACCCGGAAGTCCGCCCGGAGGTGGCGGCCGGGCGACGCGCGTCCCCGTCCGTGCGAGGATCGGAGGGTCAAAAGAAGGCAACGGAAGGCAGATCGTGGCCGAGCAGCTTTACGCCACCCTGAAGACCAACAATGGCGACATCGAAGTCCGGCTTCTGCCGAACCACGCGCCCAAGACGGTCCGGAACTTCGTCGAACTCGCCACGGGCGAGCGCGAGTGGGTCAACCCGGAGACGGGGGAGAAGTCCACGAACAATCTCTACGACGGCACGGTCTTCCACCGGGTGATCAGCGGATTCATGATCCAGGGCGGTGACCCGCTGGGAAACGGCACCGGCGGCCCCGGCTACCAGTTCGAGGACGAGTTCCACCCGGACCTCGCCTTCGACAAGCCCTACCTGCTGGCCATGGCCAACGCCGGCCCGGCCACCAACGGCTCGCAGTTCTTCATCACCGTCTCCCCGACGGCCTGGCTGACCCGCAAGCACACCATCTTCGGCGAGGTCACTGACCCCGCCAGCCAGAAGGTCGTGGACGCCATCGCCGGCGCCAAGTCCAACCCCCGCACCGACCGCCCCGTCAACGACGTCGTCATCGAATCGGTCGTCGTCGAGACCCGCGGAGCCTGAGCCCAGAGGGCTGAGGGCTGAGCATCGAGGACTGAGCCCCCAAGGGATCGCCCGCGCGCGGCAGTGTCCCGTACGCTCTCGCAGGGAACCAAACGCCCCGTTCATCCGTATGGATGGACGGGGCGGTGCATTGCGTACGACCGAGTGAGGGGACCCCATGGACCAGGCGCCAGGCAGCCCCCAGGACCCAAAGGGCCCCGGGGATCAGGAATCGCAGGACGCCAGGAGTCTGCCCACCTGCTACCGGCATCCGGACCGCGAGACGGGCATCCGCTGCACCCGCTGTGAGCGACCGATCTGCCCCGAGTGCATGGTCAGCGCCTCTGTCGGCTTCCAGTGCCCCGACTGCATCCGCGGCGGCTCCGGCACCGGGCACTCCCCGACGGCCACCCAGCCCCGTACCCTCGCGGGCGGCACGATCGCCGCAGACCCCAGACTCACCACCAAGGTCCTGATCGGCATCAACCTGGCCGCCTTCCTGGTCCAGCTGTCGTTGGCCGACCGCTTCACCGACAGCTTCGACCTCTTCGGACAGGCCTGGCTCTCCGGCCGACTCCAGGGCGTCGCGGAAGGGCAGTGGTATCGGCTGCTGACGGCGATGTTCCTGCACGGCAGCTACATCCACATCATGTTCAACATGCTCAGCCTGTGGTGGATCGGCGGCCCCCTGGAGGCCGCCCTCGGCCGCGCCCGCTATCTCGCCCTGTACTTCGTGTCAGGCCTCGCGGGCAGCGCGCTCACGTACCTCATCGCCGCCCCCAACCAGCCGTCGCTCGGCGCCTCCGGCGCCATCTTCGGTCTCTTCGGCGCGACCGCTGTCCTCATGCGCCGGCTCAAGTACGACATGCGTCCGGTCATCGCCCTGCTGGTGATTAACCTGATCTTCACCTTCGGGTGGAGCAACATCGCCTGGCAGGCCCACATCGGCGGTCTCGTCGGCGGTGTCGTCATCGGCTACGCCATGGTCCACGCGCCGCGTGAGCGGAGGGCCCTGATCCAGTACGGGGTGTGTGCCCTGGTGCTGGTCGCTGTGCTGGTTGCCACGCTGGTCAGGACCGTTCAGCTCACCTGAGAAACCGGTGTTGTCCACAGACCGTGGCGGATCTTGTGCACACTGTGCGGGAACAGCTGTGCCCCCTGTCACTGAACCGGGTTTTCCCAGGTCAGGCAGGGGGCGAACAAGCTTCCGGATTCCGGTAGGTCTGTCACACCGGCGTCAACCCCGGATTAGTTATCCACAGATCGTCTTTCTTTTCCACCTGTGGATAACTGCTGTGGATAACTCAGTGGATAGCCCTGGGCAGAGCTGCCCCGGACCGGCCGCAGACCTGCCCCAAGTGCTACAGAGCTGCGGTGGAGCTGCTTTCCGGGGCTACTTCCACTGCGTGGAGACGCCGAAGCCTGCGGCGATGAAGCCGAAGCCGACCACGATGTTCCAGTTGTCGAGGCCGTCGACGGGCAGCGAGCCGTCCGTGACGTAGAAGACGACGATCCAGGCCAGGCCGATGAGGAACATGGCCAGCATGACCGGTGCGACCCAGCCGCGGCTGGTCAGCTTGATGTTGGTCGCCTGCTTCGCCGCGGGCGGCGTGTAGTCGGCCTTCTTGCGGATACGTGACTTCGGCACGAGGGTCTCTCCTGTCGATGCGCTGCGTGGCCGCGCAGGGAACTGGGGCGGGCTCCGGGGCAGCGTACAAGGGGACACTGAGTGCTCCCCCGGGCGTCCGTTAGCGTAGTGCTTCCGCGGCGCCGAAGGAGATAAGGGTACGTTGAGCAATTCTGCCGACTCCCCCGGTACGGGTTCCAGCCCTGCCGGTAAGCGCCGTTTCCGGCCTGTTCGTGTACTCACGGCGGCCGTTTTCGCCCTCGCAGGTCTCATTTTCTTCACGAGTTTCAATACGGCGAAGGGCACCAACATCCGCACGGACGCGTCTTTGCTGAAGCTCTCCGACCTGATCGAGGAGCGCAGCCACAAGAACGCCTCGCTGGATGAGTCCAACGGCGTCCTGCGTGACGACGTCGACGCGCTGGCCGGGCGGGAGGACGGCAGCACGGCCGCGGAGGACGCCAAGCTCGCGGCGCTGGAGAAGAACGCGGGCACCCAGAAGCTCAAGGGCGAGGCCGTCACGGTCACGCTCAACGACGCTCCGCCGAACGCCACGGCCAAGCTGCCCGGCTACCCCGAGCCGCAGCCCGACTACCTGGTCATCCACCAGCAGGACCTCCAGGCGGTCGTGAACGCCATGTGGCAGGGCGGGGCCGAGGGCATCAAGGTGATGGACCAGCGGCTGATCTCCACGAGCGCCGTGCGCTGCGTCGGCAACACCCTGATCCTGCAGGGCCGCGTCTACTCACCCCCGTACAAGATCACCGCAATCGGCGACCCGGACAAGCTCCAGGACGCGCTGGCCGCCTCCCCCGCCATCCAGAACTACATGGTGTACGTCAACGTCTACGGGCTCGGCTGGAAAGTCGAGGACGACGGGACGGTGACTCTTCCCGGCTACTCGGGCACAGTGGATCTCCACTACGCGAAGCCTGCGGAGTAGCTCGAAGTCGTTGGGAGCAGCTCGCAGTAGTGCCTGATTAGCTGTTGCTGCCGCTGGGGGACCCTGTGTCGGTGCGAGTGGTCGTCAGGACGATCAGTGAACTGTGCATCACCGTCGGTACCGTGATCGTGCTCTTCGTGGTCTACGTGCTGTTCTGGACCGGCGTGAAGGCCGACGGTGCGATGGACCGGCAGATCGACCAGCTCCTGGAACAGTGGTCGAAGGGGAGCGTGCAGACACCGGCAGCGTCCCCTCCCCAGAGCCCGGGCTCTGCGCAGAGCCCAAGCCCGAGTCCCGGACGGAGCGAGACCCCCGTGGCGGCTCCGGAGCCGCCCGCCCCGTACACGTATGACAAGCCCTTTGCTGTGATGTACATCCCACGGCTTGGTTTCACGTGGAACAAGCCTCTGCTCGAAGGGACCGGCACCGACGTCCTCAAGAAGGGGCTGGGCCACTACCGGGGAACGGCTCAGCTCGGGCAGCCGGGGAACTTCGCCGTCGCGGGGCACCGCCGTACGTACGGCGACCCGTTCAAGGACTTTCCCGAGCTGCGCAAGGGGGACGCGGTGGTGCTGACCGACGGGACGACCTGGTTCACGTATCGGATCGACAAAGGCCCGTACAAAACCGTGCCCTCAGATATTGAGGTGATCGATCCTGTGCCGCGTAAGTCCGGGTACACACGTCCGGGCCGCTACCTCACGCTGACCACCTGCGACCCGGAGTGGGGGCACAGTCATCGGCTGATCGTCTGGGCGCACCTCGATTCCACACAGCCTGTGGAGGCTGGGAAACCCACGGCACTACGCCGTTAGTCTGGTGCCGTACGGCGACGGAAGGGACGGCATGTACGGCTGGATCTGGCGGCATCTGCCGGGGAACGCGTGGGTGAGGGCGTTGATCTCCCTCGTACTGGCCCTCGCGACGGTCTACGTGCTCTTCCAGTACGTCTTCCCGTGGGCCGAACCGCTGCTTCCCTTCAACGATGTGACGGTGGACAACCAGTGAGCGCGCGGATTCTCGTCGTCGACAACTACGACAGCTTCGTCTTCAACCTGGTCCAGTACCTCTATCAGCTGGGTGCCGAGTGCGAGGTGCTGCGCAACGACGAGGTGTCGACGGCGCACGCCCAGGACGGTTTCGACGGCGTGCTCCTGTCGCCGGGGCCGGGCGCTCCCGAGCAGGCCGGGGTCTGCATCGAGATGGTCCGGCACTGTGCCGCGACCGGCGTTCCCGTCTTCGGCGTCTGCCTCGGCATGCAGTCGATGCAGGTGGCGTACGGCGGTGTGGTGGACCGTGCGCCCGAACTGCTGCACGGTAAGACCTCGCTCGTGGAGCACGAGGGCCAGGGCGTTTTCGCGGGCCTTCCCTCCCCGTTCACCGCGACTCGCTACCACTCGCTCGCGGCCGAGCCGAAGACCGTGCCGGCCGAGCTGGAGGTCACGGCCCGTACCCACGACGGGATCATCATGGGGCTGCGGCACCGTGAACTCGCGGTCGAGGGTGTGCAGTTCCACCCCGAGTCGGTTCTGACCGAGCACGGGCACCGCATGCTCGCCAACTGGCTGGTGGCGTGTGGCGACCAGGGGGCCGTGGCGAGGTCGGTGGGGCTCGCCCCGGTGGTGGGCAGGGTCACGGCGTGACCGCGCTGCGCCCCGAGCGCGAGAGCTCCTCCTTTGGCGGCGAGGCCGCCTACGGGGGTGCCGAGGCGTTCGAGGGTGCCGGCGGCTTTGGGGGCCCGGAGGGCTTTGCCGGCACCGAGGCCTTCGAGGCGGCGGTCGAACAACTGGACGACCCGCTGACCGATCCGCTGCCGGGGCAGGGGCCGGCGACCGGGCAGCAGCAGCCGACCACGGGGCCCCGGCAGCCGACTGTCGGGCTGCAGGGGATTCCTCCCCAGCCCACCTCTGCGCAGCCCGTCTCCCCGAACCCCGTCTCTCGGAACCCTGTCTCTCCGAACCCGGTCCCGCCGAACCCCGTCCCGTCGCCGCAGACTCCTCAGCCGCGGACTCCCGAGCGGCAGGAGTGGTACGACCCGGAGGGGTACGCGCACGACTGGTACGCGGCACCCGAGCCGACGCGGCCGCGGCAGCCGTCGTACGAGGAACCGATCACGGCGCCGCATCAGGAGCCGGTGGCTCCGCCGTACCGCGAGCCGGTCTCCGTGCCGTACGAGCAACCGCGCCCGGCCCCCATGCCGTTGGACGACGAGACGGTGGCGCTGCGGATTCCTGAGCCGCAGCCGGGCCCGCTGCCGGGTCCGATGCCGGACTTGATCCCGAATGCGCCCCGAATAGTCGGAAGTGCGGGCGTTCCCGTGTCCGTCGCTGGAGGCCGTGCCGCCCGGCGCAAGGCTGCCCGGCGCCACGGGCGCCATGGAGGCCCTCAGGAGCCTCAGGAGTCCCTGGACCCCCAGGAGTACCTGGCGTCGGCGGAGAAGGCCGCTGAGGCGCCTTTGACCCGGATGGAGGCGCGGCGGGCGGAGCGGGCGCGGAAGCCTGGCGCGGCCGTCATCGCGAGCCGGGTGATCGGTGAGGTGTTCATCACCACCGGCGTTCTGATGCTGCTGTTCGTGACCTACCAGTTGTGGTGGTCGAACGTGCGGGCGCACCAGCAGGCGGACAAGGCCGCGAACAATCTTCAGCAGGACTGGGCGACCGGTAAGGGGAACCCGGGGACGTTCGAGCCGGGGCAGGGTTTCGCCATCCTGCACATTCCGAAGCTGGACGTGGTCACGCCGATCGCCGAGGGGACGAGCAAGTCGAAGGTGCTCGACCGTGGAATGGTCGGCCACTACGCGGAGGGCAGCCTGAAGACGGCGATGCCGGACGCCAAGACGGGCAACTTCGCGCTGGCGGGGCACCGGAACACTCACGGGGAGCCGTTCCGGTACATCAACAAGCTTGAGCCGGGTGACGAGATCGTCGTCGAGACGCAGGACGACTACTTCGTTTACAAGATGACGTCGATCCTGCCGGTGACGAGTCCGAGCAACACGGCCGTGATCGATCCGGTGCCCGAGGGCTCGGGTTTCACCGAGCCGGGTCGCTACATCACACTCACCACCTGCACACCGGAATACACCAGCAAGTACCGGATGATCGTGTGGGGCAAGATGGTCGAGGACCGGCCGCGCAGCGAGGGCAAGCCGGAAGCGCTCGTTCAGTAGGAGCACCCGGGAGCATGCAGTAGCCGCACACGGGACAACCCGAGACAGACCAGACGGGGCAGATGCACAGTGGCAGCGAGGACCGACCACGACGAGCGCACCGACGTCGAGGAGCCGGTACCGGCGCCGCGACGCCGCGGTTCCGGCCGCCTGGCGTTGGCGGTCAGCGTCTTCGGTGAACTCCTCATCACCGCGGGTCTGGTGCTCGGTCTGTTCGTCGTCTACTCCCTGTGGTGGACGAACGTCGTAGCGGACCGCGTGGCGGACAAGCAGGGCGACAAGGTCCGCGACAACTGGGCGTCGACGGACACCGGCCCGGGCTCCCTGGACACCAAGAACGGCATCGGCTTCCTGCACGTCCCGGCGATGAAGAACGGCGAGGTCCTTGTCGAGAAGGGCACGTCATCCGAGATCCTCAATGACGGCGTCGCCGGCTACTACACGGACCCTCTCAAGTCCGCCCTGCCGACGAGCGACAAGAACGGCAACTTCACCCTCGCCGCCCACCGCGACGGCCACGGCGCCAAGTTCCACAACATCGACAAGGTCAAAAAGGGCGACGCGATCGTCTTCGAGACCAAGGACAAGTGGTACGTCTACAAGGTCTACGACATCCTCCCGGAGACCTCGAAGTACAACGTCAAGGTCCTCCAGTCCGTCCCCAAGCAGTCCGGCAAGACGAAGCCGGGCCACTACATCACGCTGACGACCTGCACGCCGGTGTACACGTCGCGGGATCGGTATGTGGTGTGGGGGGAGTTGGAGCGGGTGGAGAAGGTGGACAGCGCTCGGACGCCGCCGAAGGAACTGAGTTAGCGTGAAGTGTTGTCACGTCTGACATGAGCCGGGCCCGAAGCCGCAACTATCCTTTGCGGCTTCGGGCCCTTCTGTATTTTCGGCCCTTCTGTACTGAGGTGCGGTTACCCCAGAACCGCCAGAGCCGCGCCGGCGCTCCACTCCTCCAGCATTCCTCGGTGTACGGCCGTGATACCGCCGTCCGTGGCGATGTTCAGGGCGTCACGGGTGAACGGGCACGTCGCCACGAAGAGCGCCACCTCCGAGGTGTGCAGCACTTTGGCCGCCCCGATGAACTTCTGGATGTCGGGGCTGGTGACGGAGAGGTAGGGCGCGAACCTCTTGCACTGGACGACCATGGTTCGCCCGTCGGCCGTAAGACCGGTGATGTCGACGCCCCGGTCACCGTTGCCACCCCGTACGACGACGGAGGTGCAGCCCTCGCGGCGCAGCAGTTCGGCGACGTACTCCTCGAACTCGCGGCCGTTCATGGCGTCGATGGCGGCCATGACCCCGGCGAGGGGGCGGTCCTCTCGATGGCTTTCCAGGCGTTGCAGCCTGGCGTGGTGCTGACGGAGCCTGCGCTCGACGGTCTGGACGCCTGCCCGCAAGGCGATCAGCTCCCTGCGGTGCTCGCCCGATGTCTCGATCAGGGCGTTGAACATCGGGACGACGGTCTTGCCGAGGATGTGGGTGATGCGCTGGTCGATGCGGTCGTCAAGGGATGTGCCGTCTGCATGGACAGGGTTGTCCACAGGGCGTGTACGTGCCAGGTACTCCATGTCGAGGAGGTACACACGCACCTGACGTGCGACTTCGCTGTCTCGGAGCAGCATGGCGACGTTGAGGACGGCGCGGCGAGAGAAGATGGCGAGAGAGGCTGTGTGCGACTGGATCCCACTGAGCTCCTTAAAGGAGCTCAGTTCTGAACCTGTCAGAACCCGATAACCGTTGGTTTTCAGTTCTGCTCGGTGGTCGACCACCAGGGAGCGGATGGCCTTGACGCCCACTTGGAAGTACGCCGCCACCATCGCCGTCGTCACATGCATGCCGTCCGGCAGCAGCGACAGCGCCTTCACCCTGTCGAGCACGTCCGTGCGCTCCAGCACGCTGTCCCGCAGTGTCTTCGATTCCAGCAGAGCCGCTTCGTTGACCATGTTCCGCCCCTTCTGCTCGTGTCGTGGCCGTCTGGCCGGGGGCAGAGCTCTGATTCCCCGCCCCACCGGTTCAACGAATCGGGGTATATGAAGATGTGGTCGTATCTCGCACGGAATGTCGAAGAGCTGGGTGTGCAGGTCCGGAGTCCCGGCCATCACTGGGTGAATGACTGAGTCCCGGCCACCCTCTACGGGTGGCCGGGACTCAGTCGTCGTACCGGGCGGTGTCAGTTCATCGTGCGGGCTGCCTATCCGGTGGAGCCGCCGAAGAAGCCGTTGTCGCCGCCGTTGTTGCCGTTGCCACCGATGGTCGTGAGCGTGATCGTCGTGTTGCCGGGATCGTCGACCCCGGTGTTGGCGCCCGGGTTCTGAGACGTGACGATCGCGTCGTCGCTGTCGTTGCTGCCGTCGGCGAACTGGATGTCGTCGAAGCCGGCTTGCTGGAGGGTCTGCTTCGCCTGCTGCACGGTCTGGGTGACTACGTTCGGCACGGCGGTCTGTGCCTTGGCCTTGCCGATCTGGATCTGGACGTTGGACCCGGGGTCGGCCTGCGACCCGGCCTGCGGGGTGGTCTGGATGACCTTGCCGACCTGGTTGGGGTCGTCGGTTTCCACGTCCGTGCAGTTGCCGACCAGGTTGTTGGCCGTCATCTGTGCCTTGGCGGCGTCACAGGACTGGTTGAGGACGTCCGGGACGGTGGACTGCTTCTTCTCGATGGCGATGGTGAGGGTGATCGTGGATCCCTTCTCCACCTCCACGCCGAGCTTCGGGTCCTGCTCCAGGACGGTGTCCGGATCCTCTGTGGATTCCTTGTCCTTCGTCTTGACCTCGAACTGGTAGTCGTCGCCCTCGAGTTCCGCCTTGGCGTCGTCCAGGCTGTCGCCGACGACGCTCGGAACCGTCACCTTCGGCGCCCCCGTCGACACCACCAGATTGACCGTGCTCTGCTTGTCGACCTTGGTGTCGGCGGCCGGGTCCTGCGAGCAGATGTTGCCCGTTGGCTGCTCTTCGCAGGGCTTCTCCGTGAAGACCAGCTTCAGCTCGGAGTTGTCGGCCAGTTTCTGTGCGTCGGCCTTCGTCGTGTCCACGAATCGGGGTACGGACACCTGCGTGTCGGCCGCGTTGTCGCCGCTGAACACCCACTTGCCGATCAGGATCGCGCCGACCAGGACGAGAACGCCCGCCAGGACGAGCAGGATCGTCGAGGTGTTCGACTTCTTCTGGCGGCGGCGGTCGGGGCGGTCGTCGTAGCCGTAGCCGCCGTCGTCCGGGTGCATCGGGGGGAGCATGGAGGTGGCGCCGGCGTCCGCGGAGTGCAGGGCCGTGGTGGCCTGGTCGGCGCCGTAGCCGCCGTATCCGACGGAGCCCAGGGCCGCGGTGGCGGCGACGGGCTGGCCGTCGAGGCATGCCTCGATGTCGGCGCGCATCTCGTCGGCGGACTGGTAGCGGTAGTCCGGGTCCTTGACGAGCGCCTTGAGGACGATCGCGTCCATCTCGGGCGTGATCTCGGGGTCGAAGACGCTCGGGGGCTGCGGCTCCTCGCGTACGTGCTGGTAGGCGACCGCGACCGGGGAGTCGCCGATGAACGGCGGGCGGACGGTCAGCAGCTCGTACAGCAGGCAGCCCGTCGAGTACAGGTCGGAGCGTGCGTCGACCTGCTCGCCCTTCGCCTGCTCAGGCGAGAGGTACTGCGCCGTACCTATCACCGCGGACGTCTGCGTCATCGTCATGCCGGAGTCGCCCATGGCGCGGGCGATGCCGAAGTCCATGACCTTGACCTGGCCGTTGCGCGTGAGCATGACGTTGGCGGGCTTGATGTCGCGGTGGACGATGCCGGCGCGGTGGGAGTACTCCAGGGCCTGGAGGATCCCGATGGTCATCTCCAGGGTGCGCTCGGGCAGCAGTCTGCGGCCCGAGTGCAGCAGCTCGCGCAGCGTGGATCCGTCGACGTACTCCATCACGATGTACGGGATGGACGTGCCGTCGATGTAGTCCTCACCCGTGTCGTACACGGCGACGATCGCGGGATGGTTGAGCGAGGCGGCCGACTGGGCCTCCCGGCGGAACCGAGCCTGGAACGATGGGTCGCGTGCGAGGTCGGCTCGCAGCGTCTTCACCGCCACCGTGCGCCCGAGCCGGGTGTCATGCGCGAGGTAGACCTCCGCCATGCCACCACGGCCGAGCACGTGGCTCAGCTCGTACCGGCCGCCGAGGCGACGCGGCTCTTCCATAGCTACCTACCAGCCCTCTCCGTCGGTCCCGACCGCACCTTTGTGTGGTCCGGCGGTGTGCCGTCCGGGCATACCGTACCCGGCTCGGCTTCTGTGACCTGGCCACAATCGTCACTCGATACAGGACCGGTATCCCAACGTGCACGGATGTGCAGGAGACGTGACGGGGGTCACTTGGTGCTGTCGATGACTGCTTGCATCACACTTTTCGCGATGGGGGCCGCGAGGCCACCACCAGAGATGTCGTCACGGTTGGCGCTCTCGTCCTCGACCACCACGGCGACGGCGACCGGTGAGCTGCCGTCGCTGAGCTTGGCGTACGAGATGAACCAGGCGTACGGGTTCTCGCTGTTGTCGACGCCGTGCTGGGCGGTACCGGTCTTGCCGCCCACCGTGACGCCGCCCTCGTTGATCTGGGCGTTCTGGCCCGTGCCGTCCTTGACGACCGTCTCCATCATCGACTGCAGGATCCCGGCGTTCTCCGGGGACAGCGGCTCGCTCATCTTCTCGGGCTCGGTCTGTTCGATGACGTCCAGGCTCGGAGCCTGCAGCTTGTCGACCATGTACGGCTTCATGAGCGTGCCGTTGTTGGCGACGGCCGAGGCGACCATGGCCATCTGCAGCGGGGTCGTGGCGGTCTCGAACTGGCCGATCGAGCTGAGCGCGGTCTGCGGCTTGTCCATGTCCGTGGGGAAGACGGAGGCGCTGGAGCGGACCGGTGTGAACTGCTCGGAGTTGAAGCCGAACTTCTCGGCCTCCGCCACCATCTTGTCCTTGCCGAGGTCAGCGCCGATCTTGCCGAAGACGGTGTTGCAGGAGACGCGGAGCGCCACGCGCAGGGTCGCGTTCTCACAGGGGATGTTCCCCTCGTTCGGCAACTCGGTGGTGGTGTCCGGCAGGGTGTACGGCAGCGGCGAGTCGGTCTTCTGGTCCGCGGACGTGTACAGCCCGTCCTCCAGGGCTGCGGCCGCGGTGACCACCTTGAAGGTGGAGCCCGGCGGGTAGGTCTCGCGCAGTGCCCGGTTGAGCATCGGGTCGTCGGGGTTGTTCTTCTTCTGGAGCGCCGTCCAGGCCTTGCCGTCGACGCTCGTCGAGTTGCCGGCGAACGTGGAGGGGTCGTAGGAGGGGGTGGAGGCGAGGGCGAGGATCGCGCCGGTCTTCGGGTCGATCGCGGCGACGGCGCCCTTGCCCTGCTTGAGCAGTCCGTCGTACGCGGCCTTCTGCGCGGCGGCGTTGAGGGTGGTGACGACGTTGCCGCCCTGCTGGGGCTTGCCGGTGATCATGTCGAGGGTGTTGCGGAAGAAGAGCCGGTCGTCGTTGCCGGTGAGGATGCCGTCGTCGATGGACTCCAGCTGGGTGGCGCCGAAGGCCTGTGAGGCGTAGCCGGTGACGGGCGCCCACATGGCGCCGTCCTTGTAGGTGCGCTTGTACTCGAAGTCGTTGTAGCTGTCGCCCGACGTCTTCTTGGACCCGGTGATCGGGTCTCCGTCGACGATGATGTCGCCGCGCGGGGTGGCGTAGCGGGCGATGGCGACGCGGCGGTTCTTGGGGTCGTCCTTGAGGCTGTCGGCCTGGACGTACTGGAGCCAGTTGTCGCGGACGAGCAGGGCGAGGACGAGTAGCCCGCAGAAGATTGCGATCCGGCGCAGGGGCTTGTTCACGGGCGGACCACCTGGGTCATCTCGGCGTCGGGGTTCGGGGCGGGGGCGGGGGCGGGCGCCGGGCGGCGTGCGGTGTCGCTGATGCGGATCAGGATGCCGATGAGGGCCCAGTTGGCGAGGACGGAGGAACCGCCGGATGCCAGGAACGGCATGGTCATACCGGTCAGCGGGATGAGGCCCATGACACCGCCGGCGACGACGAAGACCTGGAGGGCGAAGGCTCCGGACAGGCCGACGGCGAGGAGCTTGCCGAAGGGGTCGCGGGCGGCGAGGGCGGTGCGCACGCCGCGTTCCACGATCAGGCCGTAGAGCAGCAGGATCGCCATGACGCCGGCCAGGCCGAGTTCCTCGCCGAAGGTGGCGAGGATGAAGTCGGAGTTGGCGGCGAACCGGATGAGGTCGGAGTGGCCCTGGCCGAGGCCGGTGCCGAGGGTGCCGCCGGAGCCGAAGGCCCACAGGGCCTGCATGGACTGTTCGGAGTGGAGGCCAGGGGCGCCGGACTGGCTCAGTGTGTACTCGCGCATGGGGTCGAGCCAGGCTTGGACGCGCTGCTGGACGTGCGATTCGAAGCTTGCGACGCCGACGGCGCCCGCCGCCGACATCAGCAGACCGAAGACGATCCAGCTGGTCCGCTCGGTGGCGACGTACAGCATGATGATGAACATTCCGAAGAACAGCAGCGACGTACCGAGGTCGGTCTCGAACACCAGGATGAGGATCGAGATGAACCACACGACGAGGATCGGTCCGAGGTCGCGTCCGCGTGGCAGGTACAAGCCCATGAAGCGGCGGCTGGCGAGCGCGAGGGCGTCCCTCTTCACCATGAGGTAGCCGGCGAAGAAGACCGCGAGGACGATCTTCGCGAACTCGCCGGGCTGGACGGTTCCCAGGCCCGGGATCTTGATCCAGATCTTGGCGCCGAAGACGCTGGCTCCGAGGCCGGGCACCAGTGGCAGCAGTAGCAGGACCAGGGCCAGTGCCATGGAGATGTATGTGTAGCGCTGCAGGACTCGGTGGTCCTTGAGGAAGATCAGTACGACGACGAACAGGCCGACGCCGAGCGCGGTGTACAGCAGCTGGCGTGGTGCGGCGCTGCCGGCCTGGTTGATCTCCTGGAGGAGCTGTGACTGGTCGAGCCGCCAGATGACGACCAGGCCGAGTCCGTTGAGCAGCGTCGCCAGCGGCAGCAGCAGCGGGTCCGCGTAGGGCGCGAACTTGCGTACGACGAGGTGGCCGACGCCTGCGAGGAGGCCGAGGCCCAGGCCGTAGCTCAGCAGGCCGGGCGGCACCGAGTCGTTGATGGCGAGGCCCACGTTGGCGTACGCGAAGACCGGGATGGCGACGGCGAACACCAGCAGTGCCAGTTCGGTGTTGCGTCGGCTCGGTGCGCCGATCGAGCCGATCGTGGACGTGTGGTGCGTCGGCGAGTTCGTACTACTGCTCATGGTGTGAAAGGGCCCCTCACGGCTGCTTACTGCTTACCGCACAGCGAGACCAGCTTCTGCTCTTCGTCGGAGAGGCTGGGGCCGGGTGTGGGAGTGGGTGCGGTCGTGGACGTGGACGCCGAGGGGGTCGGCGTCGGCGTGGCTGTGGCCTTGGACGTCAGGGAGGTGGTTGTGGTTCCCGTGGTTCCGCCGGCTTCGCCCTCACCGGTCTTGGCGTTGTTGTCGGCTTCGGCGGCGCGGCGCTCGGAGTCCTTCTTGCAGGCGGAGGCCTGCACGGCGAGCTCGTCGATCTTCGACTTGGCGTCGCTGAGGCCGCCTTCGGCGATGGTCGCCTTGACCTGCTTCTGCTGGTAGGGCGGCAGGTACTTGAGTTCGATCTCGGGGTGGTCCTTCTCGACCTTCGAGAGCGAGACCCAGGCCAGGTCCTGGCTGATGCCCTGGTACAGCGCGACGTGTTCGCCCTTGGTGCCGACGTAGTACTGCGTCTGTGTCCAGCGGTAGCCGCCGTAGAGGCCGCCGCCGATGACGCCGAGCGCGAGCACGATGTAGAAGGATCTCTTCAGCCACTTGCGTCCGGTGCGCGGCTTGACGAAGTCCTCGTCGGAGTAGCCGCCGAAGCCGCTCGTGTCCACGTAGCCCGTGGTGTCGCCGCTGCCGGGCGGGCCGAACTCGCCGCCGCCGCCCTGTCCGGGCACGGGGCGGCCGAGGCTGGAGGCCCGGCCGGCGGGCGTCTGCATCGCGCCGTTGTCGTGCATCTGGTGCTGATGCTGGTTCTCGGCGACCGCGCCCACGACGACCGGGGTGTCGGAGAGCTGGGCGGCGAGGGTGTCGCCGCCGTCGATGTCGAGGACGTCGGCGATGATGACCGTGATGTTGTCCGGGCCGCCGCCGCGCAGTGCGAGCTCGATGAGCTGCTGCACGGTTTCCTGCGGGCCCTGGTAGCTGGCGAGGGTGTCTTCCATCGTCTGGTGGGAGACGACTCCGGACAGTCCGTCGGAGCAGATCAAGTAGCGGTCGCCGGCGCGGACTTCACGGATGGAGAGGTCGGGCTCGACGTGGTCGCCGCTGCCCAGCGCGCGCATGAGGAGTGACCTCTGCGGGTGCGTGGTGGCCTCTTCCTCGGTGATGCGTCCCTCGTCGACGAGGCGCTGCACCCAGGTGTGGTCCTGCGTGATCTGCGTCAGTACGCCGTCCCGCAGCAGGTATGCGCGGGAGTCGCCGACGTGCACGAGACCGAGCCGCTGACCGGTCCACAGGAGGGCCGTGAGGGTGGTCCCCATGCCTTCCAGCTGGGGGTCCTCCTCGACCATCATCCGCAGTTGGTCGTTGGCCCGCTGCACGGCGGTGCCGAGCGAGGTGAGGATGTCGGATCCGGGCACGTCGTCGTCGAGCGCGACGATGGTGGAGATCACCTCGGAGCTGGCGACCTCACCGGCGGCCTGGCCGCCCATCCCGTCGGCGATCGCGAGGAGACGGGGACCGGCGTAACCGGAGTCCTCGTTCCCCTCGCGGATCATGCCTTTGTGCGATCCGGCGGCGAAGCGCAGTGACAGACTCATGCGCACCTCGCCCGTCGGCTCCGGGTACATCCGCACGGTGCCCACCCTCCGGTCGGGAGCGCGCGGGCGTCCTTCGTCTGGACCGCCGCCGCGTGCTCGCTCCGCTCGCGCCTATTCATGATGTAGCACTACTTCCGCAGCTCGATGACGGTCTTGCCGATGCGGATCGGCGCGCCCAGCGGAATCGGTGTGGGGGTCGTCAGTCGGTTCCGGTCGAGATACGTGCCGTTGGTGGATCCGAGGTCCTCGACGATCCACTGGCCGTCACGGTCCGGGTAGATCCTGGCATGCCGGCTCGACGCGTAGTCGTCGTCCAGCACGATGGTGCTGTCGTGCGCGCGGCCCAGCGAGATGGTCTGCCCCTGAAGTGCGACCGTCGTGCCTGTGAGGGTGCCCTCCGAGACGACGAGCTTGGTGGGGGCGCCACGACGCTGGCGGCCGCCGCCGCTGGGTGCGGCTTGCTGGCGTTGTGGTGGTGGCGCGGCCTGGCGCGCGGCCGGCTGCTGCCTGTTGGCGTCCCGTCGCGACCCGCGCTGTGTGACACGCGTTCCGAACAGGTCGCTGCGGATGACCTGCACGGCCACGATCACGAACAGCCACAGTACGGCCAGGAAACCCAGCCGCATGACCGTGAGGGTCAGCTCTGACATTGCCCCCGCTTCACCCTTCGGCTTGCCGGTAAATGATGGTGGTGCTGCCCACGACAATCCGCGAGCCGTCGCGGAGCGTAGCGCGGGTGGTGTGCTGCCCGTCCACCACGATGCCGTTGGTGGACCCCAGATCCTGGACAGTTGAGGGCGTTCCGGTCCGGATCTCGCAGTGCCGGCGGGATACGCCGGGGTCGTCGATCCGCACGTCGGCTTCGGTGCTGCGGCCCAGCACCAGCGTCGGGCGGGAGATCTGATGGCGTGCGCCGTTGACCTCGATCCAGTGCCGCGTCCGGCCGCCGGACTGCGCGCCCGGTGCCGCGGTGGGCCGCTGGCCCATGGGCGCGGGGGCCGGACGTCCGCCGGGCGGTGGTGCTGCGGGCATGGGCGGAGCGCCCGCGGGCTGGGCGGCCGGCGGATAGCCGTAGCTGCCTGGCCGGCCCGGGGCCGGAGCCGCCGGGCCCGCGGGAGCGCGCTCCGGTGCCTGCTGGTTGGTCGAGGAGGCGAGCGTACGGCTGCGTACCCGGTACAGACCGGTGTCGAGGTCGTCGGCCTTCTCCAGATGGACCTTGATGGGGCCCATGAACGCGTAGCGCTGCTGTTTCGCGTAGTCGCGCACCATGCCGGCGAGTTCGTCGCCGAGCTGCCCCGAGTACGGGCTGAGGCGATCGAAGTCCGGCGTGCTGAGTTCGACGATGAAGTCGTTGGGTACGACGGTCCGGTCGCGGTTCCAGATCGTGGCGTTGTTGTCGCACTCGCGCTGGAGTGCTCCGGCGATCTCCACGGGTTGGACCTCGGACTTGAACACCTTGGCGAAGGTGCCGTTGACCAGGCCTTCGAGACGCTGCTCGAACTTTTTCAGGACTCCCATGGGGCACCTCCTCCTTCGTAGCCGTCCTGGTACGGGTTGCTGTCGTCGTGTTGCTGGTTCTGCGGGACTTGCGGGTGCTGCTGGTTCTGCGGGTGCTGCTTGTACTGCCGGACCTGCTCGTACTGCTTACTGATCGTATCCACGCGCCGGGAAAACGGGTGGTTCCCCCTGTCGGCCCGGTCGACGGATGTCGATGGCTTCCGGAGTCCCTTCCCGGAGTTCCCTGTGAAGTGCCTTTTCGAACTCCTGGAGGCGCTACTCCTGCCAAGGATCGTAGAGGTGGCTCGCGACCAGTGTCCCGCACCTGACTGTGCGGGACGTCCTGCTCCTGGGTAGATGCCCAGGACCGGTACGAGGTTGATACGTGAACCGGTTCTGCTTGATACCTGCGGCCGACACCGACCCGGGCGCGGGCAGGGTGGCCTGGGCGGGAGCCCTGTTCCGCAGGGGTGTGAGTGTGGTCTCGCAGGGGCGCGGGCGCGGTCTGCGCGGGGGTGCGGGCCCACGGAAAAGGGATGTGATTCCACCCTGAGCAGCGTGCTAATCTTCTCGATGTCGGCAGGCGCTCACACCATTTGGTGGGAGACGGACGACACACCAAATGCGCGAGTGGCGGAATGGCAGACGCGCTGGATTCAGGTTCCAGTGCCCGCAAGGGCGTGGGGGTTCAACTCCCCCCTCGCGCACCAGGAGAAACCGACGAAACGGGTTCTCACCAGTGACGAAAGTCCTGGTGGGGCCCGTTTCTCGTTGTTGCGGTGGGTCAAGGCTTGGACGGTGACGTGGCTGGGCCCCGACGGTGAGGTTTCTCACTGTCGGGGCCCTGCTTTTTGTGCTGCTGATTGTTCTCCGGGGTGGTGCTGGGGTGGTGTCGGCGGGCTCAGGCGGCTGGCACCAGGTGGCCGGTGGGTGTCCAGCCGCTCGGCTCTTTGGTCTTCCGCCTGTGGTGGGTTCGGCGGCGGGGGCGTTGGCCGCCGAGCGTTAGCGTCTCAAGCCACTTTTTGATCTTGCGGCGGTTGGCGTGGGCCAGCTGGAAGACGAGGAGGACCGTCTGGGCTGCGATGCCGCGGATGCGGCGTGAGCCCGCGGCTTCGATGCCCTCGGCGAGGGGGTTCTTTGCGTAGCCGTTGTAGCCCTCGACGCTGTTGCGGAGCCGGAAGTAGACCTTCTGCCAGTCCGGGCCGCCGTACTCCAGGGCCTGCCACTGTTTCGCGCCGGCTTCTGGGCTGACGGTGATGGCGTTCTGGCGGCAGACCTTGACCGGGCCCGCTGGGCTGGGTTCCGGGTCGACGAGGGGGAGGTGGATGCCGCGGCCCAAGGTGTCGGGCTTGATGGAGCACTGGGCCTTACCCGCTTCGGCCGGGCACATCATCCGCTGATAGCCGCCGGCGTCGGCGTTCTGTTTCGGCATGAGGCGGTAGCCGCGGCGGGCGGCGATCAGCCGGACCCACGTCTCCCGGTCGATGCGTTCGGCATACAGATCGATGGTGGCGGTGATGAGGGGCTCTGGCATGGACGGGCAGTACCAGCGGCCCTCGACGAGGATCGCGCCCTCCGTTCCAGCCTGCTTGCCGAGCTGGTCTTCCCGGTAGTCGTAGACAGGCTTGTAGCCCATCGCCCGGACGGGGATCTGCCACTCCGTGGGCTCGGAGTTGTTGTAGGCGCGGTCGCCGGCGAGGTAGCCGGGTTTGTATCCACGTTCCTGGAGCCGGTTGAGGACCTTCAGGCCGTTGTAGGCCGGGCGCTGCCCGGGCTTGTCGAGGGCGACACCGAGGACGAGGGCAGGGAGGACGTCGGGGTTCGGGGTGCCGTCGTCGAGGAGCACGGCGTCGTGTTCGGTGTCACGGGCCACGATGAGGTGGGCGTCGTAGCCGTAGAGGTACTCCTTCTTGAGCGAGGTCTTCTTCTTGCGCTCGGAGGTCTGGGCTTTGCCCTTCTTGGCGGGCGGCGGAGGCGAGCGCATGAAGTCGGAGACGGGTGCGTCGGGGTCCCGGTGGTCGCCGTCGCGTACGTACCAGCCGGCGTCCGGGTCGGTGGCGAGCTCGGGCCCCCTCGTGGCACGGCCGCGGGAGAACGTCCGGACAGGGGTGGCGTCGATGCCCAGGGAGACTTCTGCCAGCTCCTCCAGGAGGCCGTGGAGAGGGCGCACAGAGGCGTCCAGCACGAACTCGGTGAACAGGGCCAACCGTCGCTCCCGTTCCGCCAGGTCGTCGACGTCGGCTGCCGCCGTCAGTGCGTTGGCCTTCTCGCGTGAGAGGTGCCCGTTGGGTGGCAGCGGGGAGGGGTTCATCGCGTCCTTCATGGAGTGGAAGAGACGCCGGACAACGGCGTAGGCCGCCTCGAATCCCCGGTCGTGGTCTTCGTACTCGGGTATGCCGAGCCGGGCACGCAGTTGTGGGCTGATACGGAAGTACAGGATGTCGGTGACCCGTTCCAGGACGATCTTGCCGACGGTGTCCTGGGTGCAGAGGTGGAGGCCGATCAGGAGGCTTCTGAGACGCAGGGTGCGGCGGCGGCCGCGCGAGAGGTGGACGAACTCCTCCAGCAATGGGACGAGTTGGCTGTTGTCGACTTCCCCGATCGCTGACTCGACGTCGGCGTCGTCGATGAATCTGCGCTCGGCGCGCATCGCCAGGAGGCGCTCGTGGTGTTCGCTGGACAGGCTGCGTGGCGCTGTCATTGGCCGCCTCGCAGCAGGCGGGCGGCTTCTTCGGCGGGGACGGCGCTCAGAAACGGCAGGATGCGGGAGAGGCCGTGGAGGGTGTCGACGCCGGCCGCCGCCACGATGACGGTGATGGGAAGCCGCTCTTCGAAGAGTTCGACCAACCACGTGGACCTGAGACGGCCCATGACCAGGCGAGGGACGTTCGGGCTGGGCTGGGGGCGGGCCAGGAAGTTCGTGACGGTATTGGTGCCGCGGCTGTGACAGTTGGGGCGGAACAAATACTGGGCGGCACCCCTGGTGTCGAGACGGTCGGCGGCGGAGGCAAGGACCCCTTCCCAGGGGCGGCGGCAGAGGATCTCGCGTTTCCGCGGGCCGCGAGTGGCCACCACGACCGGGCCGCCACCTCCTGGGGCTCTGCGGACGTCGTGGACGCGCACGGGGATGATCTCCGGTGAGTCGAGGCCGACACTGAGCCCGAGTGCCATGAGCGTTTTGCAGCCCCATCGAAGCTCCTCGGTGGGCTGTCCGCTGACCCATCCCCAGAGGTCCGCGAGTTCAGTCCGGCTGTATGGGCTGTTGGGAACAGAGGCCGACAGTTTGGCGGGCTTCCCGGTCCGGCATTCGCCGCCCAGGACGATCTCGCTGAGCCGCAGGAGTCTGGTCCGGTAGTTGCCGCGGGTGCTCTGTCTCACGTTGGGGCAGCCGACCGCGATGAACCGCTCGATCACCTCGCGGGAGAGCCACACCTCGGCTTTTCCGGGAAGGCCCTCACCGCTGCAGAAGAGCGCCAACTGGGCCAGCGCGGAGAGCAGTTCACGCGCTTGGTAGGGCAGTAGGGGATCGGCGAGGCGGACGACACGGCGCACTTCGTCGCCGACGCGGCTCCACCCCGCGGGGGAGCCGGACGGGCCGTAGGAATCAATCCGTTGACTCATCACATGTCGCCATACCAACACCCCAGCCGGAGGAGTGTTATTCGAATAACATGTATCTGTGGCAACAGCCGCGCGCGACCGGGGAGGACCGGATGGGTCAGACTTCACCTCATGCCCCAAGGAGATGCCCGCCGACTGCCGCCGCGCGCGTACTGCGCCGGCGGTGCGTGGCCTGAGGCCGTCATGGAGGAGCACCACGGGGCGCGGGTCGCGCAGGCCATGGCTGCCCGGCTCAAGGCCGCGCTCGACCAGCGGGGCTGGTCCGTCGCTCGCTTGTCGCGCGAGAGCGGTGTCGCCCGTTACACGATCGCCAAGGCGCTCGCCGGTGAGGCGTGGCCCGACCTGCTGACCATTGCCAACCTCGAAAAGGCGCTGGACTGTGATCTGTGGCCGGGGCGGAATGTGTGAAACGGGCCGCTGTGGGGAGCCGCCGGTATGCGGACGTGGGGCACGGAATGGCTGTTCGAAGCCGAACATGGCGGCGGTCATCCCTTCGGGCGAAGGGCAGGACCATATTTCGTCGTGCGCTACCGGCGGCCCTCGGCCGCTCGTAAAATGCAACGTGACGAACTGATCCGGCGCTGTGGAAGGTTCTAGGTGGGTTCGTCGCCGTTGGCCGTCACCTTGGACTGGACTCCTTGGTGGCGGCCTTCTTTGATGCTGAGGTGGTGCGTACTGGTAGAAGGCGTTCGGGAGCTTGATCAGAGATCCGGCCTTTGCCAGTTCATCTGCTGCCACGCGAACGCTCTTGATCTTTCCTGCTTCGTTGAGGGCGTTGGCTACTTCCAGTGCTTTCCATTGCCGCAGAGGGTCCTGGGCCATGAGCCGCAAGATGCGGGTCTTGCGGGGAGCGGCCTGGAAACCGCTGGCTGCTGTCGTCGTCTCGGCGTCTTTGGAGTCCGTGTCGGGCTGCCGCTGCTCAGGGATGCCTGATGACCGCCACTCGTCCGCGATCTGCATCTGCTTCTTGACCTGACGTACGAGTCGAAGCTCCTGGCGGACTTTGTAGGAATCGCGCTGCAGTTCGGCCTCCTTCTCCTCCAGGAGTTGGATGTACTTGTCGGGATTGCCTGCCACTTCTTCCCATGGAAGGTTTTCGATCATTACAGAACCCTACCTATGAGAGTGCATAAGTTACCCCTCCCGCAAGGGGTTCTTCACTCGAAGTAGCGACAAGGCCAATTACCTGTCGGGTTACCTGTGCGAACCGCATCGAAAATTCCCTATTTGTTATCCAGGGCCTGTCTGTAGGGGCGGAACGTTTCGCTGTCTCGCTTGAAATGCAGGACTGTTTCGTCCGGCTGTCATTCCCTGTCCTGTGGTGCCGAGGTAATTTCCGGAAGGTTGATGATCTTTTGTTTCAGGGTTCTCTTTTCCCTGAGTCTGTAACCCCTGTTCTTTCGATCGTGCATGGAGAGGTAGCCCTGTCGTGGGGCCTGTGTCGTGAGCGTCATGGCAGGGGTCAAGTGCTCTGTCAGGCGGTAGGCCGGGTTGGGAAGGGGCCTCTATGCTTGGCATTGGCAATGAGTGGCTGATCCGGAGGCCCTGCTGGGCGTGGGACTTGTGCCTGGGCAGGTAGGACCCATTCGTCGGAGCAGGGCCTGCCGGCGCCGTGGAGGTCCGCCTGAGCTGTGCAGGCAGTACATGGGTTGCACGGCATGGGGAGCAGAGCATCCAAGGTGGCGACGGAGCTGCTCTGCTCGACACAAGTGAGGTGACCTGGCGTACGGGGTTCTTCCGTAGGGCCTGTCCGTCTGACCCTGGTATCTCGCAATCCCTGGGCCAGGAGGGTAGGCCTCAAGGGCCAGAGGCTGCCCTTGATATGCAACGGGTGGCGGATGACGGAGACAGGGCTGTGTGAGGAAGGGCGGAGTGGTCAGCGACGCTTCGGAGGGCCGTCCCTGACTGCAAGGTGCGGGGAATGGCCAGACTCAGGACCACAGGGATGTGCGCCGGTTGTGGTGGTACCGACTCCTCCGCAAGTACCCCGTGGCGAGTGGGTCCTGCCTGGCTGGGATGCCGGGACACGCACAAGGGAAGTCGGCAGGGGAGGCGGACATGGGGGATCTGCGCCTCTCAGTGGGCGTTCTGCGAGCCTTCGTTCGATTTCAGTGTGAGTCGGTCTCTGGGGTGGCCGGTGTCGGCGGGGTGAGGGTGAACAGGCCGGGCTCGAGTTCGGTGAGGATGCCGCGGTTGACCAGGCGTTTCAGCTTGGCGCGCATGCCTTCGGTGTGCCGCGGATCGGTGCCGGTGCCAGGGTGCGACAGACCTCCCGGGCGCGCAGCCCGTCCCCGTTCTGCTCGAAGAGGGCCAGGATCTCGCGGTAGCCGGGCGGCAGCGGCTCGGGCGGTGGGGCTGATCCGCGTGGACTGGAAACTCCCGCTCAACCCGGCCGGCGGCCGGCTCATCAAGATCAGCAGCCTGGTGGCGTTCACGCTCACCTGGTTGGCGGACTTCGC
>NZ_JBFBEA010000048.1:0-40994 GCF_040683495.1 Streptomyces sp. NPDC093544 | reverse complement strand
GGCACCGGGGATCGCCGCGACCGGCCCACCCGGCCAACGTAAGATGACGACAGGACCTAGTCCTGCGGGCGCTTCAGGCGCGCCACGAACTTGTACCGGTCCCCCCGGTACACCGACCGCACCCACTCCACCGGCTCGCCCTGTCTGTCGAGCGAGTGGCGGGAGAGCATCAGCATGGGCAGGCCGACGTCGGTGCCGAGCAGGCCGGCCTCGCGCGGGGTGGCCAGCGAGGTCTCGATGGTCTCCTCGGCCTCGGCGAGGTGGACGTCGTACACCTCGGCGAGCGCGGTGTAGAGCGAGGTGTACTTGACGAGCGACCTGCGCAGGGCGGGGAACCTCTTCGCCGACAGGTGGGTCGTTTCGATCGCCATCGGCTCGCCGCTCGCCAGGCGCAGTCGCTCGATGCGCAGGATCCGGCCGCCGGCGGTGATGTCCAGCAGGCCGGCGAGGGTCTCGTCGGCGGTGATGTAGCCGATGTCCAGGAGCTGCGAGGTGGGTTCGAGGCCCTGGGCGCGCATGTCCTCGGTGTACGAGGTGAGTTGGAGCGCCTGGGAGACCTTCGGCTTGGCGACGAACGTACCCTTGCCCTGGATGCGTTCGAGGCGGCCCTCGACGACCAGCTCCTGGAGGGCCTGGCGGACGGTCGTGCGGGAGGTGTCGAACTCCGCGGCCAGCGTGCGCTCGGGCGGTACCGGGGTGCCCGGCGGGAGCGTCTCCGTCATGTCGAGCAGGTGTTTCTTCAGGCGGTAGTACTTGGGCACACGCGCGGTACGGATGGGGGCCCCACCCTCGTTCTCCGCACTGCTGACGTCGGTGCTCATGTCCTGCCTTCCCGGCTCCGGTGCCGAAGCGACCGACATAACCGATCGGCCACGGCTCACATCGTGGCACGGCTTGCCGTGCGAGTATCCCCCCGCACGCTCCGTGATCCCCCCTTATACCGTCGGCGTTCATGGTTGGTCTAGTCCATCGGGCGCGGACCAGCCGTGTGCGCGCGTGAACGCGCCTGCCTGTTATGCCTCTTACCTACTTAAAGGTCCCTGCGTATGTCGGTCCCATAACGTCCGTCTGGACGGGCTTACACACCCTTGACACCCCTTCTAGGTCTAGGCCAAGCTCCCCGTACTGGTCTACACCATTGGTCCAGGTCCCAGCCCCACGGTCATTACTCGGCGTGTGTCACGCGGTGGGCAGGGGGGATTGTGGCATCCCTGAGGAGGATGGCGTGAAGCGCAAGCTGATAGCCGCGATCGGTATCGCGGGAATGATGGTCTCCATCGCAGCGTGTGGGGGCGACGACGGGGACAGCGGCGACAAGGCCGGTGCGGACGGCTTCAAGGGCGAGACCCTGACCGTCTGGGCCATGGACGGCTCGACGCCTCCCAACTGGACCAAGGACCTGACGGCGGCCTTCGAGAAGCAGACCGGCGCCACGCTGAAGTTCGAGACGCAGCAGTGGAACGGCATCCAGCAGAAGATCACCACGGCGCTCTCCGAGGAGAACCCGCCGGACGTCATCGAGGTCGGCAACACCCAGACCCCCGCCTACGCGGCCACCGGCGGTCTCGCCGACCTGAGTGACCTCAAGTCGGAGATCGGCACCGACTGGACCGAGACCATCAACGCGTCCTCCGTCTTCGACGGAAAGCAGTACGCGGCCCCGTGGTACGTCGTCAACCGCGTCGTCGTCTACAACAAGAAGATCTGGGCCGACGCCGGCATCACGGACACCCCGAAGACCCGCGACGAGTTCTTCGCGGACCTCAAGGCGATCGACAGCAAGACCGACGCCGAGCCGCTCTACCTGCCGGGTCAGAACTGGTACTTCTTCGACGGCCTCACCATCGGCCAGGGTGCCGACCTGGTGAAGAAGGACGGCGACAAGTACGTCTCCAACCTCGCGGACCCGAAGGTCACCGCGGCGATGGACATCTACAAGGAGTACCAGTCCTTCTCCAAGGCCCCCAAGGACAAGGACGAGGCGACACCGCAGCAGGCCGAGGTCTTCGCCAAGGGTGACGTCGGTGCCTTCATCGGCATGGGCTGGGAGGCCGGCACGGCCATCGCCGCCAACAAGGACATCGAGAAGGACATCGGCTACTTCACCATCCCGGGTGAGACAGCCGCCAAGCCCGAGGGCGTCTTCCTCGGTGGCTCCAACCTCGCGGTGGCCGCGGGCAGCAAGAAGCAGGACCTCGCCAAGGAGTTCCTGAAGCTGGCCATGTCCGACAAGTTCGAGGGCGCGCTCTCCAAGGAGAACGGCGTCACCCCGAACAAGGAGTCGCTCCTGCCCAACCTCTCGGCCAACCCGGCCGCCGTGGCAGGCGCCCCGGCCGCGGCCGGCGGTGGCACCACGCCGCTGATCCCCGAGTGGGCCGCGGTGGAGAACGACCCGAACCCGATCAAGGCCTACATGACCGCCGTGCTGAACGGCAAGACGCCGGCCGAGGCGGCCAAGCAGGTCGAGGACGAGATCAACAAGCGTCTCTCGCAGACGAGCTGATCGCCCGCGCGCGGGGCGCCCTCCCCACGGGGGCGCCCCGGCGCCGTGGTGCATGACCAGTAGGGCCACAGAGAGATGGCGAGCATGTCAGTGCAGACCGAACGCGCGGACTCAGTCCCGGCGGCCGGGACAGGTAAATCCGACGTATCCCCACCGGGTGAGGGACAGAACCCGACGCGGAAGCGAGGCGGCGCGTCCGCCCCCTATCTGCTCCTGCTGCCCGCGTTGGCGGCCACCGCAGTGCTCCTGGGCTGGCCGTTGGTGAAGAACGGCATGCTGTCGTTCCAGAACCTCAACCCGCGGCAGTTGATCCTCCACCTCACCGAGTGGAACGGGATCGACAACTACCAAGAGGTCCTGTCCGGCTCCGAGTTCTGGAACGTCGCCGCGCGGACGGTCGTCTTCACCGCCGCCAACGTCGTCCTGATCATGGTGTTCGGTACCCTCGCCGGCCTGCTCCTGGCCCGGCTCGGCAAGCGCATGAGACTGACGCTGCTGCTCGGTCTGGTCCTTGCCTGGGCGATGCCCATGCTCGCGGCCACCACCGTCTACCAGTGGCTGTTCGCCCAGCGCTTCGGGGTCGTCAACTGGTTCCTGGACAAGCTCGGTTGGCACTCCATGGCCGACTACAACTGGTTCGGCACCCAGTTCTCCACCTTCTCCGTGGTCACCCTGCTGATCGTCTGGCAGTCCATACCCTTCGTGGCGATCAACCTCTACGCCGCGACGACCACGATCTCCAAAGAGCTGTACGAGGCCGCCTCGCTGGACGGTGCCGGTGCCTGGAAGTCCTTCACCTCGGTGACCTTCCCCTTCCTGCGGCCTTTCCTGTGGGCCACGACCTTCCTCGAGGTCATCTGGGTCTTCAAGTCGTTCACCCAGATCTTCGCGCTGAACAAGGGCGGCCCCGACCGGCTCACCGAGACCCTGCCGATCTACGCCTTCGTCGAGGGCGTCGGCAACCAGCACTACGGCATGGGGGCGGCGATCTCGTTCCTCACCATCCTGACGCTGCTGGCCCTGACCGCGTTCTACCTCCGGACCGTCATCAAGCAGGAGGACGACGAGCTGTGAAGCGCTCCCTGATCGGCCGCCTGTGGCCCAACGCGACGGCGATCGTCCTCTTCGTGATCTTCGCGTTCCCTGTTTACTGGATGTTCGCCACGGCCTTCAAGCCGACCGGCGACATCATCTCCGAGACCCCCGTCTTCTTCCCGACCGACGCGACCCTCGATCACTTCAAGACGGCCATGGACGCGGACCACTTCTGGACGCTGGTCGGCAACTCCCTGACGGTCACGGTGTGTTCGGTGCTGATGTCGCTCGTCATCGCACTGCTCGCGTCGTTCGCGCTCGCGCGCATGCGGTTCAAGGGGAGGCGCGGCTTCATCCTCACGTTCATGGTCGCGCAGATGGCCCCCTGGGAGGTCATGGTCATCGCGGTCTACATGCTCGTGCGCGACGCCGACCTGCTGAACAGCCTGGTCCCGCTGACCTTCTTCTACATGATCATGGTGCTGCCCTTCACCGTCCTGACGCTGCGCGGCTACGTCGCCGCCGTGCCGAAGGAACTGGAGGAGTCGGCCATGGTCGACGGCTGCACCCGTACCCAGGCCTTCATCAAGGTGATCTTCCCGCTGCTCGCGCCCGGCCTGATGGCCACCTCGCTCTTCGGGTTCATCACCGCCTGGAACGAGTTCCCCATGGTCCTCATCCTGAACAAGGACATCGAGGCCCAGACCCTCCCGCTGTGGCTGAGCAGCTTCAGGACGGTCTTCGGGGACGACTGGGGGGCCACGATGGCGGCGTCCTCGCTCTTCGCCGTACCCATCCTGATCCTCTTCGTCTTCCTTCAGCGAAAGGCCGTCAGCGGCCTCACCGCAGGCGCTGTGAAGGGATAACGCCACCTGATGACGACACTCGCCAGTGGTACGGACACGCTCACGCGCGACGCGCTGACTGTCCTCCAGCCCGGCTTCACCGGGACCACGGCCCCCGACTGGCTGCTCCGGCATCTGGGAGAGGGCCTGGCCTCGGTCGGCCTGTTCAGCCGCAACATCACCACGCCCGACCAAGTCGCCGCCCTGACCGCTCAGTTGCGTGCCGAACGCGACGACGTGCTCGTCGCGATCGACGAGGAGAGCGGCGACGTCACCCGCCTGGAGGTCCACACCGGTTCCTCCTTCCCGGGCAACCACGCCCTGGGTGCGGTCGACGACGTCTCACTGACGCGTGATGTCGCCTTCGAACTCGGCCGCCGCCTGGCCGCGTGCGGGGTGAACCTCAACTGGGCCCCGTCCGCGGACGTGAACTCGAACCCGGGCAACCCCGTGATCGGCGTACGTTCCTTCGGCGCCGACACCGACCTGGTGGCCCGGCACACGGCCGCCTACGTCACCGGGCTCCAGGCGGCGGGCGTCGCTGCCTGCACCAAGCACTTCCCGGGGCACGGCGACACGGCGGTCGACTCGCACCACGCGCTGCCGCGCATCGACGCCGACCTGTCGGTGCTCGACGCCCGCGAACTCGCCCCGTTCCGGGCCGCGATCGCCGCCGGCACGCGTGCGGTGATGAGCGCGCACATCCTGGTGCCGGCCCTGGACCCGGACCGCCCGGCCACGCTCTCCCCGCGCATCCTCCAAGGCCTGCTCCGCGAGGAACTCGGCTACGACGGCCTCATTGTCACCGACGGCATGGAGATGCAGGCCATCGCCGCCACCTACGGCATCGAACGCGGCAGTGTGCTCGCCATCGCCGCCGGCGCCGACGCGATCTGCGTGGGCGGGGGGCTGTCGGACGACGACACCGTACGTCTCCTCCGCGACGCCCTCGTCTCGGCGGTGCGTAGCGGTGAACTCCCCGAGGAACGCCTCGCGGACGCGGCGGCACGGGTGCGGGCACTCTCCCGGTGGACGGCCTCCGCGGCTGCTGCCGGATCGAGGACGGCCAGTGGCCAGGACGGGCTTGCCGAGGTCGGACTCGTCGCAGCGCGCCGGGCACTCACCGTGACGCGCGCCGAGGCGTACGTCCCGGTCACCGAGGCGCCGTACATCGTCGCCCTCACCCCCGTCTCGAACATCGCCGTCGGCGACAAGACCCCCTGGGGTGTGACGGCGGAACTCAGCCGTCTGCTCCCGGGCACGGAGACCGGCAGCTTCGTCGGCGAGGACGCCGGCCCGGTGGCGCTCTCCGCCGCGGGCAACCGTCGCATCGTCGCCGTCGTCCGTGACGAACACCGTCACCCCTGGATGGCGGCGGCCCTCGACACCCTCCTCGCCGTCCGCCCCGACACGATCGTGGTCGAAATGGGCGTACCTCAGGCCCCGCCGAGGGGTGCCCTCCACATCGCCACGCACGGCGCCGCAAGCGTGTGCGGCCGGGCGGCGGCGGAGGTCATAGCGGGGGTGTAGCTGGGATGTAGCGGGGCGTAGCAGCTCCGCGGCTCCGCATAGACAGAAGGTGCCTGGTCGCCCACGGGGGGCGACCAGGCACCTTCGTGCATCTGGGTCCGTGTATCTGAGTCCTTGTGTCCGCGTCCGCGTCGTCCGTGCGTCCCCGTCCCCGTCCGTGGGCCCGCGTCCCTGTCCGTGCGTCCGCGTTCGTGCGACTGCGGCCGGATCCCCTAAATACCCTGCCAGTCCGGCTTGTTGATGAAGGTGTGCCGGAAGTAGTCCGCGAGCTTCAGCTTGGAGGCCGCCGCCTCGTCCACGACAACGGTGGCGTGCGGGTGGAGCTGGAGTGCCGAGGCCGGGCACACCGCGGCGACCGGCCCCTCCACGGTCGCCGCGACCGCGTCGGCCTTGCCCTCGCCCGTCGCGAGCAGCACCAGGTGCCGCGCCTCCAGAATCGTGCCGATCCCCTGCGTGATGACGTGGTGCGGCACCTGCTCGATGTCGCCCTCGAAGAACCGCGCGTTGTCGACACGGGTCTGCTCGGTCAGCGTCTTGATCCGGGTCCGCGAGGCGAGCGAGGAGCAGGGCTCGTTGAACCCGATGTGCCCGTCCGTACCGATCCCGAGCAGCTGGAGATCGACTCCGCCCGCCGAGGCCAGCGCCGCGTCGTACGCCTCACACGCGGCCCGCACGTCCTCGGCGGTACCGTCCGGCCCCAGGAACGCGTCCAGGCCAAGCCCGAGCGGCTCAAGCACCTCCCGCCGCAACACCGACCGGTACGACTCGGGATGGTCGGCCGACAGCCCCACGTACTCGTCCAGCTGCGCGATCCGCGCCCGCGAGGCGTCCACGGCACCGGCGTTCACCTTCGCCGCCAGCGCTTCATATATGGGCAGCGGAGTCGAGCCGGTGGCCACGCCGAGCAGGGCGTCGGGCTTGTGCCGGAGCAGCTCCGACATGGCCTCGGCGATCAGCTCGCCGCCCGCCTTGGCGTCCGGGACGATGACAACTTCCACGCTGGGCCTGCCGATCTGGAGAGGGGACTCGACTGGAATCCAATGGAATCCAAAGGGGGACACGTGTGGTATAGACCAATCTAGCAGAGCCTCACCATCTCATCGTGTCGAACGCCCCCCGTTCCCGCACCCCACCTCGCCCCGCCCGACCGTCGAGCCGGAGGAACCCGGGCCGGTCTAGGTCAGCGAACCCCCCGTCGCGTCCACCCAGCTGCCCGTCACCCAACGCCCCGCGTCCGAGGCCAGGAACGCCACCACATCCGCCACGTCCGCCGGTGTCCCCACCCTGCCCAGCGCCGAGTAGGCCGCGGCCTGGGCCCATGACTCGTCGCTCGCGTGCAGGAACTCGGCGTTGACGTCGGTGTCGATGATGCCCGGCGCCACCGAGTTCACGGTGATACCCCGGGAGCCGAGGACCTTGGACAGATCGCGGGTGAAGACGTCCAGAGCGCCCTTCGTCATCGCGTACGCCATCTTGTCCGGCATCGCCGCGGTCCGCGCGAGCCCCGAGGAGATGTTGATGACCCGCCCACCGTCCCGCAGCCGGCCGAGGCCGTGCTTGACGATGAAGTGGGGCGCCTTCACGTTCACCGCGAAGACCTTGTCGTACTCCTGCTCGTCTATCTCGCCGAGCGCTCTCGACGTGCCGATCCCGGCGTTGTTCACCAGGATGTCCAGACCGTCCGCGTGCCGGTCGAAGGCCTCCCAGAGGGCCTCCGCGTCGCCCGGCCGGCCCAGCTCCACTCCGAGCGCGAAGGCCGATCCGCCCGCCGCCTCGATCACGGCGACCGTCTGTTTCGCCGCCGTCTCATTGCTGCCGTAGTGCACGGCCACCTGTGCGCCGTCCCTCCCCAGCCGCTCGGCGATGCCCCGCCCGATGCCCCTGCTGCCGCCCGTGACGAGTGCTGTCCTGCCTGCGAGCACGCCCATGTCGGCGCCCCCTTCGCATTTCGCTAGTGGTCGTTACAGAAAAAACCGTACAACAGCCCACCGACATTTCTCTAGCACCCGCTATAAAATCCATCCCATGGTGAGCAGGCAGGTGAGCAGGCGGCAGGCCGAGCCGGATGACCGGGTGGACGGCGGTGCGGAGGCCGAGGCGCCGGTCAAGGTGGCGGCCGAGGTGTCGGTCAAGGCGCAGGCCAAGACGCCGGTCAAGCAACGCGGCCGTCCCCGTTCCTTCGACCGTGAGACCGCGCTGGAGAAGGCGGTCCTCGCCTTCTGGGAGCACGGGTACGAGGCGACCTCCGTCGCCGACCTGACGCGCGTCATGGGCATCGGAGCCCCGAGCCTGTACGCCGCGTTCGGCGACAAGCGGTCGCTCTTCGACGAGGTCGTTCGCGCGTACGGCACGAAGTACGGCTCGTTCGGCGAGCGTGCCCTCGCCGAGGAGCCCACGGCCCGAGCCGCCGTGGAACGGATGCTGCGTGAGGCCGCGGCCGAGTACACCGATCCGGACCACCCGCACGGCTGCCTGGTCATCCACGCGGCCACCAACTGCACGTCGCCGGAGGTCGAGGAATCCCTGCGCGAGCGGCGCAACGCCAACATCGCTGTCTTCGAGAGTCGTATACAGGCGGGGATCGCCGCAGGTGAACTGCCTTCGAGTACCGACGCCGCGGCCCTCGCCCGGCACACCGGGGCGATGATCCAGGGGATGTCCCAGCAGGCCCGCGACGGAGCCACCAAGGAGGAGCTGCAAGCCCTGGCCGAACTCGCGATGGCGATCTGGCCCCGCTCATGAATCCTGGCGGGCTAGTCTGCGTGGTGGATGCTGGCGAATGTCGGACAAGCGGATGTTGGATAAAGAGACAACAACAAACATCCGTCCGCGCATGGACACAGGCACCATGGACGCAGGAGCATGGTCTAGTCCACAATGCATGGGTAAGGCATTAAGAGCTTCAACTGAACAAGCCTCCGTCTTCCCCGCACAGGAAGACGGACCGAGGAACCGGTGCTCTCTGCCCTGACTGCTCCGGCTCCTCTCTTCGGCCGATCGGGACCGCACACCCCGTGGCCGTTGTTGCTCCGGGCTGCGGTGCCGGGAGGGCTGAGGGTCCCTCTCAGGCGCCGCGGCCCGCGGGTGTCTCCGGGTCCCGCCGGCAGTCCTGCGACCCGGCTGATTTCGAGGCCTGTCGTATACGCCGGGTACGCTCGCACCTGTGCCCTCCATGAACGACCTCGTACGCCAGCACACCGCTCTCGGTGACTCCGACCTCGAGTGGCTGCATCTGCTGGTCTCGGAGTGGCAGTTGCTCTCCGACCTCTCCTTCGCCGACCTCGTCCTGTGGGTCCCCACGCGCGACGGCACCCGCTATGTCTCCGTGGCTCAGATGCGGCCCAACACCGGCCCCACCTCGTACCAGGACGACATGGTCGGCCACCTCGTCCCGCGCGGCCGCCGTCCCATGCTCGACATCGCACTCGACGAGGGCCGGATCGTGCGCGAGGGTGACCCGGAGTGGCGGGAAGAGGTTCCCGTAAGGGTCGAGTCCATTCCCGTACGGCGGGAAGGGCGCGTCCTCGGCGTCATCGCCCGCAACACCAACCTCCTCACCGTGCGCACCCCGAGCCGGCTGGAACTGACGTACCTCCAGAGCGCCTCCGACCTTGCCCAGATGATCGCGGCGGGCTCCTTCCCGTTCCCGAACCAGCAGGTCGACATGGATGCCTCGCCGCGCGTCGGTGACGGGCTGATCAGGCTAGACGCGGACGGCATCGTCCAGTACGCCTCGCCGAACGCGCTGTCCGCGTACCACCGCCTGGGCCTGGCCTCCGACCTGGTGGGCCACAACCTCGGCGTGACGAGCGCGGAACTCGCCCCGTCCCGCGGCCCGGTGGACGAGGCGCTGGTCAAGGTCGCCAGTGGCTGGGCGCCCCGCGAGTTCGAGATCGAGAGCGCGGAGGGCGTGATCCAGCTGCGTGCGATCCCTCTCAAACCCAAGGGGACGCGCGTCGGTTCCCTGGTGCTGCTGCGTGATGTCACCGAACTACGGCGCCGCGAGCGCGAGTTGATCACCAAGGACGCGACCATCCGGGAGATCCATCACCGGGTGAAGAACAACCTCCAGACGGTGGCGGCGCTTCTGCGGCTGCAGGCCAGGCGGATCGAGTCGGACCGGGGCCGGGAGGCTCTGGAGGAGGCCGTACGCCGGGTCGGATCGATCGCCATCGTGCACGAGACGCTGTCCCAGAACCTGGACGAGCGGGTGGAGTTCGACGAGATCGCCGACCGGGTGCTCGCCATGGTCGCCGAGATCTCGCCCGGCAAGGTCACCGGCCGGCGCACCGGCCGTTTCGGGATTCTGGACGCCGAGGTCGCGACCCCGCTCTCCATGGTTCTCACCGAAATCCTGCAGAACGCCCTGGAGCACGGCTTCCGCGAGGGTGACCGCGGCACGGTCGAGGTCTCGGCGGTCCGTGGCGGCAGCACCAAGGACGCCCGGCTCCTGGTCACCGTCCAGGACGACGGCGTCGGTCTCCCCGAGGGCTTCGACCCGCACCGCTCGGGAAACCTCGGTCTCCAGATCGTACGAACGCTGGTGGAGGGCGAGTTGGGCGGAACCTTCGACATGGTGGCGGCACCGGAGCGTGGGACCCAGGTGATCCTGGACATCCCGGTGACGGCGCACAAGTAACGGGCGACGACAGCACAACTGACCAACACCTGCACGCAATCCACGCAGGCGCAAAGAGCGGCAACGGTAACGGCGCATGACAGTGGCCCCGGACCTTTTGGTCCGGGGCCACTGTCAACGCTTTACGCTGCTATGCGCATTGGGGGTACTGCGCGCTGCGGCTCGGGGGCGGGAGATGCGTACTCGCTGTACGCGCCGCCAAGCTCAGGCTCGTGCGGGGTGGTGCGTCAGGCGGATGCCTGACGGGCTCGGTTGCGGGCGGCGCGGCGCTTCATCGCGCGACGCTCGTCCTCGCTGAGGCCACCCCAGACGCCGGAGTCCTGGCCGGACTCAAGCGCCCACTGCAGGCACTGCTCCATGACGGGGCAGCGGCGGCAGACGGCCTTGGCTTCCTCGATCTGCAGCAGCGCAGGACCGGTGTTGCCGATGGGGAAGAAGAGCTCGGGGTCTTCCTCGCGGCAAACGGCGTTGTGACGCCAGTCCATGGCTGCTACCTCTCCTTGGTATTACATGCACGTTGCTTGTGAATGTGAACGCTTTCACGAATCCCTCAACAAGTGAAGGGCCGACTGTCAGATGACCTGACGTGGTCCTGGTTTTTGAGGAGGGGTTCTGGCTCTACGTGGGGCCGATGTTGCGGGCCGTCCCGATCGCCACGTAGAGACTCGCAAACCTCAGCGGCGGATACAACCCCTTCTGGAAAGTTTTTTTTGATTCCTCGGTGTCGGCTAGGTCACAGCCGTACTTCCATGGGGTGGACCCTGGTCTAAACGTTCGAGTGAAAGGACTTTGGGCTCTTCCACTCACACAATCACACGCAGTGCACGGCGTACGCCTGTGAACGTCACGCTCGTACGCAGTCCGAGGTGGTCGCCGTCCATCTGGAGGGGGAGCGGCACCTTCGAATGCAAGGTGAAGTCCGTCAGATCATGCAGGGACACCGCGTGCTTGCCGTGGGGTCCGCGCTCGGGGGACGAAGTGAGCAACTGGGTGGCATACCGGGCAACCGCGGCGGTCGACATGCGGCTGAGGCCGAGTACGTCGAGCCCGGTATCGAACGAGGCCTTAGGTGAGGCGTACACCGGACGATTGCCGAGAAACGTCCACGGCGCGGTGTTGCAGATTATGGACAGGACCAGATCGGTGACCGGGTCCTGGCCGGGGCGCTCCAGGGTGATGGTTCCGTGCCTGCGGTGAGGTTCGTCCAAAAACTGCCGTAGTACTTGGCGCAAATACAGCGCGTGCGTGGAGCGCTTGCCGCGCTCGCGCTGTTGCTCGACCCGGCCGATCACGCCCGCGTCGAAGCCGAGGCCCGCGCAGAAGGTGAACCAGCGGGACGGCACCGACTCGTCCTCGGTACCAGGGGTGCCGGCGGCGAGGCCCAGGCCGATCGTGCGCTCGCGCTCCTCGCGCAGTGCGTCCAGCAGGGCGCCGGTGGCCTCCACCGGGTCGTTGGGCAGGCCGAGGGCGCGGGCGAAGACGTTCGTCGAGCCGCCGGGGACCACCGCGAGGCGGGGCAGGCGATCGGGATCGGGGCCGTGGTGCAGCAGGCCGTTCACGACCTCGTTGACCGTTCCGTCGCCGCCGAGGGCGACGACCAGGTCTATGTCCTCGCTGTCCGCGGCCTGCCGGCCGAGGTCTCTGGCGTGCCCGCGGTACTCGGTGGTGACCGCTTCCAGCTTCATCTCGCTCGCGAGTGCGTGGATCAAGACGTCACGCGTACGCGCACTTGTGGTGGTTGCCGCCGGATTGACCACGAGAAGTGCACGCATGCGATGCAGCGTACCCAGTCGGTGGTACTCGGCCCATGCCGAGTAGGGATCAAGTAAGAGTCCGGGCCGTGAGCCTGGCCACGTCGGGCGGTGGGTCGAAGCGGCGGGTGAAGGGCCCCAGGGCCCGTGTGATGTGGCCCCGGGGCAGCCGGCCGGCCGAGGCCGCGGGCTACTCTTCAGGAGTGAGCCGTGAGCAGAATCCCAGCCCCGAAGCCCCCACCGAAGAGCCCCGCCCCGGGCGGCTGACCGCCGCTGCGGCGCTGACCGCGCTGGAGGGGCTCGCCTTGGCCGCGGGGGGTGTCTACCTGCTCGCACTGGGCCTCATGGGCCACCCGGACGACCGGCAGCAGGCGGTCACCGGGGGCGTGACGCTGTTGGTGCTCGCCCTGCTGCCGCTGCTGGCCGCGCGCGGACTGCTGCGTCGCCGCAGCTGGAGCCGGGGCCCTGGGGTGATCACCCAGATCATGGCGCTGCCCGTCGCCTACAACCTGCTCCAGGCCGACAGCGTGGCGATCCCCGCAGGCATCGCCCTGGCCGTCGTCGCGATCGCGGCCCTGGTGCTGCTGGTGAACCCGGCGACGACCCGGGCGCTGGGAATCCAAGGCCCGGGCGGCGTCCGAGAGAAGTAGCGGATCCCCAGGACCCAGGACTCCGCCGTGGCGCGGCGGAGCGCAGTCCTACTCCTCGACGAGCAGCTTCTCGCGGAGCTGGGCCAAGGTCCGGGCCAGCAGCCGGGAGACGTGCATCTGGGAGATGCCGACTTCCTGGGCGATCTGGGACTGCGTCATGTTGCCGAAGAAGCGCAGGAGCAGGATTCGCTTCTCGCGGGGCGGCAGGTCTTCCAGGAGCGGCTTGAGGGACTCGCGGTACTCGACGCCCTCCAGAGCCTCGTCCTCGGAGCCCAGGGTGTCCGCGACGGCCGGGGACTCGTCGTCGGTGTCGGGAACGTCCAGGGACAGCGTGGAGTACGCGTTGGCGGACTCCAGGCCCTCCAGGACCTCCTCCTCCGAGATGGCGAGCTTCTCGGCCAGCTCGTGGACCGTGGGGGACCTGCCGTGCTGCTGCGACAGCTCGGCCGTGGCCGTGGTGAGCGCCAGGCGCAGTTCCTGAAGGCGGCGCGGGACACGCACCGCCCAGCCCTTGTCACGGAAGTGCCGCTTGATCTCACCGACCACCGTCGGCGTCGCGTACGTCGAGAACTCGACGCCGCGCTCCGGGTCGAAGCGGTCCACCGACTTGATCAGGCCGATGGTGGCGACCTGCGTGAGGTCGTCCAGCGGCTCACCGCGGTTACGGAAGCGGCGCGCGAGGTGCTCGACGAGCGGCAGGTGCATGCGGACCAGCTGGTTGCGCAGCTCCGCGTACTCGGCGCTGCCGTCCTTCAGCTTGCGCAGCTCGATGAACATCGTCCGTGCCCCGCTGCGGTCCCGGGGGTCGTGCCGGATGTGCTGGGCACTCGGCCCGTGCTGCGCGCCCTGCACGCTCTGCGCCTCCGGCTTGTCGTGCCGCTCGTGCTCGCTCATAGTCCCGCCCGTCACCATTCCCCGAGCTCCCGGCTCTGCTCGAGCAGGGGAGGCGCCCAGCAGCCCTTCTGCGGACGTGCTCGGCGCGGCATCCTCCGGATCCCGTCGCCCGTCGCCCTGGCCGGAGAGCTTCTCCCGTTCGTCCTCGTCGACCGGCGCGGTCTGTGCGGACGCCGCGCCGTCCTCCGGGTGTGGCCGGGCCTGCTCGGGGATGCCGTCGGCGCCGTCCGCCGTGCGCCGCGGCCCGCCCAAAAGCTCGGCGGGAAGCTCCCGTGTGCCGCGCTCTTCCTCCCGCACCGGCCCGTCCCCGTTCCTCACGCCGGCCCGGGTCCCGCGCCGCGCTGTTTGTAGAGGCTGATCGTCACGGTCTTGTCCTCGGCGACGGTGGATTCGACCTTGCCCGCGAGGGCGGAGAGGACGGTCCAGGCGAAGGTGTCACGCGCGGGGGCGTGACCGTCTGTAGTCGGGGCCGAGACCGTGACCTCCAGTGAGTCGTCGATGAGCCGGAAGACACAGCTGAGCACCGAACCGGGGACGGCCTGTTGCAACAGGATCGCGCAGGCCTCGTCCACCGCGATGCGCAGGTCCTCGATCTCGTCGAGGGTGAAGTCCAAACGGGCCGCGAGTCCGGCCGTGGCCGTACGCAGCACCGACAGGTAGGCGCCCGCGGCGGGCAGCCGGACTTCCACGAAGTCCTTGGTCGCGGGCTCGCCTGCGATCTGGGACACCCTCACCTCCATGGTGGTACAAGCTCTTTCAGGGGCCGAGGGTCGCCCCCCGGGGTAACGCGCTAGGTGGTTCAGCGGTGACGCTACCGCGCTCCCAAGTTTCCTGTCCCGGGGACCCCGCCCCTTGCTGTCACTCATAGTAAGCATATGAGTACGGACAGTGGCTAGGGGTCTGCGGCCCCAATTAGGAAGAGAACGCGCCGGGTTGACGTACCCAGGCGTCAGACGGTCGAACCGTCCGGATCGCGGGTCACACGCGCATGTGATCCGCGACCCCTGTCAGTATGCCGTCGACGCGGCAGTCGACGGGTCATACGAGTACGTGGTCGACGAAGCACCAACGCCAGTTCTCACCGGGTTCGAAGGTACGCATGATCGGGTGCCCGGTGACCTTGAAGTGCTCCGTCGCATGCCGCAGCGGAGAGGAGTCGCAGCAGCCGACGTGCCCGCACGAGAGACAGAGGCGAAGCTGCACGAAGTGCGTGCCGGCGGCAAGGCACTCCAGGCAGGTCTCGCTCAGGGGCTCGGGCTCGGGGTGCGGCAGCGCGTCGGCGTGCGTGCACTGTTTCATGATTGCCAGGTTACGTCGGGTGTGCGGGAAGTCGCGCGAAAACAGAGGGCGGGCGGAAGACGATGCACATTTTGCCACTGCTGTTGCTGGTCGCGGGGAGCGCGGCATGTGCGGCGGCCGCACGCCGCACCCCGGTGCCGGCACCGCTGCTGCTTGTCACCGTGGGCCTGATGATCTCGTACGTCCCCGGTGTGCCGGACTACGAACTCGACCCCGAGGTCGTGCTCCCGCTGCTGCTGCCCCCGCTGCTGTATACGGCGGCCAGCGACAGCTCGTACCTCGATCTGCGGGCGCAACTGCGACCCGTCGCCCTGTTGTCGGTCGGCTACGTCCTCTTCGCGACCCTGGTCGTCGGCTGGGTCGCCTATCTCCTCGTGCCGAGCCTGCCGCTGACCGCGGCACTGGTCCTGGGGGCGGTGGTGGCGCCGCCGGACGCGGTCGCGGCCACGGCGGTGGCGCGCCGGGTGGGGCTGCCCTCGAGGATCACCACGATCCTGCAGGGCGAGTCCCTGGTGAACGACGCGACCGCGATCACCGCCTACAAGGTGGCGATCGCCGCGGCGGTCGGCGAGGGCGCGACCTGGGCGGGCGGCATCGGCGAGTTCCTGCTCGCGGCGGTCGGCGGAGTCGCGATCGGACTGCTGATGATGGTGCCGCTCCACTGGCTGCGCACCCACCTCAGGGAGGCACTTCTCCAGAACACCCTCTCCTTGTTGATCCCTTTCGTCGCGTACGGGGTCGCCGAGCAGGTGAACGCCTCCGGGGTGCTCGCCGTGGTCGTCGTCGCCCTCTATCTCGGACACCGCTCCTGGGAGGTCGATTTCGCGACCCGGCTCCAGGAGGAGGCGGTGTGGAAGATGGTCGCCTTCGTCCTGGAGTCGGCGGTGTTCGCGCTGATCGGGCTGCAACTGCCGGTCGTCCTGGACGGGCTTGGGGACTACCAGGGCCTCGACGCCGCCTGGTATGCGGTGGCCCTCTTCCTCGTCGTGGTCGCGACCCGGTTCGTGTGGGTGTATCCGGCGACCTTCCTGCCGCGCATTTTCTCGGCACGCATCCGGGAGCGGGAGGAGAACCCCACCTGGAAGGGGCCCTTCGTCATCGGCTGGGCCGGGATGAGGGGTGTCGTCTCGCTCGCCATCGCCTTCTCGATCCCGCTCACCATGCACGACGGTGAGGACTTTCCGGACCGCAACCTCATCCTCTTCCTGACCTTCACGACGGTGATCGGGACCCTGGTCGTGCAGGGGCTGACGCTGCCCCCGCTGATCCGCCTCCTGAAGCTGCCGGGACGCGACACGCAGACCGAGACGCTCGCCGAGGCCAACGCCCAGGCGCAGGCTTCCCGGTCCGCCGAGAAACGCCTTGAGGTGCTCCTAGAAGACGAGCGCAACGCCCTGCCGCCACCACTCGCCGACCGCCTCCGTGCGGTCCTGGAGCGCCGCCGCAACGCCGTCTGGGAACGCCTCGGCGCGGTGAACCCGGTGACCGGCGAAACCGCCGACGACACCTACCGCCGGCTGTCCCGCGAGATGATCGGCGCCGAGCGCGAGGTCTTCGTACGGCTGCGCGACCTCCGCTTCATCGACGACGAGATGCTGCGGACGCTGCTGCGCAGGCTGGACCTGGAGGAAGCGGCGGCGTACCGGGAGGTGACGTGAGAGGTCTCTTCTGCTGCGTGGCACCCGCTCTGCTCGACTGAACGACACCCGCTTTAGGAGAGCGGTGCTCCCGTGATGACGGCCGCCACCGTCGTCCCGCGCGGGAACGCGCCCTCCTCGGCAAGAGCGACAAGTCCGTACAGCATCTTGGCGACATAGAGACGTTCGACGGGCAGGCCGTGGCGTTGCTCGAAGTCCTCGGCGAAGGTGTCGAGCTCCGGGGTGGTGCGGGCGTAGCCGCCGAAGTGGAAGCGTTCGTCGAGGGACCAGGCACCGCGGCGGGCGCCGAAGGCGGTGACTTGGAGGGCCTGTATCTCGGCGCTCAGGAAGTCGCCCTTGAGGACGGGTATGCCGAGAGCGCGCTGGTCGGGGGCGAGTCCGGCGGCCAGGCCGGCAAGAGTGCCGCCGGTGCCGCAGGGCAGGGCGACGACATCGGCGTGGCCGCGCAGCTCCTCGCCGAGCGCCTGGCAGCCGCGTACGGCAAGGGAGTTGCTGCCGCCCTCGGGCACGACGTACGCGTCCTCGGCGCCCAGCGCGCTCAGGATCCCGGCGAGTGTCTCCGGCTCGGTCTTGTGGCGGTACGTCGATCTGTCGACGAAGTGCAGCCGCATGCCGTCGGCCGCACACCGGGCGAGTGAGGGGTTGAGGGGGCGCCCGGACAGCTCCTGGCCGCGGACCACACCGATGGTGGGCAGGGCGAGGAGGCGGCCCGCGGCGGCCGTGGCCCGCAGATGGTTCGAGTAGGCCCCACCGAAGGTGACCACCGCACGGCCCGCCGCCACCTCCAGGTTCGGGGCCAGTTTGCGCCACTTGTTGCCGACCAGCTCCGGGTGGATCAGATCGTCCCGCTTGAGCACCAGCCGCACGGCATGGCGGTCGAAGCGCTCGTCCACGACGTCCTGCGACGGCGACGGAAGCCGGGGACGCAGGACATCGAGGTCGAGCGCCGGCGCTTCGGGGGTGCGGGGGACGTCGGGGGCGGTGGGGATCGTGGGGGTGGTCGGGATGTCCGGGCAGGTCACTCCGCCATTGTCGGACATGCGTCCAGGCCGGGCTTCCGGAGGGCGGGTGGTGTGCGGGCCGGGCGGGGGCAGCCGTACCGAGCCGCGCGCTCACGACGGGCTTCGGGGATCCCACTGCCCTGCCCGGCGCCGCGGTCACTTCAGCCGGTCGCGCACCCGCTCCCTCATGGAGTCCATGGTGAAGCCGCGCGGGTCGATCTTGCCCGGCTGCCATTCCAGGTGGCCGATCACCGAGCGCTCCGTCCAGCCGTGGTGGCGGCAGATCGCGGCGGAGACCTTTTCGACGGTGGCCAACTGGGCTTCGGGCCAGGGGTCCTCGCCGTTGCCGAGGTTCTCGCATTCGAAGCCGTAGAAGTGGCGGTTGCCGTCGGTGTTCGCCTCGTTGTCCGGCGGGAGTCTCTTCTCCGCGATCACGGCACGAAGCACCTCGTCGTCACCCAGGCCCGCGTGGTTGACCCGGCCGTAGCCGACGAGGTGGAGGACGCCGTCCTTGGTGATGACGCCGTGGCACAGCGGCCCGGGCAGCTCCGCGTAGCCGTCGCGACAGAGGTCGACGGTGCGCTCGCTGCCCGAGGTCACCGTGTGATGGATCATCACGCCGTACACCGGACCCCACGGGCCCTTGTGATTGCGGTTGTGTCGCTCCCAGTCGCCGACCTCGACGACGGTGACGCCCGCCGCCCTGAGCCGGTCCAGGAAACCACTCGCGGACATGGGTGGGGCCATGACCGCCTCCTTCGCGCTGCACGCCGACCACCTGTCGCGGCCGTCTCCTGCCACCGCTTTGTACTCGGAACCCGGTGGCCGGGCCCAGTCGTTCGCACAGCGTGCGAGCCGATTCGGTCAGTGGCGTGCGGTGACGTCCGGCGGTGGGCCGTGGCGCGAAGGGAAGCCTGGGATCAGGCGTGCAGGAAGCTGTCCCCGTGCGTCGCGATGTGGTTCTCCACTGCCTGCAGGGCCTGCTGCGTCGTCTGCGGAGAGCCGCTGCCGCGCCGCTCCGCCAGGTACGCGGCGCCCAGTTTCTTCAGCAGGTCGCCGCCCGCGCGCTGCGCCTGCACGTCGTCGATCTTCTGCTTGCCCTGGGTGAGCCCTCGCTGCGCTTGTTCTTTGGCGCGGTCCAGAAAGCCTGCCATGCCGTCTCCCGTCCTCGTGCGTCGAAGCATCAGCCGAAGCGTCGATCGAAGCATCGGTCACAGCGTCAAACGCTTGACCAGATCTTGAAGTTCCCGACCGCAACAACCGCGCACTGTTCGACGGAGTGACGAAAACCGGCCACTGTGCCCACTCCACAGTGATCCATTCCCCCTCATTCGTGTAATAGCACCGGCACGCTCCGTGATGGAAGGCTTGCTCTCGCAGATCAGTGCACAACGGGAGGGCAATTTTCATGTCGGTAGGCGAAGAGGTCCGCGCGGGTCAGGGCAAGCCGCAGCAGAGTCTCGGCACATCAGCCGCGCGGAACCTGGCCACCACCACCAAGTCCGCACCCCAGATGCAGGAGATCAGCTCACGCTGGCTGCTGCGGATGCTTCCTTGGGTGAACGTGCAGGGTGGCACGTACCGCGTGAACCGGCGGCTCAGCTACTCCGTGGGCGACGGCCGCGTGACATTCGTGAAGACCGGTGACCGCGTCCAGGTCATCCCCGCGGAGCTCGGCGAGCTGTCCGTGCTGCGGTCGTACGAGGATCAGGAGGTGCTCGGCGAGCTCGCTCAGCGTTGCCAGCAGCGGGAGTTCGCACCGGGGGAGGTGCTCGTCTCGTTCGGCAGCCCGTCCGACGAGGTGTTCCTGCTCGCGCACGGCAAGGTGGAGAAGACCGGCACGGGTCCCTACGGGGACGACGCGGTCCTCGGCGTCCTCGCCGACGGCGCGTACTTCGGGGAGCAGGCGCTCATCGACCCGGACGCCATCTGGGAGTACACGGCCCGCGCGGTCACCGCGTGCACAGTGCTCACGCTGCCCCGCAACGACCTCGAACAGGTCGCGGAACGCGCCGAGTCCCTGCGTGACCACCTCCAGTCGCTGCGCGCGATTCCGGAGCAGCGCGCCAACAAGTACGGAGAGAGGGAGATCGACCTCGCGGCCGGCCACACCGGAGAGCCGGACATCCCCGGCACCTTCGTGGACTACGAGGGGGCGCCGCGCGAGTACGAACTGAGCATCGCCCAGACCGTGCTGCGCCTGCACTCGCGCGTGGCCGATCTCTACAACCAGCCGATGAACCAGACGGAGCAGCAACTCCGGCTCACCGTGGAGGCGTTGAAGGAACGCCAGGAGCACGAGCTCGTCAACAACCGGGACTTCGGGCTGCTCAACAACTGCGAGTACGAGCAGCGGCTACAGCCGCACGACGGCGTGCCCGGCCCCGACGACCTCGACGAACTGCTCAGCCGCAGGCGCGGCACCAAGCTGCTCCTCGCCCACCCGCGCGCGATCTCCGCGATCGGCCGCGAGCTCAACAAGCGCGGACTCGTCCCCGAGACCATCGACATCGCAGGCAACCGCATTCCCACCTGGCGCGGCGTGCCGATCTACCCGTGCAACAAGATCCCGGTCAGCGACGCCCGTACGACCTCGATCATCGCTCTGCGTACCGGCGAGGCCGAACAGGGTGTCATCGGGCTCCAGCAGGCGGGTATCCCGGACGAGATCGAGCCGAGCCTGTCGGTGCGCTTCATGGGTATCAACGAGCAGGCGATCATCTCCTACCTGGTGACGGCGTACTACTCGGCCGCGGTGCTCGTGCCCGACGCCCTGGGCATCCTGGAGAACGTCGAGATCGGCCGCTGGCGTTGACGACCCCTACGCCGGGCGTTGTGTCCGCGCCCGGCCGGCCGGGTAGACCCGGAAGACCGACGGCGCAGCAGCGTCCGGCCGAGAGTCTCGAAAGGCGGAGCCCCATCGGGAGGCCCATGGAGGAGCAGGTGCGGCCGAGTCCGCGGCGGGGATCCCCCCGTTCGGGCGAGGTCGAGAGTGGGGGAGGGCAGGAAGCTGCGGTGATCCTGGAGCATGCCCGGGCGTCCGTCGACCCCGAGCTGCGCAGGGCCATCGATTCACTGCCCGGCTCGATACGCCGGATCGCGCTCTACCACTTCGGCTGGGAGCACGCGGACGGTACGCCCGCGGCGGGCAATGCGGGCAAGGCGATCCGGCCCGCGCTCGTGCTCGCCGCGGTCCGGGCGCTCGGCGGACAGCACGCGAGCGCCGTACGGGCGGCCGCCGCGGTGGAGTTGATCCACAACTTCACGCTGCTGCACGACGACGTGATGGACCGGGACACCACCCGCAGGCACCGCCCCACCGCGTGGACCGTGTTCGGCGACGCCGACGCGATCCTCGCGGGGGACGCCCTGCAGGCGCTGGCTCAGCGGCTGCTCGCCGAGGACCCGCATCCGGCGTCCTCGGCGGCCGCCGCCCGGCTCGCGTCCTGTGTCGTCGAGTTGTGCGAGGGGCAGCACGCGGACACCGCTATGGAGAAGCGCGGCCCCGAAGAGGTCACCCTCGAGGAGTGCCTCGCCATGGCGGAGGCCAAGACGGGTGCGTTGCTCGGCTGCGCCTGTGCGCTGGGTGCGCTGTACGCGGGGGCGGGGGATGAGGACGTCGAGGCGCTGGACGCGTTCGGCCGGGAGGCCGGGCTCGCCTTTCAGCTGATCGACGACGTGATCGGGATCTGGGGGGATCCGAGCCGCACCGGCAAAGCCGCCGGGGCGGACCTCATCGCCCGTAAGAAGTCGCTGCCCGTGGTGGCCGCGCTCGCCTCCGGTACGGCGGCGTCGGCCGAGCTCGCCTCGCTGTACGGGGTTCCTTATGTGGAAGGGGAGTTGGAGCGTACGGTGCTGGCGGTCGAGCGGGCGGGGGGTCGGGACTGGGCGCAGGTCCAGGCGGCGGACCGGATGTCCCGGGCGATGCATGAGCTGGCTCGGGCGGTGCCTGATCCGGAGGCGGCGGGTGGGCTTCTCGCGCTGGCGGAGTTTGTGACGCGGCGCAGTAACTGACGTCGTCGACGGGGTGGTTGGAGGTGCCGGTGCCGCCGGTGCCGCCGGTGTCCCCAGAATCACCGGAGTTCCCGGTTCCGTGCGGCACCTGACCTCCGTACGGTTCCGGGCTCCGGTTGGGCCCCGCACATCCCCACGGTGTGCGGGGCCTGTTTTTTCGCCCCCTCCGCCCCTTCCCGTCCCGTTCCTGGGGGCTGCCGCCCCCAGACCCCCGCATCGGCCTGAACGGCCTCGTCCTCAAACGCCGGACGGGCTGAAAGATCTCCAGCGCCGGACGGGCTAAAAATCTCTCGCCTCCGGCACGATCGTCGTCACGATTCGTTCCACCAGGCCGTCCGGGACGGTGACTTCCGGTAGTACGCCGTCCAGGACGCCGGGGAGTGTCAGGTGTTCCAGGAGCAGGCCGAGCATGGCGAGATAGAGGACTGTGACGGTCTCGTCGCTGCCGGGGAGGCCGGCGTTGCGGTGGAACGCCATGCCCTCTTCGAGGTCGCCCCGTATCGACTTGGTGTACGAGGCGCGTAGGGCCGGGCGGCGGGTGGCCTCCAGGCGCATTTCGAAGAGGGCGAGATAGCCGGTGCGGTCGCGGGTGGCGCGGGCCACTAGGTCGCGCATGAAGTTCAGGACCAGTGAGCGGTCCTTCGGGGCCTTCAGTAGCTCGGCGAGCACGGACGGGTCGGGGGCCAGCCGCTGGTGGAGGTGGGCGTCGACCTGGCTCAGCAGGTCGTCGCGGTCGGTGAAGTAGTTCGACGAGGTACCCACCGGCACGTCGGCCGCCGCGTCCACCGCGCGAAACGTCAGTCCGCGCGCCCCCTCGCGTGCCAGTACCTCGACGGCCGCGTCGACGAGAGCCGCCCTGCGCTCCGGGTTCCTTGCCATCGGTGCTTCCTCCGGACATCTCAGAGATCTCTTGGACAACTCAGAGATCTCTTGGTGCTGCTGAATCAATCCCTTGCAACCACTACAGGTGAAGTACTATAACTGAAGTGGTTCGAGGGCGGCCGTCGGAGTCGCCACGAACGTCGCCCACGAAAAGAGACCCGCTTGCGCAAGCTCACGTACTTCATCGCCTGTTCGATCGACGGCTTCATCGGAGCCCCGGACGGTGACGCGCAGTTCTTCGTGCCGTTCGTCGACGAGGAGTTCTTCGAGGACTTCCTGAAAGCGGAGTACCCGGAGACCCTGCCGACCCACGGCCGTCAGCCGCTCGGCATCGACGACCTGGAGAACCGGAGGTTCGACACGATCATCCAGGGCCGCGCCAGCTACGACGTGGCACTGGAGGCCGGCGTGACCAGCCCGTACGCGCACCTGCGGGAGTACGTCGCCTCGCGCACCCTCAAGGAGTCGCCCGACCCGCATGTCGAGATCATCGCGGACGACGTCGTCGGAAAGGTTCGCGAACTCAAGGCGGAGGACGGCGAGTTCGGTATCTATCTGTGCGGTGGCTCGCGGCTCGCGGGCGCGCTGGTCGACGAGGTGGACGAGTTGGTCATCAAGACGTACCCGGTGGTGCTGGGCTCCGGTATGCCGATGTTCGGCTCCGGGTTCGACGTGGCCGAGTACGCCCTCGACCAGGTGCGCGTGTTCAAGAACGGGGTGCTGGTGAGGACGTACAGCAGGAAGCGCTGAACGTCCTTCCGCAATACCCTGAAGGTATGGGCACCGATGAGTATGTTTGTTCCGCTTGCGGGCAGCCGGTCGCCACGGTTGTGAAGAGGCACAAGACCCTGGGCGCGTGGGTTCCCGTGTGGGTACCCGGACCTTGCCGGGACCCCGATTGCAAGGCGTATGCCGACGCAGTCGAGGAGGATCCCCGGGCCGCCGTCCGGCCTGCGGATCCCGTCACGAAAAAAACCTGATCGAGTCCGCGTGGCCGTGTAGAGAAACGTGGGTCGGCTCCGACGTCTCCTGCGAGAGCCGCCCGACACGGGCGGTCAGAACCGAGGAAACTGAAGGAGCGGACTCATGAAGTACCTGGTGATGGTGCAGGGATCGCAGGCCGACTACGAGGCCATGCAGGGCAAGCCCTCCCCCGGGTCCCCCGTCTGGAGCGAGCAGGAGCTGCAGGCCATGTTCGCCCACATGGGCGCGATCAACAACGACCTCTCCGAGTCCGGGGAGTTGCTCGACGCGCAGGGCCTGGCCGAGTACGACCGGACCCGGCTGGTCACGGCCGACAAGGACGGCAAGCCCGTCATCACCGACGGGCCGTACGGCGAGACCAAGGAGCTGATGGCCGGCTTCTGGATCCTGGAGTGCGAGAGCCTGGAGCGGGTCACCGAGATCGCCGCGCGCGTCGCCCAGTGTCCCGCTCCCGAGGGAGCCACTGAGTACCCGGTGGTCATCCGGCCGATCATGGACGGCTCAGGGGACGTCTGAGCCGTATGGGGCAGTTGAGTCGTACGAGTGAGGTCGAGGACCTGCTGCGCAGCCACGCGCCGCAGGTCCTCGGCGCGCTTGTACGCCGGTACGGGCATTTCGACGCCGCCGAGGACGCCGTACAGGAGGCGCTGCTCGCGGCGGCCGGTCAGTGGGGCCCGGGCGGTGTGCCCGACAATCCGCGTGGCTGGCTGATCAAGGTCGCCTCGCGGCGGCTGACGGACGCCCTGCGCAGTGAGGAGGCGCGGCGGCTGCGGGAGGAGAAGGCGGCGGCACTCACGCCCCGGGACGAGTTCCTGGCGCCGCCGCCCGGAGCGGCCCGGGCGCCGAGCGAGGACGACACGCTCTCCCTCCTCTTCCTCTGCTGCCACCCGGAGCTGACCCCGCCCGGCCAGATCGCGCTCACCCTGCGCGCCGTCGGCGGTCTGACGACGGCGGAGATCGCCCGGGCCTATCTCGTGCCCGAGGCGACGATGGCCCAGCGGATCAGCCGGGCGAAGCAGCGGGTACGGGGGACGGGATTCGGGCGCCCGGACAACTGGGAGGAACGCCTGCCCGCCGTTCTCCACACGCTGTATCTGATCTTCAACGAGGGCTATACGGCGACCTCCGGAGCGGCCCTCCAACGCGCCGAACTCGCGGGCGAGGCCGTGCGGTTGACCCGCACGGTCCGCCGGCTCCTGCCCGAGGACCGCGAGGTGGCGGGGCTGCTGGCGCTGATGCTGCTGACCGACGCCCGGCGCGCCGCGCGCACCGGCCCGCACGGCGAACTGGTCCCGCTCGACGAGCAGGACCGCGGTCTGTGGGACAAGGCGGCGGTGGAGGAGGGCGTGGCGCTGGTGACGGAGGCGTTGTCGTGGTCACGGGGGAGGGCGGGGCCGTATCAGCTGCGGGCGGCCATCGCCGCCGTTCACGACGAGGCGCCGTCGGCGGACGCCACGGACTGGCGCGAGATCCTCGGCCTGTACGACATCCTGGTTCGCCAGGTCCCCGGGCCCGCCGAGCGTCTCAATCGTGTGGTGGCCGTGGCCATGGTGCACGGGCCCCGGGCGGGACTTGCCGAACTGGAGCCGCTGGAGGCGGAGTCGGCGCCCGGGCATCGGCTCGACGCGGTCCGTGCCCATCTGCTGGAGCGCGCGGGGGACGCGGCGGGGGCTCGTGCCGCCTACGAGTCGGCGGCCGGGAAGACCCTCAGCCTCCCCGAGCAGCGCTATCTTCAGGCGCGGGCCGCCCGGCTGAGGCCGTAGCGTTCGGGTATGGCCGATGAACCCCTCCTTCACATCACCGAGCGCTCCCTGTGGGACGCGGCGCGCACCTCCGGCGCGTACGAGATGTCCACCCGTGGCCGGACCCTCCAGGAGGAGGGCTTCATCCACTGCTCTTTGCGTCACCAACTCCCGCGCGTGGCGGCCTTCTTGTACGGCTCCTACGCCGGGCCCGACGAGCTGGTGGTCCTGGTGATCGACGCCGAACGGCTGGGCGTCCCGCTGCGCTACGAGGCCGTGGAGGCCGGGGGCGAGGAGTTCCCGCACATCTACGGACCGATTCCGGCGGCGGCTGTCGTGGACGTAGAGGTGTGGGACTCCGGCGGCTGACGGACCGCTAACGCAGGCTGCCCGTTTCGGGATCGCGGGGCGTCAGACAGTACGTGCCGCCCGACGGGTCCCGCATCACCGCCCAGCGGGCGCCGCGGCCGATGAGCATGGCGCCGAGAAGCTCGTGGCGGATACGGACCGCGTCGATGTCCGAGCAGGCGATGTCGATGTGGGCGGAGGTGGGGCGGGCGGAGCCGAGGCGTTGCAGGAGGATGCGGACGGGGAGCGTGGCGGGCGGCCTGACCGCGTGGAACTCCGGCAGCGCGCCGGGGTCGGACTCCCATCCGGTGAGGGCGGTCCAGAAGGCGATCTCCGCCTCGTACACGGAGGGCGCCAGGTCGATACACACCTGGTCGACACGGCTGGTTACACCGGACGGCCCCTTGACCACCGGGGGCCGCGTCGACTCGCCGTGCCACGGCACCGCGCAGAACAACTGCCCACCGGGGGACCGCAGTACGGCCCACCCTCCGTGGTCCGCGACGGTCTCGGCACCCAGTCGCAGCGCCGCCTCCACCAGCGCGCGTACGTCCTCGACGGCGAGGTCGAGATGCGCGCCTCCGGCGCCCGGCCCGGACCCCGCGACGCCCTGCGCCTTCACGCAGGCGTCGGCCGCCCCCTCGGGCAGCAAGGTCACGAACTCACCCCGCTCGCCGCGCCGTTCGGACAGCTTGGTGCGCGTGACCGCGGCCCAGAAGTCGCAGGCCGCCCCGAACTTCTTCATCGGCCGGTCGACAAAGGCGTACGTCCACCGGATCGGCTCCGTCGGCCGGATCGGCTCCGTCATGATGTCTTCTCTCCGATCAGGCCGTGCAACGACGTTTTCACGCGCGCGACGAAGGCGTCGCACGCGGTGGGGGAGAGTGCGTCCAGGGACAGATAAGGGTTGAGATCCTCCAGCTCTACGAGGAGGAGCTCACCGTCGGGTGCCCGGCAGGCGTCCACGCGCTGGATTCCGTACGCGATGTCGTTCCAGTCGACGAACCGCTGCGCGAACTCCCGGTCCCGCTCGGTCGGTTCGTAGGTTTCCAGGGCCCACCGCTCGTCGGGGCGGGGCGCGTACAGGGCGTACTGGAGGGTGTGGTCGACGAAGTAGAAGGACACCTCGTAGTCGAAGTCGACCCGTGGCTGGACGAGGACGTCGCCGTACACCGCCGGGTCGGTGAGCCGTTCGCGGGTCACGAACTCCAGGCCTATCGAGTCCGCTCCCAGCTTCGGCTTCACCACGTACGTGTCGACGTCCCCGAGCCGGCCGAGGTCCTCCGCGCGGTCGATGGTGGGTATCACCGGATACCCCGCCGCCGTGAGCTCCAGCAGGTATCCCTTCCCCGCCATGTCGCCCTTGCCCGACAGCTGGTTGTAGACGCGTACGCCGTCCGCGACCGCCCGCTCGCGGAACGCGTCGTGGTGCGCCTGGTAGTTCAGGACAGGACCGCTGTTGCGTACGACCACCGCGTCGAAGGCGTTCATCAGCGCGACCGCGTCCAGCGGGTGGCACACGGCGATGTCGAACTCCTCGCGCAGCCGGGAGGTGAGGAAGATGTCCTCGTCGCAGTACCGGCGGCCCTTGGCGGGATAGGCCAGGTCACTGACGTACAGGATGCTGGGGCGCGCCGACGGCATGGGGTCTCCCGGAGGTGGTGATCAGCCGATGGTAGGCCCCGCGCATCCGGGACCGGGCCGTCCGCGGTGCGGTCAGGCGACGGGGGCGCGTGTGTTGAAGCGGAGGAGGTTGCCCGCCGGGTCGCGGAAGGCGCAGTCGCGGACTCCGTAGGGCTGGTCCGTCGGCTCCTGGAGGACTTCGGCGCCGGAGGCCTGGACGCGGGCGAAGAGGGCGTCGCAGTCCGGCGTCGAGAAGATCACGCCGCGCAGCATGCCCTTCGCCAGGAGCTCGGCCATGGCCTGCCTGTCGGCGGGGGACGCGTTCGGGTCCGCGGCGGGGGGCTCCAGGACGATCTCCACGTCCGGCTGGAGCGGCGAGCCGACGGTGACCCAGCGCATTCCCTCGAAGCCGACGTCGTTGCGGACCTCCAGGCCAAGGACGTCACGGTAGAACGCGAGCGCCTTGTCGTGGTCGTCCACGGCGATGAAGCACTGGGACAGTTTCAGGCCATCCACGGGTCCATCCACGGGTCCATCCACGGGTCCAGTCACGGGTCCAGTCATGGGGCCACGCTAGGGCCTGTCCGGCCGATCAGGTCGGAGGAAATCGGCGGCGCCTCATTGACGCAGGTGAGGGGGGTTGGTGCGTCGAGCTGCAAGCCGTTGTCACCAACGTGCCGGGACAGCAAACCTAGAGGCGTGTGCCCGGTTCCGCCTCCGGATTGCGGTGGCGGGCCGGGCGGGTGAGGCGCTGGGCCACGCAGGACGGGATCGGGGCGCCGTGCTCGTGCGGCCGCGCCCGGTACGCGCTCGGGGTCTCACCGACCAGCTCCGTGAAACGGGAGCTGAAGGAGCCGAGCGAGGCGCAGCCCACGGCGAAGCACACCTCCGTGACCGTCAGCTCGCCGCGGCGCAGGAGGGCCTTGGCGCGCTCGATCCTGCGGGTCATCAGATAGGTGTACGGAGTCTCGCCGAAGGCGGCCCGGAAGCTCCGCTGGAAATGGCCCGGCGACATCAGCGCGGTACGCGCGAGCTCCGCCATCTCCAGCGGCTCCGCGTACTCACGATCCATCCGGTCACGGGCCCGGCGCAGCCGGACCAGGTCCTCCACAGTCACTTCATCAGGATGGCACGGGGCACTGACAGGGGGTACGGGCGCGGGGCGCTGACGGAGAGGTGCGGGCGCCGGAGCACGGCACCCCGGACGTAAATGGACCCTTGAGACCGGTTGAAGTACTCTCGGGCAGTAAAACGGATCCATGGGTCCGATTAACTGTTGCGAGTGGAGAGAAATACGAGATGAGTGCCGACTCGAAGAGCCCCCCGAAGGGCTCGCTCCTGGTCTTGGCCCTGGCAGCCGCGGCCTATGCGCTCGCCCAGACCGCTGTGGTCCCGGCCATGACCAGCATGGCGGCGACGTTGCACACCAGTCCCGCGAACGTGACATGGCTCCTGACGGGCTACCTGGTGTCGGCGGCGATCCTGACGCCCGTGATCGGCCGGCTCGGCGACATGTTCGGCAAGCGCCGCATGCTGCTCATCGCGCTGCTCCTCTTCGGCGTCGGCGCCGTGATGGCCGCTTTGGTCAGCAACGTCTGGCTCCTCGTCGTGGCCCGCGTGATCCAGGGGGCCGGCGGCGGTATCTTCCCGCTCTGCTTCGGCATCATCAGCGACGACTTCCCGCCGAACCGCAAGCCGGGGGCGCTCGGACTGATCTCGGCGATCGCCGGTATCGGCGCCGGAGCGGGTCTGCTGCTGGGCGGTCTGCTGATCGACCACACCTCGTACCACTGGATCTTCTGGTCCGGCGCGATCATGGCCGGACTGGCGACCTTGGGCGTACGGACCCTGCCCGCCGGCAGCCACCACGTCAAGGGCAAGGTCGACTACATCGGTGCCGTGCTGCTGGCGATCGGTGTGACAGCTCCGCTGATCGCCCTCACCAAGACCGCCGCATGGGGCTGGACCGACGCCCGCGTCCTGGGACTCATCGCCGCCGGTCTCATCGTCCTGGTGCTCTTCGGCCTGTTCGAACAGCGCGTCCGTGAGCCGCTGGTGGACATGTCGGTGCTGCGCCGTCCGACGGTGCTCGCCACCAACGTCACCACCTTGCTGGTCGGCTTCGGCATGTTCGGAGCCTTCGTTCTCATCCCGCAGATCGCGCAGACCCCCGAGGTGTCCGGCTACGGCTTCGGCATGGACGCGACCAAGGCGGGTCTGCTCCTCCTGCCGGCCTGCCTGGTGATGCTCGTGACCGGCGCTCTCTCCGGGAAGCTTTCGCTGAGGTTCGGTGGCAAGGTCACGCTCGCCGTCGGCGTGCTGGTCGCGGCGGTCGGTCTGGGACTGCTGGCCGCCCAGCACGGCTCCGTCACCACCATCGTGATCTACTCCATAGTCGTCTTCGGTGGTATGGGACTGGCCATGGCGGCGATGCCCACCCTGATCGTGGACGCGGTCCCGCCCTCCATGACAGGGCAGGCGACCGGGGTGAACGCCCTGATCCGTTCGCTCGGTTCGTCCATCGGTTCGCAGGTGGCCGCCACGCTGCTGGCCGGCAGTATCACCGCGGGGACGCTGCTTCCCGCCGATTCAGCCTTCACCGATGCGTTCGCCATCGGGGCGGTCGCGGCGCTCGTCGCGGGGGGCGCGGCCCTCCTCATCCCCCGTGCCCGTGCCGATCGGGCGCAGCAGGCAGGGGCCGCCGCCGCTCCCGCCACGGTGGGGAGTGCCGGGTCGCGTCAGGGAGACTGACCGTATGCCGCAGTCACAGCCCGCCCCGCCAGCGTCTCTGGACCAGGACTGGTCCGAACGGCGCGCCGACGCCCGCCGCAACCACGAGAGGATCATCGCCGCCGCGCTGGAGGTCTTCTCCGAGCGCGGTCTGGCGGCGACGGTCCCGGAGGTCGCGAATCGGGCGGGGGTGGGGAAGGCCACTGTCTACCGCAGCTTTGCGACGAAGGCCGACCTGATCGAGGCCGTCGCCGACTATCAGCTGCGGTGGATGGAGCAGCGGGTCGTACAGGCGCTGGCGGAGTCCGATGCCTACCAGGCACTCGCCGACTTCACGGGCGACGTGGCGGAGCGGCTCGCGGGCGACAGGGTCCTGGCGGACGTCGTCCCCACGATCTTCCAGGCACGCAACCGCTCCATCCGGGCCCATCTCAACGGTCTGGTGACCGCAGCGAGGGAGCAGGGCGGGATCGGTCCGGAGGTCACCGTCGAGGACCTCCAGATCCTCTTCGGCGGCTACATCCGTCAGCTCGTCGCCATGGAAATCCGCGATCCGGCCGTGTGGCGCCGCTACAGCGAGCTGGTTCTGAAAGCCCTCAGCACCTGACCACAGAGCCACCAGAGGGCCACCACAGAGTCATCGCAGAGCCACTGCAGAGCCCCGGATGGCATCCGCGCGCTGCGGGAGAAGGCCATCTGAGCCGCTACGGGACGGGACCCCGCAGCGGCTCAGGTAGTCCCTTCCATCCGCACCACCCTCGACATCTGGGCGCAGATCAGCGCCGAATTCGTCCCCACGGCGCGAGCCCTCGTCTCCACGGTGCGAGGGTTCAACCGGTCGGCCCTGCGCGGACATTGTCACCACAGTCATCCGCCGCAGCCTGACCGGGCCCTTCGGGCCCGGCTGATCCACTGCGACCGCCCCTCCGTACTCACCTGCGCCAGGCGGGCTTCCGGCTCACTTCGGCCCAGGAGTTCCACGACTCCCGCACGGACCACTGGCCCACCACTCTCCTGATCCGCGCTCGCAGGCTCTGACGGTCATCCGCCCGGTTTCCCATGGAGGAACCGATGCGTCCGCCCTACCTGCTCTTCGACGTCGAACGGCGACCCTGCTTGTGCAGCCCGACCCGCGCCTCGGGCTGCGGCCCGAGCACATGAACGAGGTGCGGACGTGGGTCTCGCAGTTACCCACAGCGCGCGCGGGCTGAGGACTGGAAGTTAATCCTTTAGGTGATCATCCTGGGGGCTCAATGTCATTGAGGATCAATACAGTTGCTTCGCCGACTGCGTCCGTGCGGCCGGATCCCTACTCGAAGGAGCTGTCAAATGCGCATACGAAGACGTGCGGCTGCTGCCGTGCTGGTGCTGGCGACCGCGTCGCTCAATCTGCTCGGTGCTCCCGGCGCGGAAGCGGCACAATCTCAGGGCGGCATCGTTCTGCCCGTGCGGTCGCACTGGCAGACCCTCGCCGACAGCGATCACGTCTACGTCAGCGCGCCCGGCGATGATGCAGTGCTGGCCACCGACCACGACGGACAGGTCGTGAAGAGGGTGGAGGGTCTGGACGGGGCGCGGGGCATGGCCGAGTCCGTCGACGAGTCCACCCTGTACGTGGCACTCCCGGACGCTGACGCGATCTCCGTGATCGACGTCGCGACCTTGACCGAGACGCAGCGCATTTCGACCGGGGCCGACACCGAACCGGAGAACCTAGCCCTCGCCGGCGGCCGACTTTTCTTCAGCTACCAGGCCACCGTCTTCGACGCAGGCATCGGGTCGGTTGCTGTCGCCGACGCGACCCCGAGTGTCACCCTGGACGACAACCCCGTCTGGTATGGCAAGCCGCGACTCGCCTCGTCGGCGGGCGCGCCCGACCGGCTCGTCGCCGCGGACAGTCAGGGCATGGCAGGCATGCGCGTCTACGACGTGGGCTCCGGCACGCTTCGGGAGACTGCCTACAGCGACGCCGTCGGCGATGTCGAAGACCTGGCGGTGACGCCGGACGGCAGCAGTGTGATCACTGCGGACGGCTATGACTACTACCATCAGCGGTGGCGCCTGTCGGACTTGACGGAAGAGGTTCGGTACGACACCGGCCCATACCCCAATTCTGTCGCCGTCGACTCCCACGGCACGGTCGCTGCGGGGATCGTGGCGGGAGGGGATTGGGACGTCTACATCTACCGCCCCGGAGAGACCACCGCGTACCGCACGGTCGCGCTGTCATGGCCGTACATGGATCTACTCGACCGGGGCCTGGCCTGGGCGCCCGACGGCAGCAGGCTGTTCGCCACTCGATTCCCGTACTCCGGCGAGGTCACTCTCGACATCGTCTCCGACCTGGCCAAGGCGTCCAGCACGATCACTCTGTCCGCCCCGCTGACCAACCCCGTTGGCACGCCTGTCACCGTAACGGGGAAACTGACCTCCATGGTCCCCTTCCCGAAGGGTGGCCAGGTCAAGGTGACGCGCAACGGCCTGGAGCTGCCGGACGTGAGGATCCGACGGGACGGCACCTTTAGCTTCGGTGACACTCCGCCCGACTGGAATATGTACGCTCAGTACACGGTCACCTACGCGGGGGACGCCCAGCATGTGTCCGGAACGGCGACCACCATGGTCGAACTCGTCGGCTGACCAAGTCGAGCGGTTCGCCCGGCTCTGTCGAACGATTTTGGGGTCAGTGTCCCGGAGGGACACTGACCCCACGCAACTGCGCCCCGACCGCCGGGTTGTAAACGCGGCTCGCTGAGACGTGGCGTCGCTGACGGTGCTTCGCCTGCGAGCCGCTTGCGCTCGCCGGTTCGGTTGGGCGGTGATGCGCCAGTTGCGGACCTCGGCCGGGCAGTCGGCGCTGTCGTCTTCTCGCTCGGTGCCGACCGCGGCCGTCGAGGACAGGGTCATCGCCCCCAGCCCGTGCCGCCGGATCACCCTTCCGGCCATGCCGGGCGAGGAGGTCACGCCGCCCACGGTCCCGCAGGTCGAAGCTATGGCCCGCGTGATGCCGCCGTACATCCGCGCGGCGATCGTCCCGCTCGCCGGCTCAGGCGCGCGCATCGGTGAGCTGTTCGGCCTGAAGGTGTCGGACGTGGACTTCAAGGCCGGCACCATTCGCGTCGACCGTCAGAGGGTCCAGTCCGGGAAGCACGGCCCACCGAAGACCGCCAAGTCGAGGCGCACCGTCCCGGTCGGCGAGGTCGTCACCGATGCCCTCCTCCAACACCTCGCCGCGCGCCCGTCCAAGGAGTGGCTGTTCACGATGGAGGAGGGGGAGCCGATCAACTACCGCCGCTGGAAGACGGAGTGGAACTGCGCTGGAACTGCGCCCGCAGGGACCTCCAGGCAGCCGAGAACGACGCTGTCGGGCGCGAAGGCCGCAAGCCCGCCCGTTGAACTCCCGCACATGGTGACCCACGACCTGCGGCACTTCTACGCCTCCGCGCTCATTGCCGGCGGAGCAAGCGTCACGCAGGTCCAGTCGGTCGTCGGTCACGCGTCCGCTGTCATCACCCTGCGGATCTACGCGCACCTCTGGCCGGGCGAAGAAGACCGCACCCGCTCCGTCATTGACGCCGTTCTCGGCGGCCTGCGGACCGGGTGCGGACAGGTAGGCGACGCGACCCGCGAAAACGCAGGGCAGACGGCCTAGACAAAGATCAGGCCTTCTTCGTCTCCCAGAAGATCTTGTCGATCTGGGCGATGTAGTCCAGCGCCTTCTGGCCCGTCGCCGGGTCGGTGGACGCCTTGGCGGCCGAGAGGGCCTTGAGGGTGTCGTTGACGAGCTGGTGCAGCTCCGGGTACTTCTCGAAGTGCGGGGGCTTGAAGTAGTCGCTCCAGAGCACCGAGACGTGGTGCTTGGCGAGCTCGGCGCGCTGCTCCTTGATGACGGTGCCGCGCGTCTGGAAGTGCGGGTCGTCGTTGGCGGCCAGCTTTTCCTGGACGGCCTTTACCGACTCCGCCTCGATGCGGGCCTGGGCGGGGTCGTACACACCGCAGGGCAGGTCGCAGTGGGCGCTGACCATGACCTTGGGGGCAAACAGGCGGGAGAGCATGCTGCTGTCCTTCCTCGTGATCGTCTTCTCAGGTGGGACATTACTCCGTAGGAGACGGGTTTTCGCGAGTGCCCCCGTGGGCTTAGGACAAAAGTCCAGGGTGAGACTGGGACTCGTGGAGGATAGGACCGGGGAGGTGCCGGTGATGCCGGAGCTGTCGCAGGAGACCGAGCGTGGGAGGGCCGTCCTGCCCTTTGGGGTGGCGGAGGTGACGGGGCCGTCCATGGTGCCCACGCTGCGGCACGGGGATCGGCTCGTCGTGCAGTACGGGGCGCGGGTCAGGCCGGGGGACGTCGTCGTGATGCGGCATCCCTTCCAGCAGGATCTGCTCGTCGTGAAGCGGATCGCGGAGCGGCGTGAGGGCGGGTGGTGGGTGCTCGGCGACAACGCGTACGCCGGTGGGGACAGCACCGACTACGGCACCGTGCCCGAGGAGCTTGTCCTCGGGAAGGTCCGGTTCCGGTACCGCCCGCTGCGAAGGGATCAGCGGTCGCCGTTCACGCTGGTGCGCTGGGTGCTCGGTGCCGCCAGGCCAGTGCTGTCGGACCGGTCCGCGTCCAGGCGCTTGCGGGCGCGGTAGGCGGCCACGTTGGCGCGGGTCGCGCAGCGGTCCGAGCAGTAGCGCCGGGAGCGGTTGGTGGAGGTGTCCAGGTAGGCGTTGCGGCAGGGGGCTGCCTCGCACAGGCCCAGGCGGTCGACGCCGTGTTCCGTCAGATGGAAGGCCAGGCCCATCGCCGCGATCGCCGCGTAGCCCGCGGTCGCGTTCGACGGGTGGTCCGCCAGGTGCATGTGCCACAGCGGGCGCCCGTCGTCGTCCCGGTAGTCGTGCCCGGAGATCTGAGGGCTCACCGGGAACTCCAGCAGGAGTGAGTTCAGCAGGTCCACGGCCAGGGTCTCGTTGCCGCCGTCGGCCGCCTCGAAGATCGCGCGCAGCCGGGCCCGTACGGAGCGGAATCGGGTGACGTCCGCGTCCGTGGTCCGGCGGGCCGCCGAGGAGTTGCCCCCGAAGAGGTCACGGACGGCGTCCACCGAGGTGAGCGAGTCCTTGCCCCGGAGCGGCTCCTCGCTGTTGACGAGGCGTACCGCGTAATCCGAGTAATAGGCCAGTTCCACTTGTAGTCCTTACGGGGGCGCTCTATCGTCGTGGATGTGCAGAAGTAACAGATGACTGTGCTTCAAGGGTATTACGGGCAGGGCCGGTATCACGCGGCCGAGCGAAGGGGCTTTCATGACCACCACCACCGGAACCGACTGGGGCGCCTGGCAGGAGAGCTGGGACCGGCAGCAGGAGTGGTACATGCCGGACCGCGAGGAGCGCTTCCGGGTGATGCTCGACATGGTGGAGGCCCTGGTCGGACCCGCGCCGCGCGTCCTCGACCTCGCCTGCGGCACCGGAACCATCACCGCCCGGTTGTTCGACCGCCTCCCGGAGGCCACCAGCACCGGCGTCGACCTCGACCCCGCGCTGCTCGCCATCGCCGAGGGCACCTTCGCGGGCGACGACCGGGTCACCTTCGTCACGGCCGACCTCAAGGACCCGCAGTGGCCCGCCCGGCTGCCGTACGACTCGTACGACGCCGTTCTGACCGCCACGGCCCTGCACTGGCTGCACAGCGAACCCCTCGCGGCCCTCTACGGTCAGATCGCGGACCTCGTCCGCGACGGCGGTGTCTTCATGAACGCCGACCACATGATCGACGAGACGACGCCACGGATCAACGCGGCGGACCGTGCGCAGCGGCACGCCCGTATGGATCAGGCCAAGGCGAAAGGCGTCCTCGACTGGGCCGAATGGTGGCAGCTCGCGGCCCAGGACCCCGTCCTCGCCGCGCCGACCGCCCGCCGGTTCGAGATCTACGGTGAGCACGCCGACGGCGACACACCCTCCCCCGACTGGCACGCGCGCGTACTGCGCGAGAAAGGTTTCGGGGAGGCCCGCCCTGTGTGGCGCTCACCGAGCGACGCGCTGGTGCTCGCGGTCAAGTAGCCCAAGCGGCCACTCCGGTACGTGAGGCTCGCGGAGGCCCAGGGAGCTAAATGGAGGCTCACGGAGACCCACAGAGGCTCACGGCGGCTCACGGAAAAAGGGGCGGTACGGATATCCCGTACCGCCCCTTTCCGCACGTACCGCCGAAGCACCAGCGACAACGCGCGTACCGCTACAGCACCTTCGACAGGAACGACTGCGTCCGCTCGTGCTGCGGATTCGTCAGTACGTCGCGGGGGTTGCCGGCCTCGACCACCACGCCGCCGTCCATGAAGACCAGCGAGTCGCCCACCTCGCGGGCGAAGCCCATCTCGTGGGTGACGACGATCATCGTCATGCCGGACTCGGCGAGGTCGCGCATGACGTCGAGGACGTCACCGACCAGCTCCGGGTCGAGGGCCGAGGTGGGCTCGTCGAAGAGCATCAGCTTGGGGTCCATCGCCAGCGCGCGGGCGATGGCGACACGTTGCTGCTGGCCGCCGGAGAGCTGCGAGGGGTAGGTCTTCGCCTTGTCGGCCAGGCCCACCCGATCCAGGAGCTGGCCCGCGCGCTCCCGCGCCTGGGCCCTGCTGACGCCCTTGACCTGGACCGGCGCCTCCATGACGTTTTCGAGCGCGGTCATGTGCGGGAACAGGTTGAAGCGCTGGAACACCATGCCGATGTCCCGCCGCTTCAGAGCGACCTCGCTGTCCTTGAGCTCGTACAGCTTGTCGCCCTTCTGGCGATAACCGACCAGCTCACCGTCGACGTACAGGCGCCCGGCGTTGATCTTCTCAAGGTGGTTGATGCACCGCAGGAAGGTCGACTTGCCGGAGCCGGACGGGCCGATGAGGCAGAACACCTCGCCGGTGTTCACCTCCAGGTCGATGCCCTTGAGGACCTGGACGGGGCCGAAGGACTTGTGGACGCCCTCGGACTTCACCATGGCGGTCATCCCTTGCCCCTTTCACTGCCGAGCGCAAGCATGTTCGCCTTGATCTTCTGCCAGGGGGTGGCCGGCAGACTGCGGAGGGAGCCGCGCGCGTAGTACCGCTCCAGGTAGTACTGGAAGACGCTGAACACGCTGGTCATGACCAGGTACCAGATCGACGCGACGAAGAGCATCTCCATCACCGCGTACGACGTGGAGCCGATCGCCGAGGTCGAGCGCAGCAGTTCGTTGTACGTGACCGCGTACACCAGCGATGAGGTCTTCAGCATGTTGATGAACTCGTTGCCGGTCGGCGGCACGATGACGCGCATCGCCTGCGGGATCACGATCCGGCGCAGGGTCTTGGTGTGGCTCATGCCCAGCGCGTGCGAGGCCTCCGTCTGGCCCTCGTCGACGGCCAGCAGGCCGGCCCGGCAGATCTCGGCCATGTACGCGGCCTCGTTCAGGCCGAGGCCGAGGAGGGCGCACATGAACGGGGTCATGACGTCGGTCATCTCGTCCTTGTAGATCGGACCGAGGTTGAGGACGGGGAAGATCAGCGCCAGGTTGAACCAGAGCAGCAGCTGGACGTAGACCGGTGTGCCGCGGAAGAACCAGATGTACAGCCACGCGACGGTGCTGGTCACCGGGTTCTTCGAGAGCCGCATCACCGCGAGGATGATGCCGAGGACCACACCCACGATCATGGACAGCACGCTGATCAGCAGCGTGCGGCCGGCGCCCTGGACGACGCTGGACACGAAGAGCTGGTCGCCGACCGTGTGCCACTGGATGTTGCCCTGCGAGAACGCGTAGATGAGCGCCGTGAGGAGCGCGATGACGATGATGCCGCTGGCCCACCGGCCGTAGTGCGGGACGGGGATCGCCTTGATGGCCTCAGGACCGCCCGCGGGCACCGGGGACGGGGAAACCGTCTCTCCCGGGGGCGGGTTGTCCGAGGGGGACTTGTCGAACTTGTCAGTCACGTGACTGCCCTTCAGTGGTGCGCTCGGCTCACTTGCCGCCGTTGATCGCGGACTTGTCGATCGCGCCCGACTCCGCGCCCCACTTCTCCAGCACCTTCTTGTAGGAACCGTCCGCGATGATCGCGTCGACGGCTTCCTTCAGGACATCGCGGAGCTCGGTGTTCTTCTTGCTCAGTACGATGCCGAACGGTCCGGCGTCGTACTGCTCGCCGACGACCTCGAACGCGTTGCCGTTGTCCGCCTTGCGGGACAGGTCGAGGGCCACCGGGTAGTCGTTGATGCCGGCCACGGCGCCGCCGGACTTCACCCGGGTCTGGGCCTCGGTGTCGTTCTCGAACGACTCGATGTTGATGGCCTTCTTGCCGCCGTCCGTACACTTCTTGGACTGGTCCTGGAGGGCCTCTTCGTACGTGGTGCCGCGCTGCACGGCAGCCGTCTTGCCACACAGGTCCTCGATGCCGTTGACGCCCTCGGGGTTGCCCTTCTTGACGTAGATGGCCGTGCCCGCGACGAAGTAGTCGACGAAGTCGACGCCCTCACCGAGCTTCTTGCCACTGTCGTCCAGGCCCTCCTGGCGCTGCTTGTTGTCCGTGATGGACGACATCGCGATGTCGTAACGACCGGAGTTGACCGCGGTGATCAGGCCGTCGAAGGAGCCCGAGGTGAACTTGAAGTCCACACCGAGCTGCTTGCCGAGCGCCGCGGCGATGTCCGGGTCGACCCCGACGATCTTGCCGTTCTCCACCGACTCCATCGGGGCGTACTCGGCGTTCGTGCCGACCTTGATGACGCCCGCGTCCTGGATCGCCTTCGGCAGCTTGGAGAACAGCGGGGCGCTGTTGGACGGCTCCGAGGAGCTGTCGCCTCCGTCGCTGTTCGTCTGGTCGCCGCAGCCGGCGAGCAGCAGGGCACCCGCGACCGCGATCGCGCCGACCGCAGCTGTCCGGGAGCGCATGGCGGTCGTACGACGGGTGGAGCTTGCGGTCATGTTGGGTCCTCCGGCGGATGAGTGAGGTGCCGATGGGTCGACGAGAACACACACCTTCGGGTGTCGCGACCTTGTGTGATTACGGCATCTTGCCATTCGGACCTCGTCATTCAGACGACCAGCTATGTCAAAATCGGATAACGGGTGACCCCCGAACCGCCCCAGGCCGGTACATCGAGGCCGGATCTTGTGCGGGAACTGATCCTTCCGACCGGAAGATCTTCTGCGCATCCCAGGATGCGAGCGGCCACCACTCCGCACATGCGGTGCCATGTGGGCAAATCCAGGACTTGTCCATATATTCGGCTATGAGTCATCTCACCGGCGTGTGACCTTCCCGCTATGGACTCGCCGTCCACACCGTCCGTCCGGTAGGAAGGTTCTTTACACCCCTCATCCGGGGCTCAGGGCGCGTGTGCGGCGCGCCCGTCGCGTATACGCCCGTACGCAACCACGGCGGCTGGGCTTGCGCGGTGCCCGCCCACCCCTCAATCAGGAGTGGTCACCCTCAAAACATGCAGACTTAAGGGGTAAAACAAAGTGGCAGCGGAGATTGTCAATCCTCGCACCGCGCTCAGTGGTGACAGCAGCGGCAGCAGCAGCGCCGGCATCGACGGCAGTACGGATCAGGAGCGGGCGCTCAAGCCCCTCGATCCCTTCGACCCCGCGTTCGCGCTGCACCGTGGCGGCAAGATGGCCGTGCAGGCCACCGTGCCCATCCGTGACAAGGACGACCTTTCCCTCGCGTACACGCCCGGCGTCGCCAAGGTGTGCAGCGCGATCGCCGAGCAGCCGGAACTCGTCCACGACTACACGTGGAAGTCGTCCGTCGTCGCTGTGGTGACGGACGGTACGGCCGTCCTCGGCCTCGGGGACATCGGTCCTGAGGCCTCCCTTCCGGTGATGGAGGGGAAGGCGATCCTCTTCAAGCAGTTCGGCGGGGTCGACGCCGTGCCGATCGCGCTCGCCTGCACCGGCGTCGACGAGATCGTCGAGACAGTGGTCCGGCTGGCGCCCTCCTTCGGGGGAGTGAACCTGGAGGACATCTCCGCGCCCCGTTGCTTCGAGATCGAGCGGAAGCTTCAGGAGCGGCTGGACATCCCGGTCTTCCACGACGACCAGCACGGGACCGCGGTCGTGACCTTGGCGGCCCTGCGGAACGCCGCGAAGCTGACCGGCCGGGAGCTGGGCGACCTGCGCGCGGTGATCTCCGGCGCGGGTGCGGCCGGTGTCGCCATCGCCAAGTTCCTGCTCGAGGCGGGGCTCGGGGATGTCGCCGTCACGGACCGCAAGGGTGTCGTCTCCTCGGACCGCGACGACCTGACGGACGTCAAGCGCGAGCTGGCCGCGATCACCAACAAGGCGGGTATCTCCGGCTCGTTGGAGTCCGCCCTGGCGGGCGCGGACGTCTTCATCGGTGTTTCCGGCGGTACGGTGCCGGAGCCGGCGGTGGCTTCCATGGCCGAGGGTGCGTTCGTGTTCGCCATGGCCAACCCGAACCCCGAGGTGCATCCGGAGATCGCCCACAAGTACGCGGCTGTCGTCGCGACCGGGCGGTCGGACTTCCCGAACCAGATCAACAACGTGCTGGCGTTCCCCGGGATCTTCGCGGGGGCCCTTCAGGTGCGGGCCTCCCGGATCACCGAGGGGATGAAGATCGCGGCGGCCGACGCGTTGGCCGCGGTGGTCGGGGACGATCTTGCCGCCGACTATGTGATTCCCTCGCCGTTCGATGAGCGGGTGGCCCCGGCGGTTACGGCCGCGGTGGCGGCGGCTGCTCGGGCGGAGGGCGTGGCTCGGCGTTGAGGTGTGTGGGACTGGCCCCGCTGGGATTTCCTCCCGGCGGGGCCTGTTTTTTTCGCCCCCTCCGCCCCTGCCCGTCCCGTTTCTGGGGGCTGCGCCCCCAGACCCCCGCTTTCGGCCTGGACGGCCTCGTCCTC
>NZ_JBFBEA010000047.1:0-42934 GCF_040683495.1 Streptomyces sp. NPDC093544 | reverse complement strand
AAACGCCCGGTTACATTCCGAACCCGGAAGCTAAGCCTTATAGCGCCGATGGTACTGCAGGGGGGACCCTGTGGGAGAGTAGGACGCCGCCGAACTATCTTTAGAGCTCCGGCTCTTGGGCTTATTGCCCAAGAGCCGGAGCTTTTTTGTTTTCTGGTGGCGCCTCCACCCCTCCGCCCAACAGCGTGAGCGCTGCGGGTAAGGTCAGGGGGCATCGTTGGCTCGTTTCCCACAGGAGGCCCCCGGGTGGAGGTCCAGGAGACCCGCGTCCAGACAGACCGGGTGCTCACCATCCCGAACATCCTCAGCATGGCGCGCCTCGTTGGCGTGCCCGTCTTCCTGTGGCTGATCCTCTGGCCCGAGTTCGGCGGCCCCAAGAGCGACGGATGGGCACTCCTGGTGCTCATGCTGAGCGGCATCAGTGACTATCTGGACGGGAAGCTCGCCCGACGCTGGAACCAGATCAGCAGCCTTGGCCGGCTACTCGATCCCGCGGCCGACCGTCTCTACATTCTGTCCACTCTCGTGGGCCTCACCTGGCGCGAGATTCTCCCGCTGTGGTTGACCGCTGTCCTCCTGGCGCGCGAGCTGCTCCTGTTGGTGATGGTGGGCATCCTCAGGCGCCACGGCTACCCGCCCCCACAGGTGAACTTCCTGGGGAAGGCGGCCACCTTCAACTTGATGTACGCCTTCCCGTTGTTGCTGCTCAGCGACGCAAGTGGGTGGATCGCGTCACTCGGTGCTATTTTCGGATGGGCGTTCGCCGGATGGGGTACAACGCTGTACTGGTGGGCAGGAGTCCTCTATGTGGTTCAGGTCCTCCGCCTTGTCAGGGTGGACGCCACGACCGATTGAGCTCGCCCATTGCGTGGCTGTAGTGGCTCGATGGCCCGCGGACGAAAAGTGCGGGACAATTTGGACGGGTGAAGTCGGCTAGACCGTCGTCTCTTCAAGGAGGACGCTTCCGACATGAAGGCCGTCGTGATGGCCGGAGGCGAAGGCACACGCCTTCGTCCCATGACCTCAAGCATGCCCAAGCCGCTCCTGCCCGTGGCCAACCGCCCGATCATGGAGCACGTGCTACGGCTGCTCAAAAGGCATGGGCTCAACGAGACCGTCGTAACTGTTCAGTTCCTGGCTTCTCTGGTCAAGAACTACTTCGGTGACGGCGAGGAGCTCGGCATGGAGCTCACTTATGCCAATGAGGAGAAGCCACTCGGTACTGCCGGGAGCGTCAAGAACGCCGAGGAGGCGTTGAAGGACGACACCTTCCTAGTGATCTCCGGTGATGCCCTGACCGACTTCGACCTCACCGATCTCATCAGTTTCCACAAGGAGAAGGGCGCGCTCGTCACTGTCTGTTTGACGCGCGTACCGAACCCCCTTGAATTCGGCATCACCATCGTCGACGAAGAGGGCAAGGTCGAGCGCTTCTTGGAGAAGCCGACCTGGGGTCAGGTTTTCTCCGACACCGTGAACACGGGTATCTATGTCATGGAACCCGAGGTCTTCGACTACGTCGAGGCCGATGTCTCCGTCGACTGGTCAGGCGATGTCTTCCCCCAGCTGATGAAGGAAGGCAAGCTCGTCTACGGCTATATCGCCGAGGGCTACTGGGAGGACGTCGGCACTCACGAGAGCTATGTGAAGGCACAGGCCGACGTCCTGGAGGGCAAGGTCGACGTCGAAATCGACGGCTTCGAGATCTCGCCGGGCGTATGGGTTGCCGAGGGCGCCGAGGTGCACCCCGATGCCGTACTGCGCGGACCGCTCTACATCGGCGACTACGCCAAAGTCGAGGCGGATGTCGAAATCCGCGAGCACACCGTCATTGGTTCCAACGTCGTCGTCAAGACGGGGGCCTTCCTGCACAGGGCCGTCGTGCACGACAACGTGTACATCGGGCAGCACAGCAATCTGCGTGGCTGCGTGATCGGTAAGAACACGGACATCATGCGGGCCGCCCGGATCGAGGACGGTGCGGTCATCGGCGATGAATGCCTCGTCGGTGAAGAATCGATCATTCAGGGAAACGTTCGCGTCTATCCGTTCAAGACCATCGAGGCCGGCGCTTTCGTCAACACCTCGGTGATCTGGGAGTCGCGGGGCCAGGCGCATCTCTTTGGTGCCCGTGGAGTGTCCGGGATTCTGAATGTGGAGATCACCCCGGAACTCGCCGTGCGGCTCGCGGGAGCGTACGCGACGACGCTCAAGAAGGGCTCCACGGTCACGACGGCGCGCGATCACTCCAGAGGTGCTCGTGCACTGAAGCGGGCGGTCATCTCGGCACTGCAGGCCAGCGCCATCGACGTACGCGACCTGGAGAACGTACCGCTGCCGGTGGCCCGGCAGCAGACCGCCAGGGGCAGTGCGGGCGGGATCATGATCCGGACGACGCCCGGTGTGCCGGACTCCGTCGACATCATGTTCTTCGACGGGCAGGGTGCTGACCTGTCGCAGGCGAGTCAGCGGAAGCTGGACCGGGTGTTCGCGCGGCAGGAGTATCGGCGTGCGTTTCCCGGCGAGATCGGGGATCTGCACTTCCCAGCCAGTGTCTTCGACTCGTACACCGGGTCGTTGCTGCGGAATGTCGACTCGTCGGGGATCACCGAGTCGGGGCTCAAGGTCGTCGTGGACGCGTCGAACGGTAGTGCGGGACTCGTGCTGCCCAGCCTCCTCGGCAAGCTCGGGGTCGACTCGCTAGTCATCAATCCCGGTCTTGACGAGTCCAGGCCGACGGAGACAGCAGACGCGCGACGGTCCGGGCTTGTGAGGCTCGGAGAGATCGTGGCGTCCGCGCGGGCGGCGTTCGGAGTGCGATTCGACCCGGTCGGTGAGCGGCTTTCGCTCGTCGACGAGAAGGGGCGGATCGTCGAGGACGACCGGGCACTCCTCGTGATGCTCGACCTGGTGGCCGCCGAGCGGCGCAGTGGGCGGGTGGCGCTTCCGGTGACCACCACGCGGATCGCCGAGCAGGTGGCGGCGTACCACGGGACGCAGGTCGACTGGACAACGACCTCGCCGGACGATCTGACGCGGGTCGGACGTGAGGACTCGACGATCTTCGGTGGCGACGGGCGTGGTGGTTTCATCATCCCGGAGTTCAGCGGTGTCTTCGACGGTGCGGCGGCTTTCGTACGCCTCATCGGGCTGGTGGCGCGGACGCAGCTCACGCTGAGCCAGATCGATGCGCGGATTCCGCGGGCGCATGTCCTCAAGCGCGATCTCGCTACTCCCTGGGCCGTCAAGGGACTCGTCATGCGGCGGGTCGTGGAGGAGGCCGGTGACCGGTTCGTGGACACGACCGATGGCGTACGGGTCGTGGAGACCGATGGGCGCTGGGTGATGGTGCTCCCGGATCCCGCTGAAGCGGTGACGCATCTGTGGGCCGAAGGGCCCGACGATGCCTCCGCGGAGGCCCTGCTCGACGAGTGGTCGGCGGTCGTGGACAGCGCCGGTCGCTGAAACACCCAGCACGCGCGCGTGCCGGACAAGTGCCCCCAAGGGGCCTGTCCGGCACGCCGGTGGGGCCATTCGGAGGTAGCGCCCGCGACGTGCGACGATGTGCGGCATGCCGCAGCAGCCCCCCGTTCGGAGCAGTCCTACGCGCCCGTCGCGCCCGGACGCCTCCATGTCGCTGCTCACCAATGTCATGGACCACAGCCTTGACGAGGGATACGCCGAAGCGGCTGCCCGGAAACAGGCCGAGGGTGTCGGCGGCACGCCGAAAACGGTGCGGTCGAAGCTCGGTCTGGCGGCCGGTCTCGTCCTGGCGGCCCTGGTGGTGACCCTGGGAGCGGCGAACGCGCGGATCTCGGCTCCTGTCATCGCCAAGGAGCGCCAAGAACTCATCGACCGTATCGAGCACGAGACCACCGCCGCCGACAAGCTCGAAGACAATGTCGACACTCTGCGTGCCGATGTCAGTGCGCGGCAGCGTACGGCGCTCAAGGCCGACGGGGGCAGTGCGCAGGCCGATCTGGTGGGCATCCTGTCGGGCGCCACCGACGTGCACGGCCCGGGCGTGAAACTCGTCGTCGACGACGCCAAGGAAGCAAGTCAGGACGGCGACGGTGATCCGCGGGAGACTTCCGGGTTCTCCGACACCGGACGCGTGCGCGACCGTGACATGCAGCGGGTCGTCAACGGGCTGTGGGAGTCGGGCGCCGAGGCCATCTCGATCAACGGTCAGCGGCTGACGGCCCTGTCGGCGATCCGGGCCGCGGGTGACGCGATACTGGTCGACAACAGGCCGTTGGTGCCGCCGTACACGGTGCTCGCGGTGGGGGACGGCCAACGGCTCAGCACCAGGTTCCAGAACAGTGCCGACGGGCTGTATCTGCATGCCCTGCAGGAGAACTACGGCATCCGGACCAGCATTTCCGTCGAGGACGACGTCCGGTTGACCGCCGCACCAAGTGTGATCGTACGTACAGCGCAGCCGAGCACAGAGAAGGGCACATCGTGATCGCCGTACTGGGCCTCGTCGTGGGAGTCGTGGCCGGATTGTTGGTCCGGCCCGAGGTTCCGGCAGTCGTTGAGCCTTATCTCCCGATCGCCGTCGTGGCGGCGCTCGACGCCGTGTTCGGAGGCCTGCGCGCGATGCTCGACGGCATCTTCGACGACAAGGTCTTCGTGGTGTCGTTCCTCTCGAACGTGGTCGTGGCCGCGCTGATCGTCTTCCTGGGCGACAAATTGGGTGTGGGCGCCCAGCTCTCCACCGGTGTCGTGGTCGTCCTCGGCATCCGCATCTTCTCCAACGCCGCGGCGATCCGTCGTCACGTGTTCCGGGCGTGAGGCCGATGAGCAACGACGACGAGGCATCGACGGCCTCCGGCACCCCGGAGAACAATCTGCGCAAGGAACTCCCCGACGAGATCCGGGCCGCGGCACCCGCGCCACCGGAGCGGGAGCCGGAGGAGCGGGGAGAGGGCGCCGAGCCGGCGGTGACCGGCCGCCAGCGGCTGGCGCAGGGGCTGTGGCCGCCGCGCGTGTCCCGCGCGCAACTCATCGTCGCGCTGCTGTTGTTCGGCCTCGGCTTCGGTCTGGCCGTCCAGGTGGCGTCCAACAGCGACAGCGGCAGCGCCCTGCGCGGCGCACGTCAGGAAGATCTCGTACGCATCCTCGATGAACTGGACAGCCGTACACAGCGTCTTGAAGACGAGAAGCAGGGTCTCGAAGATCAGCGCACCGAGTTGGAGAACAGCTCGGACCAGGCCGAGGAGGCTCGCAAGCAGACCGTCGAGAGGGAGAAGCAACTCGGCATTCTGGCGGGCACGGTGGCCGCTCAGGGCCCCGGCATCACTCTGACGATCAACGACACCAAGGGGACGGTCGAGGCGGACATGCTGCTCGACGCCATCCAGGAGCTCCGCGCGGCGGGTGCGGAGGCGATTCAGGTGAACGGTGTACGGGTCGTCGCCAGCACCTATCTGACGGATTCCGACAAGGGCGTGAGCGTGGACGGGAACAAGATCACCCAGCCCTACCGTTTCAAGGTCATCGGCAAGTCGCAGGACCTGGAGCCGGCGCTCAACATCCCCGGAGGCGTGGTGCAGACACTGGAGAAGGAGCAGGCCATCGTCACGGTGGAGCCCTCGACGAAGATCGTCGTGGACGCCTTGCGACCGGCGAAGCAGCCTGACTACGCTCGGTCGTCCCAGTGAAACGGGGCCGCATGAGGGGGGCCAGGCCAGGGCATGAGGTTGCGGGGGGTCGGCGCACCGAATGGGTGGTGCGTGGTGGAAACTGTCAGGTGGATACGGACGTTGTGAGGATGTCCGGGTCGACCGGTGTGTTCAATCAGGGTTCGTCCTGCCCCACGGGCGGGTCTGTTTCGGTCAAGGGGAATCGCCCGTGAAGTTGTTTGCGAAGTTGTTCGGCAAGAGCGCACGAGGAGAGGGCGGCGACAACGCTACTGCCCGCCACCGTGCACCACGCCATGGAGACGCCGAGGACCAGAGCGGCGAGCGCCCGCTGTTCCGGGACGAGCTCGGTGCTCCGGGCGGCGACATTTCCGGTGGTCAGGGCGCGCCGTCTGTTGACCCTGCCCAGTCCGGCCGCATAGGTTTCGGGGAACCGCCAACCTCAAGTACGGGTGGAGGGTTCACCGCCGACCCGTACGCTTCCCATGCCCCTGGAGGGCAGCCGCGGCAGGAGGATCCGTCCATGTCGGCCCTGGTGTGTACGAGGTGCGGTAACCGCAACGCGGAAAACAGCCGTTTCTGCTCCAACTGCGGTGCGCCGCTGCGGAGCGGGGTGACCCCGGAGCGTCCGTCCGAGACGACGTCCACGATCTCCATTTCGGGCCTTGAGGCCTACGACGCCGAGGTGACGGGCCAGACGCTCTCGCCGGCGCTCTCCCCGGAGGCGCAGGCGGCCGTCGACGCGCTGCCGCTCGGCTCGGCGCTCCTTGTGGTGCGCCGCGGACCGAACTCGGGCAGTCGTTTTCTGCTGGACGGCGAGCTGACCACGGCCGGGCGTCACCCGCAGAGCGACATCTTCCTCGACGACGTGACCGTGTCACGCCGCCACGTGGAGTTCCGCCGCGTCGCTGACGGCTCGTTCACGGTGTCGGACGTCGGCAGCCTCAACGGCACCTATGTCAACAGGGAGCGGATCGACTCAGTCTCCCTGTCGAACGGCGACGAGGTGCAGATCGGCAAGTACCGGCTGGTCTTCTACGCGAGCCAGCGGGGCATCTGACCCTCCCCCAGATTCCGTCCGGGGGGACCCCCAGGAAGGTCCATGCTTCGAACACCGAGCGGCGGTGCCGGCCACGGTACCGCCGCCACGGACAGCGGACTGATGAGCATCGGCACGGTGCTCAATGTGCTGCGTGACGAGTTCCCCGAAGTCACGATCTCCAAGATCAGGTTCCTGGAGTCGGAGGGGCTCATCGAGCCGCAGCGGACCCCTTCGGGGTATCGCAAGTTCAGCGCCAATGACGTCGAGCGTCTCGGCCATGTGCTGAGGATGCAGCGGGACCACTATCTGCCGCTGAAGGTCATCCGCGAGTATCTGGACGCCCTGGAGCGCGGTGAGCCGGTGCGGTTGCCGACCGTGGGGCGTCAGCGCGACTCGGGTGAGGGTGAGCTGTTCGCCGAACAAGAGGCGCCCACAGCCGCCCGCGTCGGGCGTGCCGAGCTGCTGGCCACTGCCGAGATCGGTGAGCGGGAACTCGAGGAGTGGGAGTCGTACGGCCTCATCGCGCCGCTTTCGGACGGGGCGTACGACGCCGAAGCGGTGACCGTCGCCGCGCTCGTCCTCGAGCTGGGCCGGTTCGGGATCGAGCCGCGTCACCTGCGCGCGATGAAGGCCGCGGCCGAGCGTGACGCGGGACTGGTCGATCAGGTGGTGGCCCCGCTGCGGCGGCACCGCAATCCGCAGACGAGGGCGCACGCGGAGGCGCGTACGAAGGAGCTTGCGGGGCTCACGGTGAAGCTGCACGCCGCGCTGGTGCAGACCGCGCTCGGCGTGCGACTGCCCTGACCCCGGGTGCTCGGCGGGTGTCGGATCGCCCACCCGTTCCGTGCCCGACTACCCAAACGTCCCGGGCACGGCCTAGGGTTGCTGTGTGAACGAGCTCGATGTCGTAGGTGTCCGGGTCGAAATGCCCTCCAACCAACCGATCGTGCTTCTGCGTGAAGTGGGAGGCGATCGTTACCTCCCCATCTGGATCGGACCGGGGGAGGCGACTGCGATCGCCTTCGCTCAGCAGGGCATGGCTCCGGCGCGACCGCTGACCCACGACCTGTTCAAGGACGTGCTGGAAGCCGTTGGCCAGGAGCTCACCGAAGTGCGTATCACGGACCTGCGTGAGGGCGTCTTCTATGCGGAACTGGTGTTCGCCAGCGGGGTCGAGGTGAGTGCCAGGCCGTCCGACGCCATAGCGCTGGCCCTGCGCACCGGGACGCCGATCTACGGCAGCGACGGGGTACTCGACGACGCCGGTATCGCGATCCCGGACGAGCAGGAGGACGAAGTGGAGAAGTTCCGCGAGTTCCTCGACCAGATCTCGCCCGAGGACTTCGGCACCAACAGCCAGTGAGGACACGAGGCCCAGGAGAGCTCCGGGCGGCAATTGCCAGCGGCCAGTGTGGTGTGCCGCGGCCCGCTCAGAGAGCATTCGGCTAGCCTTTCCCCGCGGTGGGGCACGGGAAACCACTCCAAGGGTGATTATCACTCGGCGTGCCGAGTGTGGCGATCGTTGACGCACCCCTGGTGACTGCCTACCGTCGAGAAGGCAGGTCAAGGACGGAGGTCGGCGTGAGAAGCAGCGGCGACGGTACGGCTGGGGGTGCCTCCGGACGCGGTCTGGGGGACAGCGGCCCGTACCCGCTTCACGGCAACGCGGCCGATCACGTTCCGCGGCGGCCGACAGCAGTGACTGGTGAGGATGAGGCGGTTTCCGAGGAGGTCGGCTACCGCGGTCCGACGGCGTGCGCTGCCGCGGGCATCACCTACCGGCAGCTGGACTACTGGGCGAGGACCGGGCTGGTCGAGCCGAGCGTGCGGCCCGCCTACGGGTCGGGGACACAGCGGCTGTACAGCTTCAGGGACGTGGTCGTCCTGAAGATCGTCAAGCGGTTCCTCGACACCGGGGTGTCGCTGCAGAACATCCGCACCACGGTCCAGCACCTCAGGGAGCGCGGTTTCCGGGATCTGGAAAGGATGACGCTGATGAGCGACGGCGCCACGGTCTACGAGTGCACATCCCCCGATGAGGTCCATGCGCTGCTCCAGGGCGGCCAGGGGGTCTTCGGGATCGCCGTGGGCGTGGTGTGGCGGGATGTCGAGGGTGCGCTCTCGCAGCTGCACGGGGAGCGGGTGGACACGGGCGAGACGCTCCTGGCGAACAACCCCGCTGACGAGCTGGCACGAAGGCGCAATCGCGCGGTCTGAGGATCTGAGGAGCGGAACAGGCTGATGGTGCCCCGGCTTGCCGGGGCATTGTCAGTGGCGTAGGGCAGCATCGGAGATGTGAGAACCGCGCCCACGATCCTGCATCTCGACATGGATGCCTTCTTCGCCTCGGCGGAGCAGGCGTCCAAGCCGAGCCTGCGCGGGAAAGCGGTCGTCGTGGGCGGGCTCGGACCACGTGGAGTCGTCTCCACCTGCTCGTACGAGGCACGGGTCTTCGGAGTGCACTCGGCGATGCCCATGGCCCAGGCACGCCGGCTCGCGCCGAACGCCGCGTATCTCGTGCCGCGCTTCGAGATCTACCGGGAGGTCAGCGAGCAGGTGATGGGCCTGCTGCGGGGGCTGTCACCGCTGGTGGAGCCGTTGAGCCTGGACGAGGCGTTCGTCGATCTGGAGGCAGGCGAAGCGGCCTGGGACGAGGCGTCGGCGCGGCTGACCGGGGTGAAGCTGCGCGCGGACATCCGGGCCGTCACGGGGCTCACAGGATCGGTGGGGCTCGCCGCGTCCAAGATGCTCGCGAAGATCGCCTCGGAGCAGGCCAAGCCCGACGGCCTCGTGCTGATAGAGCCGGGGACCGAGCGTGCGCTGCTGGGGCCCATGTCGGTGCGGACGCTGCCGGGCGTGGGGCCTGCGACGGGTGACCATCTGAGACGGGCCGGGATAACAACGGTCGAGGAGCTCGCCGAGGCGGGCGAGGACGAGCTCGTGCGGCTGCTGGGGAAGTCCCACGGGCATGCGCTGTACGCGATGGCGCTGGCGCGCGACGACCGGCCCGTGGTCGCCGAGCGGGAGACCAAGTCGGTGTCCGTCGAAGACACGTACGACGTGGACATCCATGACCGGGTGCGAGTCGGTCTGGAGGTGCAGCGGCTCGCCGACCGGTGTGTGCAGCGGTTGCGTGGAGCCGGTCTGTCGGGGCGCACCATCGTGCTGAAGGTGCGGAGGTACGACTTCTCGACGCTGACCCGGTCCGAGACGCTGCGGGGGCCCACGGACGACCCCGGGGTGGTGCGGGAGGCGGCCGCGCGGCTCCTTGAGTCGGTGGACACGACCGGTGGCGTACGGCTGCTCGGCGTGGGTGTCTCCGGGCTGGCCGACTACACGCAGGAGGACCTGTTCGCGCAGGCGCAGGCCGCCGCGGGGGAGCTTGCGGCGCTGGAGCACACCGAGGAGGAGGTGGCGGAGGAGTCCGCCGAGGAGCAGGTGCCGCCGGCTGAGCGGCGGTGGCCCGCGGGGCACGATGTGCGGCACGCCGAGTTCGGGCACGGGTGGGTGCAGGGCAGCGGGCTCGGGCGGGTGACCGTTCGGTTCGAGACGCCGTACTCCGAGCCAGGGCGGGTACGGACGTTCCGGACCGGCGATCCGGAGCTGGAGCCGGCGGAGCCGTTGCCCTTGGTGGCCGAGACCGTTGGGCGTCGTTGCGACGGCTGAAGGCAGGTTCAGTGCTGCGGGCCTCGTCTGTGGCTGGTGCACAGGTCCCCGCGGTTGAAGGCCGGTTCAGTGCCGCGGGCCGTCTGCGGCTGGTGCGCAGGTCCCCGCGTGTCCCGCGTGAGGGCCCGGCTGTGCCGTCAAGGCTCGTCCGTGCCTGCCAGGCGGCCGAAGTCGCGGTCCGGTGCGGGAGGCGGGGATGCCACGTCGAGGCCGTAGTGGTGGTAGAGCTGGAGTTCCTGTTCGGGGGAGAGGTGGCGACCGACGCCGAAGTCGGGCGCGTCCTTGATCAGGGCCCGCTCGAAGGGGATGCGCAGGGTGCCTTCGACGAGTTCGCTGGGCTCCAGGGGCACGAAGGCGTCCCTGCTGAACAGGCCCGTGCGTATGGCCGCCCACTCCGGGACCCCGGTCGCGTCGTCGAGGTACACCTCGTCGATCGTGCCGATCTTTGCTCCGTTGCGGTCGAATGCCTTGCGGCCGATCAGGTTGCGCGGATCGATGTCGGTCTGCACGTTGCCCTCCATTTGGTCGCAACTCATCCGTAAGCACTACAAAAGAGCAGATTCAGGAAGGTGGCCACTCGAAGCCTCGGGAGTTGTCCTCGCTGGTAGGCTGGCAAGCGGCTGCTGACCCTGTGCGGGAGAGTCCTCCAGACTTCATCGGAGGCGCCGAAGGAGCAAATCCTCCCCGGAATCTCTCAGGCCCACGTACCGCACGGACGAGGTCACTCTGGAAAGCAGAGCGGGTGCCGATGGCCCCCGCTCTCACCGACGGTGAAAATCGGGTCGCAGCGGGCGGGCGGGCCGGTGAAGCTCTCAGGTTGTGAGATGACAGAGGGGGAGGCCGTCGGGGTACCCGTGCCGGGGTGCCCCTCGAAGGTCGTGTCAGACCAGGAGGCCTCCGCAATGACCGCCCCTCGCATTCCGCTCTCCGAGCTCGAACAGGGAATTCCCTTCGAGCAGCGCCATATCGGGCCCGACACCGGAGCGCGGGCCAAGATGCTCGCGCAGGTCGGATACGGCTCGCTCGACGAGCTCACGGCCACCGCGGTGCCGGACGTGATCAAGAACGCCGAGGCGCTGGACCTGCCGGGCGCGCGCACCGAGGCCGAGGTCCTGGCCGAGCTGCGCTCCCTCGCGGACCGTAACCAGGTGCTCGACTCGATGATCGGGCTCGGCTACTACGGGACCTTCACCCCGCCGGTGATCCTTCGGAACGTCATGGAGAGCCCGGCCTGGTACACGGCGTACACGCCGTATCAGCCGGAGATCTCGCAGGGCCGCCTCGAAGCGCTGCTGAACTTCCAGACCGTCGTCGCCGAGCTGACCGGGCTGCCGACGTCGGGTGCCTCGCTGCTCGACGAGAGCACCGCGGCCGCCGAGGCGATGGCGCTGTCCCGGCGCATGGGCAAGAACAAGAAGGGTCTTTTCCTGGTCGACGCGGACGTGATGCCGCAGACCGTCGCGGTCATCCGGACCCGCGCCGAGCCGACCGGCGTCGAGGTCGTCGTCGCCGACCTGAGCGCGGGCGTCCCGGCTGAGATCGCCGGGCGTGAGATCAACGGCGTACTGATCCAGTACCCGGGCGCCTCCGGTGCCGTACGCGACATCAAGCCGCTTGTCGAGCAGGCGCACGAGCTGGGTGCGGTCGTCACCGTCGCCGCCGATCTGCTTGCCCTGACATTGCTGACCGCGCCAGGAGAGCTGGGCGCGGACATCGCGGTCGGTACGACGCAGCGGTTCGGTGTGCCGATGGCCTTCGGCGGTCCGCACGCCGGGTACATGGCGGTGCGCGAGAAGTTCGCGCGCAGCCTGCCGGGCCGGCTGGTGGGTGTGTCCGTCGACGCGGACGGGCACAAGGCCTACCGGCTTGCGCTGCAGACGCGGGAGCAGCACATCCGTCGTGAGAAGGCGACGAGCAACATCTGTACGGCTCAGGTGCTGCTCGCGGTGATGGCCGGCATGTACGCCGTCTATCACGGTCCCGAAGGGCTGAAGACGATCGCGCGGCGTACGCACCGGTACGCGACGATTCTCGCCGAGGGGCTGAAGGCGGGCGGCGTCGAGGTCGTACACGGCGCCTACTTCGACACGCTGACCGTGCGTGCCCAGGGCCGGGCCGCCGAGATAGTGGCGGGAGCGCGCGACCAGGGGGTCAACCTGCACCTCGTCGACGCCGACCGGGTGTCGATCTCGTGCGACGAGACCACCACGCGCAGGCAACTGGCCGCCGTGTGGACCGCGTTCGGTGTCGAGGGCGATGTCGAGGCCTTGGACTCGACCGTCGAGGACAGTCTTCCGTCCGCGCTGCTGCGCACCGACGAGTACCTCGCGCACCCGGTGTTCCACCAGTACCGCTCCGAGACGGCGATGCTGCGCTACCTGCGCAAGCTCTCCGACCGTGACTACGCGCTGGACCGCGGCATGATCCCGCTGGGCTCCTGCACGATGAAGCTCAACGCGACGACCGAGATGGAGCCGGTCACCTGGCCCGAGTTCGGGCAGTTGCACCCCTTCGCGCCCGCCGAGCAGGCGCAGGGCTACCTCACGCTCATCCATGAGCTGGAGGAGCGGCTCGCCGAGGTCACCGGGTACGACAAGGTGTCGCTGCAGCCCAATGCCGGTTCGCAGGGTGAGCTGGCCGGTCTGCTCGCCGTACGCGGATACCACCGCGCGAACGGTGACGAGCAGCGCACCGTGTGCCTGATCCCCTCCTCCGCGCACGGCACGAACGCGGCGAGCGCCGTGATGGCCGGCATGAAGGTCGTCGTCGTGAAGACGGCGGACGACGGCGAGATCGACGTCGAGGATCTGCGTGCCAAGATCGAGCAGTACCGCGACGAACTGTCCGTGCTGATGATCACGTACCCCTCGACGCATGGTGTCTTCGAGGAGCACGTCGCCGACATCTGCGCCCAGGTGCACGAGGCGGGCGGCCAGGTGTATGTGGACGGCGCCAACCTCAACGCCCTGGTGGGGCTTGCCAAGCCGGGTCACTTCGGTGGTGACGTCTCGCACCTCAACCTGCACAAGACGTTCTGCATCCCGCACGGCGGCGGCGGTCCGGGCGTCGGTCCGGTCGGTGTCCGCGCGCACCTGGCGCCGTACCTGCCGAACCACCCCTTGCAGCCGGCGGCCGGTCCCGAGACCGGTGTCGGCCCGATCTCGGCCGCTCCGTGGGGTTCCGCGGGCATCCTGCCGATCTCGTGGGCGTACGTCCGGCTCATGGGCGGTGAGGGGCTGAAGCGTGCCACGCAGGTGGCCGTGCTGTCCGCGAACTACATCGCCAAGCGCCTGGAGCCGCACTACCCGGTGCTCTACACCGGTCCCGGCGGGCTCGTCGCGCATGAGTGCATCATCGACCTGCGGCCGCTGACCAAGGCGACCGGTGTGAGTGTCGACGACATCGCCAAGCGCCTGATCGACTACGGGTTCCACGCGCCGACGATGTCGTTCCCGGTGGCCGGCACGCTGATGATCGAGCCGACCGAATCCGAGGACCTGGTCGAGCTCGACCGGTTCTGCGAGGCGATGATCGCCATCCGCGCGGAGGTCGAGAAGGTCGGCTCGGGCGAGTGGGCGGCGGACGACAACCCGTTGCGCAACGCTCCGCACACCGCCGCCTCGCTGGGCGGGGAGTGGGAGCACGGCTACAGCCGTGAGGAGGCCGTCTTCCCGGCCGGTGTCTCGGTCGCGGACAAGTACTGGCCGCCGGTGCGCCGGATCGACCAGGCGTACGGCGACCGGAACCTGGTCTGCTCCTGCCCGCCGCTGGACGCGTACGAGGACTGAACTGGTCAGGGGTCGTGGCCTGGATGCCTACGGGGACTGATCAGGGCTAAAGGACCTGTGCGCCTACGAGGACTGATCAGCGCTCGGGACTTGGACGGTTACGGGGAGTAATCACCCTCGGATGTGCGTCGGGGCCGGTTCGGAGAATGCGTCTCCGGGCCGGCCCCTCTATGTACTGGGCGGCTCTGCCGCAGCCACCCGGTTGTGCGGTTCAGGCCGCCGTCATCACGTGTTCGCTGCCCAGCGGGCGGTGCGGGGCGATGATCTGGCCATCCGGCAGGAGCTCACCGGTGTCCTCGAAGAGCAGGACGCCGTTGCACAGCAGGCTCCACCCCTGCTCCGGGTGGTGCGCCATGAGACGGGCGGACTCCCGGTCGGCGGATTCGGCTGTCGGGCACGGCGTCTTGTGCTGGCACATTGGTGGGATCTTTCGCTGGGTTGAGATGTGAGTGATGGCTGTGGTGTCTGTCCCGCGGCTCGATGTGGTCATGGCCGCCCCCCGTTGATGTGTGGTTTGGAACCCAGTGTTGCCCTACGGGCGTCAATCCGCAGGGATTTAGCGGCAGCACTCCTCACAGGTTGATGACGCATCACCCGTGCGGACGGTTCATTCCAACTGTGCTGACTTTTCGGGTGGTTCGCGGTGGCCGGATGGGGCTAGTCCGGTCGGGCGCGGGAGGCGTTTTCCCTCGTACGAGCGGTATGGGGCCCGAACGAGCGACGTGCCCCGCTGCCGAGAGAACGGCGGCGGGGCACGGACGTGGACGCGGGTGCTACGCGGGTGAGCTGAGCAAAGGGGCGGGAGTGAGCCGGTGGGTGAGGACCGGCAGGAGCTCGGCGACGCGGTGTGGGCGGTGTGCTGCGATGCCGGGTGGGGCCGGTGCCAGTGGGACCAGGATGTCGGTGGCGGCGGGGTGGCCGGTGGCGCCGTCCGCGGTGGTGTCGCCGTGCAGCCAGAGCGTCAGCATGTACAGCTCCGGCACCGAGAGCAGACGTGCCTGGTAGGGCTGTTTCATCGCCTCGGCCTGGCGCAGCGCGCGTTCGGTGGCGGCGATGTACGGGCCCTCGAAGAAGCGCGAGAAGGCCCAGCCGTCGGGGGTCAGCATCGTGTCGGCCGCGGCGACCATGCGGTCGCCGCAGCGGATCAGGAAGCGCCACCCGGTGAGCCGGGTGGCGGACGCGCCCGCTGGGGTGATGCGGTCCAGGACGTGGATGGGTAGCGGGAGTTCGGGTGTGACGGGTCCCTGTGCCATACGCAGGGACGGCGTACGCGCCTCCCGGACGGCGGTGGGGGAACCGAGTGCCGTGAGGACGGAGCGCAGGGCGGGCGCGGGAGCCGGGGGTAGGTGCAGCGGCATGATGGGTCGCCTCTCGTTCGACAGGCACGGTGGCGCGAGGGAGGGGGCGGACGGCGCTGTCAGCTCTCGGGGCCGAAGGGGCGATGGATCTGGATCCGCCGACAATGTGTCGCCTGCCGCGCGTCATCTGGACGACAGGACCTAGGACCGCGAGCGCCAACTCTCTGCCTCGTTCGCGGAGTTTATACGAGACGTGTTCGCGCGGTGTTTCGGCTAGTCGTCCCAAATGTGAAGAGCAAGGCACTATTCGGTCGACGAAACGAGAGGTTTATCCTGGTTCTGTGCCAAAGCGCGGCGATGACCTCGGAATGCTTCGTCGGAGCGGTCGGCCGATTCTCGTCGGCGTTTTTCACGAGATCGCGACGGAACGAAACTGTGCGCTGGTTCATGCCTGGTGAATGTGCCTGAGGGTACTGAAGTCCAGAGTAGCGGGCGGCGAGCGCCTCCAGGACGTTATCGATCGCGTTGCCTGGGCATTATCCCCCGTGACCCGGGACGCCAGAGGCCGGAGTATCGGCCTGCCCATCCGAGGAAGGACGCTTCGATGGGAGAGAAGGTCGAGGCAGGGCAGTTCGACCTGTCCGATCGCCAGCACTACCGCGGCAAGCTGCGGCAGTGTCTGACGGGGCTGGCGCGGTTGCTGGAGGAGGAGCGGTTCGATCGCCCCAAGAACCTCATGGGCCTGGAGATCGAGTTGAATCTCGCAGGGACCGACGGCACGCCCAGAATGATGAACGCGCAAGTACTCGAAAGGATTGCGAGCCGCGATTTCCAAACAGAACTCGCCATGTTCAACCTGGAAGTCAACATAGCCCCACACCGATTGGGCGGGAGGGTATTCGACCAGCTGGCCGAGGAGCTGCGTACCTCCCTCGCTTACGCCCATAGGAAGGCGAAGGAAGTCGACGCCGGAATCGTGATGATCGGGATTCTGCCGACGCTCGCCCAGCACGACCTGGTCTCCTCGAACCTGTCGGACGGCGACCGCTACACCCTGCTCAACGACCAGATAGTCGCCGCCCGTGGCGAGGATTTCACGCTCGACATCGAGGGGGTGGAACGCCTCGTCTGTACGTCGAAATCCATCGCGCCCGAAGCCGCCTGCACCTCCGTGCAGTTGCACCTCCAGGTCACCCCGGGGCGGTTCGCCGACGTGTGGAACGCCGCGCAGGCGGTCGCCGCGGTCCAGGTCGCGGTCGGCGCCAACTCGCCCTTCCTCTTCGGTCACGAACTGTGGAGCGAGTCGCGGCCCCCACTGTTCCAGCAGTCCACCGACACCCGGCCGCCCGAGTTGCAGGCGCAGGGGGTGCGACCGCGCACCTGGTTCGGGGAACGATGGATCTCGTCCGCGCACGACCTCTTCGAGGAAAACCTGCGCTTCTTCCCACCGCTCCTGCCCATCTGCGACGAGGAGGACCCGCTGGGTGTCCTCGACGCCGGCGGCATCCCCAAGCTCGCCGAACTCGTGCTGCACAACGGCACGGTGTACCGCTGGAACCGGCCCGTGTACGGCGTCGCCGAAGGTGTCCCGCACCTGCGCGTCGAGAACCGTGTGCTGCCCGCCGGCCCCACCGTCACCGACGTCATCGCCAACGCGGCCTTCTACTACGGGCTCGTCCGCGCGCTCGCCGAGGAGGCGCGGCCCGTGTGGACGCGGCTGCCCTTCTCGTCCGCCGCCGCCAACTTCGACGCCGCGTGCCGCCATGGCATCGACGCGCGCCTGGAGTGGCCCAGGCGCGGCCGGTACGGCGGGACGCACGAGGTCGAGGCCGTCGCCCTGGTACGGGACGAGCTGCTGCCGCTCGCCGCGGCCGGACTGGACGCGTGGGGGGTGGAGCCCGTCGACCGGGACCTCTACCTGGGCGTCATCGAGGAGCGGTGCCGGCTGCGTGTCAACGGGGCGAGTTGGCAGGCGGCGACGTTCCACCGGGCGCTGGAGAAGGGGCTCGGGCGGGATGCGGCACTGGCCGCGACCACTCAGCGCTACGGCGAGTTGATGCATCTCGGGGAACCCGTGCACACCTGGCCGGTGGGGTTGCCGTAGCCGGTTTCCTTGAGCTGAGAGCTGAGAGCTGAGAGCTGAGGGGCGAGAGCTGAGAGCTGAGAGGCGAGAGGCGAGAGGCGAGAGGCGAGAGGCGCGGAGTGGCGGTGGGCGTCAGCTTTGGCTGCCGGCCTCCACGATCGCCTGGAGGATCACCGAGTGGATCTGCGACGGGTCGTTGACCTGGTGGCCGGAGCCGCCGGTCGCCTTGGCGATCTCCTCGACCTCCTCCTGGTCGGCGTCCGGGCCCACCGCGATCGCGATCAGCAGCACCGGGCGCTCCGGGGTGGTGAGCTTCTGCAGTTTGGTGACGAGGGCCGAGCGCGAAATGCTTCCCGGGTCCTGGTTGACGCCGTCGGTCAGCAGGACCAGCGCGTTGAACTTCTCCTTCTCATAGGAGGACGTGGCCGCCTGGTACGCGGCGAGCGTGGTGTCGTACAGGCCGGTCGCCCCGCCCGGGACGGGTTCAAGGGCGCTGAACGCGGCCGACAGCTTGTCCCGCTGGGTGCCGTCGCCCACGGCGTCGCCGAGCCGGTCGGTCGGCACGACCACCTGGTAGTCGCGGTTGCCGTCGAGACGGGTGGAGAACCTCCACAGCCCGATCTCGTCCTCCGGAGTGAAGGTGGCGAGGGCTTGCAACAGGGATGCCTTGGTGACATCCATCCGGGACTGGTCGGTGCCCGGCACCGGCTCGGTCATGGACGCGGAGGCATCGACGACCGTGGTGATCCGGGCGCTCTGCACCGTGATCGTCCACATGCCGAGGGCCTCCTCGATCGACTTCGCCGAGGCCGGTTCGGCCGCTGCGCGCGCGAAGGGCTGTGGAGCGCGTCCGCCCGCTGCGCTGACCAGCGCGGCCGAGGGGTTCTCGTCGTCGGTGCGGAAGCCGTGCTTCTCCAGGATCTTCTGGGGTTCCGGCTCGCCCAGCAGTGCCATGAACCGCAGGGCCGCGCGGCTCTCGTCGGTACTCAGCCGCACCTCGTCGACGAGGGTGAACGGGTAGTCGAGCTGCGGCGATCCGTCCTTGGGGTAGAAGAGGTCGAGGCTGTCGGGACTCTCGTCCGAGGAGTTGTGGGTGAAGGCCGCCTGCTCGGAGAGGATCAGCGCCTGGTTGCGCTTCGGGTTGCCCTGCTCGGTGCCGGAGGAGTCGCGGGGGAGCGTGTCCAGGACCTGGCTGTCGCTGTCGGAGGTGCGCTGCGAGAGCGCCTCGGCCATGGCGGCCGCCTGGGTGTCGCCGCCCTCGGTCTGCCCCGCCGCGGTGCTCAGCTGCGTCAGCGCGAGCAGGCCGGTCGCGCTGCGCGCCGGGTCGGCGGCGCCGAGCTTCAGGCGGTCGCTCGTCATCGCGGCGCCGGCCAACTCGGTCCAGGTGTACGTCTTCTGGGGCCACCCCAGCGACTTGGCGGCCGTCGGGACCATGGCGACGCCCACCGGTGATGACGCGACGTTGCCGACGTCGCTCACCTGGGTCGCGTCATTGTTCCCGGTGACGCGCTGCACCCACAGGTTCGAGTCGGGCACCCATGCCTGGACGTCGGACTTCTTGCCGGTCAGCAGCGCGTCGGCGACCTTGTACGACTCGCGAGCGGTCACGCTGACGTCGAGGCAGTGGCCGTCGGAGGTGATGTCGCGCTCACGGGCGTAGTTCGCCGTCGCCGTGAGAGCGGGGGCCAGGTCCGGCGATGCGGCGATCTTGACGTGCACCGCGTCGTCCTGGCAGGAGGAGCCGAAGGAGAGCAGGCCACTGCGAGCCGCGGCCGCCGTGCCCCCCGCCACCGTGAGTACGAGCGCCGTCGCGATGGCCACAGTGCGACGGCGCGCGCGTGGTCGGGGGTCGGCGGTGCCCGCCCCGTACTCGTCGGGCAAGCTGTGACGTCCCATGAGGGTGGTGCCTCCCTGTTGAGCCTTGAACCATGAAACGGTCACAAGGCGGGCAAAGGGGGAGGTACGCCTCGTACGGCGCTCGTCCCCCCGACGGCCAGTCGCGCACGATCTTCGTAACTTCTTTCGAGACCCTAGCGGGGCGAAGATGGGGATGAGACGGGATTACTCAACTGGAGGCGGGAGTGCAGGTGGAGGCAGCGTCGGTGGCCGATTCCTTTCCGACGAAGGGGCTGACACGACGAATTTTCCGGGACGAGACGCTGCTCGTCCTGGGACTCTCGCTCGGCGCGAGCGGGGTTTCCGCGCTGATCAGCTTTGTCGGGTCGGTCACCAAGCCAGGGGGGCTCAAGGACCAGGCGGCCACCCTCAACGCCTCGGCCGCGCCCGGGCGTCCCTGGCTGGATCTGGCCTGGCAGCTCTTCGGAATCGCGTCGGCGCTGGTGCCGGTCGCGCTCGTCGCGCACTTCCTGCTGAGGGAGCGCGAGGGGCTGCGCGTGATCGGCTTCGACCGCACGCGCCCCTGGCCGGACCTCGGACGCGGGGCCCTGATCGCGGCGGTGATCGGCAGCACGGGCATCGCCTTCTATCTGGCGGCCCGTGGGTTCGGCGCCAACCTCACGGTGGTGCCCGAAGCGCTGCCGGACGTGTGGTGGAAGTACCCCGTGCTGATCATGTCCGCGATCCAGAACGCGGTCCTCGAAGAGGTGATCGTCGTCGGGTATCTGCTGCGTCGGCTCGGCCAGTTGGGCTGGACGCCGGTCACCGCGCTGATGGCGAGCGCGGTGCTGCGCGGTTCGTACCACCTCTACCAGGGCATCGGCGGGTTCATCGGCAACATGGCGATGGGCGTGGTCTTCGTCTACCTGTACCGGCGTTGGGGGCGCGTCGGGCCGCTGGTGGTGGCCCACTCGCTGCTCGACATCGGGGCATTCGTGGGGTACGCGCTACTGGCGGGGAAGGTGGGGTGGCTGCCGACGGCGTGAGCTGGTCTGCCGACGGCGTGAGCCCGGTCTGCCGCTGGTGTGAGCCGGTGCTGGAGGGCGTGCGGAGATCTGATGGGGCGTACGGCGTTCGCGTACGCCCCTTTTCGCGCTGTTACGCGAGTAGCTCGCCCTCGATGACCGTGACCGAGCGGCCGGTGAGGAGCGTGCGGTCGCCGCGCAGTTCGGTGCGGACGAGGCCGGAGCGGGCGGAGGCCTGCAGGCCGGTGAGGTCGGGGCGGCCGAGGCGCTCGGACCAGTAGGGCGCGAGGGCTGTGTGGGCGCTGCCGGTGACCGGGTCCTCGTCGATGCCGACGTTAGGGAAGAAGCAGCGGGAGACGAAGTCGTAGCCCTGGGAGGGGTCTTCGGCGCGGGCGGTCGCGATGATGCCGCGCTCGGAGTACCGCCGGAGAGCCTTGTGGTCGGGGGCGAGGCCGCGGACCGTCTTCTCGTCGGCGACCTCGATCACCAGGTCGCCGATGTTCGGGCCGGTGTCGAAAGCCGCGCGCGGCTCGGCGCCGAGTGCCTCGGCGACGCCGTCCGGGATCTCGACCGGGGTGAGCGGCGCGGTGGGGAAATCCAGCGTGATGGAACCGTCTTCGTGGGGCGTCGCGATGAGGACGCCGCTGAGCGTGGCGAATCGTACGGGTCCCTCGTGGGCGCCCGTGGTGTGCAGCACGTGGGCGGTCGCCAGCGTCGCGTGCCCGCACATCGCGACCTCGGTGACGGGTGTGAACCAGCGCAACGCCCAGTCGGCCTCGCCGCCCTGGGGGAGGCGGTGGGTGAACGCCGTCTCGGCGTGGTTGACCTCCCGCGCCACGTTCTGGAGCCAGGCGTCGTCCGGGAAGGAGGAGGGGGGCGACGGGGATGACTCGGAGGACGTGGAGGACGGGGCCGGGTCGAGGAGGAGGACCCCGGCCGGGTTGCCGGCGAAGGGGCGGTCGGTGAAGGCGTCGACGATTCGAATCCGCATGTCACGACGCTAACCGTCCGGCGGAGCCGGGGGCCAAGGCCAATTCCCGGGAGCTGGACCGGTTGTGGGGCGGGAGCGCGCGGATTGACGTGGGCGGTGCGTGGGCCTTGGGAGGGCAGGGGCTGGCTTGGTGTCGTGGAGTGTCCTGTCTCGACGACTCAATGACTCGATGAATCAATGAAGTTGGTCGGCCGTATCGTGCTGCCCTGTGTGGACTGGATCGGGTGAGGCGGGTGGAGTTGGTTCGTTGAGACACACTCCAGGTCTCGGGACCGGAACGGGCTGGGTGTAAACGCAGCTGCTCGCCCGGGCGAAGAGCCGTTAGCGTGCGGCCATGACTGATCGTGCAGAGCCACCGCTTCTCTTCCTGGATGTCGATGGAACGCTCCTGCCCTATGGCGGAGCTCGGCTTCCATCGGTCCCTGAAGAGTGGGACGGCTGGCAGGACGTGTCGAATCCTCAGCTGGCGAAGATCGACCTCGCGCACGGTCCGCGTTTGCTGGCGCTGCCCTGCGTGCTTATGTGGGCCACGGCGTGGATGGACGACGCCAACAAGGTGATAGCTCCGCTGCTCGGGCTGCCTGAGCTGCCAATCGCGGACCTGCCGGACGCGCCGGAAGAGGATGAGGCAGGTGTGCTGCACTGGAAGACCCGAGCTCTCGTCCAGGCTGCGGCTGGACGCCCGTTCATTTGGGTCGACGACGAGATCACCGATCTCGACCGTGCCTGGGTGTCGAGGCACCATCGAGGGCAAGCACTCCTCCACCGCGTGGATTCCATGATCGGCCTCGCTCATACGGACTTTGCCGTGCTCGATGAGTGGCTGCGAGACCAGCGTATCCAGGCTCAGTAGCGCTGACGGTGTCGAGGTCGTTCGTCCTCGGGTTCGCCTGCGGGCGGCTCCACCTTGGCGCCTTGCTGTTGTCGGCGGTCCGGCACCTATCAAGCCCGTACAGGGGGGATATCCCCCTTCCCGATCCTGGGGTGCACCGGATCGTCTCCGCCCCGGGGTGAACCTAGCGTTTGGCCATGACTTCGACCTCGCGCACGTGCCTGGCCGTGGTGCTGGCCGGCGCCATGCTGCTCACCGCCCAGGCGGCCACCGCAGTGGCCCGGCCCGGGGGTTCCTCCGCCGCGGACCAGTTGCGCCGGGACACCGAAGCGATCCACGCCCTCGGTGTCAGCGGCGTGCAGGCCCGCGCGGTCGCACCTGATGGTCGGCAGTCGGTCGCCACCAGCGGCACGGCCGACCTGCGCACCGGCCGCCCGGTCTCTTCCGACGGCTACTTCCGCATGGCCAGCACGGCCAAGACGCTGGTCGCCACCGTGGTCCTTCAACTGGAGGCCGAGGGCGGGCTGTCCCTGGACGACAACATCGACCACTGGCTGCCCGGAGTGGTGCGGGGCAACGGCAACGACGGCAGCCGGATCACCATCCGTCAGCTGCTCCAGCACACCAGCGGCATCAACAACGACCTGCCCGGATACACCACGGCGCAGGAGTACTACCAGCAGCGCCACGACGTCTACAGCCCCGCGCGGTTGGTGGCCGGCGCCATGGCCTCTCCGCCGGACTTCCCGCCCGGCGACGGCTGGGCGTACTCCAACCCCGGCTATGTCCTGCTCGGCATGATCATCCAGCGGGCCACCGGTCACCCCGCCCACCAGGAGATCGAGGACCGCGTCCTGCGCCCGCTCGGCCTCGACCAGACCCGGTGGACCGGCACCTCCTCCGCCCTGCCCCGGCCGCACGCCCAGGCCTACCAACTCTTCGGCCCCGGCTCCCTGGTGGACGTCACCGATCAGGTCACGGTGGACCACGAGACCTCGTTCGTCACGACCACGCGGGACGAGAACCGCCTCCTCCGCGCACTGCTCGCGGGCCGTCTGCTGCCGCCGCGGCAGCTCGCCGAGATGAAGCAGACCGTCCCCGTGAGCGCGGACGTCGAGCAACTGTGGCCAGGCGGCCGATACGGGCTCGGTCTGGTCGAACGACCCCTGACCTGCGGAGGAACCTACTGGAGCCACGAGGGCGGGGACGGCGGCTACATCACCCTCAACGGCGTCACCGACGACGGCCGTCGCAGCGCCGTGGTCTCCATGTCCGAGGCACGCGGCGACACCCTGGAGCACATACGGGACCAGGAGAACGCGGCCAGCGCTCTGATCGACCACGCATTGTGCGGCGGGGGCCGAGGCCCCTCGTGAGCGAGAGTGTCCGGGCGGGCCAGCAGGGGGTTGGAGCGAACACGTTCATCGCTCGTCCTGATCGACCTTGGACTTCGGTGGCACCGGGGCCCCTATTGCCGGGAGAAGACCCAGCGGCGCTCTGCCGAGTCCGCTGCGGGCCGCAGCCAGGTCCGGCGCCGCGGCCCTTGTTGCCGACGAAGGCCGTCAGACTGCGTCCAGGCGGCGCTTGAGCAGGCAGAATTCGTTGCCTTCGGGATCGGCGAGGACGTGCCAGGACGCCTCCCCGGGCTGACCGATGTCGACGCGTTCGGCCCCGATGGCGAGGAGGCGTTCGAGCTCGGCGTCCTGATCCCGGTCGGTGGCGTTGACGTCGATGTGCAGCCGGTCGTGCCCGTTCTTCGGCTCGTCGTTGCGGATGAGGAAGATTGTCGGCTGGGGGCCGCCGAACCCTTCGCGCGGACCAATCTCGACGCAGCCCTCCGCCTCACGATCGAGCACTACGAAGTCCAGGACCTCGCACCAGAACCGTGCCAGCACCTCGGGGTCGCGGCACTTGAGCACGATCTCACTGATACGGGATGCCATTGACGAAACCTACTTTCAGCGTGGGAATTGCCGGGGTGGCCGCGCGTGGAACTCACGGGCTCCGGCCGTTGGAACACTCTCGGGACCGTACCGGGCGAGGCGTGCGGCGGCGAGGTGATTTCCGTCCCTCGCCAGGCCGGACCGCTTTGCATATTGCGCCGTACGCCGACACCCCGCCGGTGTGGGTCACACCGGCGGGGCCGTCATCACGGGCGTACGCACGTCGGGGGCGAAGGAGAGAGAGCTGTACCCACGCTGTGGACCGTGTCAGTAGGTCAGGCTCAGCAGCTCGCCGGTGGTGCCTCGCGCGTTGTTGACGATGAGCACCTGGCCGTCCCGGTTGACGTCGAGCCCCGTGCCCATGATCAGCCTGTCGCCGGTCGGGATCTCGGTGACCGCCTTGGTGGCGGTGTCTATCTTCAACACCTTGCTCGGCTGCGGCGGATCCTCGAGGTAGCCCGGGGTGTACGTCAGAGCGATCAGATCGCCGTTCGGGGCGACGGCGAGGTCCACCACATTGGTCAGGCCGGTGACCAAGAGCTCGGGGCCGTTGGGACCGACCTTGTATATCCGCGACTGGCCGGCGTAGACGCCGAGGCCGGCGACGTAGGTCGTGCCATCGGCAGCCCGGGCGATGCCGGTGGGCACCCCGTCGCGGTCATTCTCGTTCGTCGGCAACACGAACTCGGTGGACGTGGTGCCGCCCGCCGTGCGGAGCACGGTGTTGGCGCCCGCGTCGGTGGCCAGGTAGCCGCTGCCGCTGCGCAGGACCTTCCACGGGTTGGAGTACGCCTCGCGGCCATCGGGATTCAACCGCGTCTCGTGGTCGACGTAATCCGCGACGATCGAGCCATCGCGCGTACGCGTCAGCGTGCCCAGCGTCTTGGCGTCCGGGCCGAGCGCGGCGCGGCCGTCGCTGTTGAAGCCGCCCGAATTCAGAACGAGATAACCACCGTTCGGATCGGGCAGGACACTTGCCGGGCCGAGGGCTTGGATCGCAGCCCCGGGCTCGGCGCCCGGACCGAAGGACGGCAGTCCGGTGACGACGCGGCCTTGCCACGAGCCCTTGACCTTGTAGATGGAGCCGGTCTTGCCCAGGCACACCTGACCAACAGGGCAGCCCGGCAGGCCCTCACCCGACTCGGCCACGAGCAGGCTGCCGTCTGCCAGCGCGGTAACGTCGCGAGGGTTCTTCAGTCCGGAGGCGACTACCTTGATAGTCGTCTTGGAGACGGCTTCGGCCCCGGTCGGCGCAGCGCCGGCAGGCCCGGCGGTGGCCAGGGGTACGGCGACGACACAGGCCGATGCCGCAAGCATGAATCTAGTGAAGCTCCTGCGTGAATTCAACATTCCTCCAGCGCTCCTTTTCCCTTGCGCGCTCCGCACCATTCAGGAAAGCGGACGACGAAACGCGGGTGTCACATTAGGGGAGTACAGAGCGCGCGGCCGTGCCGATCGAATACATCTGCGGCCCATCTATAGCGGCTCTCCAGAAAGCCTCATGCCGCCACCAGGATCGGAAACAAATTCCAGCTGTGCAATGAGCGATGGGCGTAGCTCTTCTGAGGGGATCATCGCTGGTCAGGCCGTGTGGTCGTAGTCGTGCCGGCTGGTCGGGGGGCAGAGGCGTTCGTGTTCGCGGGCGGGGTGGAAGGCGAAGTAGAAGGCATCCCTGACCGGGCGTCAGTCACGGCGGGGAATGAGGTTTCGGTGGTGGCGCTGAGCCTTGATGATGCGGGGCGGAATTCTGATGTCGACCTGGTCGTCGGCTTCCGTGCAGCTGTCGACGCGTACGTCTCCGGGACTTTAGCGGCGACCGCTCCGGGGTCAGATCGGCCTTCATCGGTCTGGTCGAAGACCACTCCGCCGACCCCTTCGGGATCCTCATCGAGGCGCAGCCCCACCTACGCGACGTCGGAGGGCGGGCGGCCTCACCATCCATGACAGACACGCTCCCCACGGGGTTGCCAGGCGAGCTGTTCCGATATATCGTTGACGCATCGCGACCGATCAACGATGGAATGGAGTGATTGCGATGCGTTCCCATGGACAGGAATTCGGATACGAGCGTGGACAGGGACAAGGCGGGTCCGGCCATCGGGGTCGGGGCGGCTTCGAGGGGCGACGTGGGGCTTTCGGGCCCTTCGGACCGGGTGGTCCCGGTGGCCCCGGCTTCGGTGGACCGGGCTTCGGCCCTGGTCCCTGGGGTGGACGTGGCGGCCGGGGCGGGCCGAGGGGGAGGGCGCGGCGCGGCGACGTGCGCGCGTCGATCCTGGCTCTGCTCAAGGACCGGCCCATGCATGGTTACGAGATGATCCAGGAGATCGCCGAGCGCAGCGGCGGGGCGTGGAAGCCCAGCCCGGGTTCGGTGTATCCGACCCTTCAGCTGCTGGAGGACGAGGGCCTGATCACCAGTGCGGCCGAGGGCGGCAAGAAGCTGTTCTCGCTCACCGAGGCCGGCCGCACTGCGGCCGACGAGGGTCCCGACGCGCCTTGGGAAGAGGCCGGGCGCGGGGTCGACTGGGAGACGCTGCACGAGATCCGGCAGGCCGGCTTCGGCCTCATGGAAGCCTTCGGGCAGGTCTGGAAGACCGGCAGCAAGGACCAGCGCGACAAGGCGCTGGCGGTCATCAACGAAACCCGTAAGAAGCTGTACCTGATCCTCGCTGACGAGGACTGACGAGAACCGACGAGGTCGACGACAGCGTGCTGTCGTACCTCAAGGCGCCCCGCGGAAGCCTTTCCGCGGGGCGCTTTTCTGCGTGCGGCAGTCGTGCGCTCAGGTCACCAGCCCGGCGAGCTTGCGCAGCGACTCGTCGAGGGCGGCCGTCGCCGAGTCCTTGAGCTTGCCCGCCATCAGGGAGACGGCCGCGCCGGTGAACTCCCCGTCGATGCGTACCCTCGTGGCCTCGCCGTCGGGGGTCAGGGTGTAGCGGGTGGTGACGTTCACCGCCATCGGGCCCTTGCCGCTGATGGCGAGTGTGCGGGCGGGTTCCAGCTCGTCGATGGTCCAGTTGACCTCGGCCGGGAAGCCCATGAGCTTCATGTTCTCCTCGAAGGTGGCGCCGGTCTCGAGCGAGGCGGGGCCGCCCTTCGGGAAGCTGGTGTGGGTCGAGTTCCACTCGCCGTACGAGGAGAAGTCCGTGAGCTGTGCCCAGACCTTCTCGGCGGGCGCCTCGATGCGTGCTTCCGCGCTGACTTCGGCCATGCGGCCACCCCTTTGTGTCGGGCGCTGCGCCCGGCGCAGCTACGGTGTCGCGGAAGGTAGCCGCAGGTCCCTCAACATTCAATACTGATGAACCGTCAGGAATTGTGGAGTGCGGGTGCCGTCTCGAACGAGAGTCCGTCGCCGGATCTCAGCCCACCCGCTCTATCACCGCCGCGTCGAACAGGTCCCATGCGCGCGGGAAGGGCCCTTCGTCGTGGCAGTGCCACGCTTCCCAGAACAGGTCGGCGAGCAGTGCGTCCTCAGGGGCGTACACCCGGTACACGTACTGCCTGCCGTCGACCGCAGACAGGGCCACCAGCCAGCACCTGCTCTCCATGTCCCTGAGGGACGAGCGCCGGAGCGTCCCGGTTGCGTACGGGGCGCGAAGCAAGGGGGCGCGCGCCCCAGGGGATGAAACGGCGCGATGTCATCCGTAAGGAGGAGAACCCGTGCGGGCATGCCCACCTTGTGTCGGACGTGAGAATGGTGCCCGCCGGGGATGACCCGGCTCGCAGGGACTGATGGGGTAGGGGTTGTGCCATCCCGTATCCCTCAACAGCCCGCCGCCGAGAGCGGCCCGCACCGCATCGAACTCGATGTCAGGCTCAGCGCCGAGCTTGCCTCGATGGTCGCCGGTGCGCGCAGGAGAGCGCTGCGGGACGGGGACAAGCAGATCGACACGGCCCATCTGCTGCATTCACTGCTGGAATCCGACCCCGAGGTGCGCGCGGTCTTCGACAGCGGACCGCAGGTGGCCCGGCTGCTCGGCTACCTCGTGCAGCGCAGCATCGGCTACGGGCTGCGCTGGCAGAGCACCGTCGAGGACTCCGGTGCCGTGCCGATGGTGCCCGAGGCGGGCTGGTCTCCGGCGGCGGCCGGCGCCATGGAGGAAGCATGCGAGCGGGCCGTTCTGCGCGGCGACGAGCGGGCTCGCGGTGTCGATCTGCTGGCGGTGGTCCTCGTCGATCCCCAGTCGCGGGCTGTCGAGGTGCTCGGGCGTGCGGGTGTGGATATCGGAGCGGTGCTGGTGCGGATCCAGGCCGGGTTCGAGGAGTACGCAGGCGGGGGCGACGCGGGATTCTGAGTTCGCGGTAGGTGGGCCGACGGCGCGGCGACGTCCAGTCGTTGAGACAGGTGTCATTGGGGGTGACGCTCATGTCGCCGCCTGTCATCATGTGCCGGTGCATACGTCTCAGGGGAGTCAGGGCAACCGCGGAAGAGGTGTCGGCCTGGGTCTCGCGCTGACGTCGGCGGTCGCCTTCGGCGGATCGGGTGTCGCGGCCAAGCCGTTGATCGAGGCGGGTCTGGATCCGCTGCACGTGGTGTGGCTGAGGGTCGCGGGCGCCGCGCTGGTCATGCTGCCGCTGGCCGTACGTCACCGAAGCCTGCTGCGCAGCCATCCCGCGCTGCTCGCCGGGTTCGGACTGCTCGCCGTGGCCGGTGTGCAGGCCTGCTACTTCGCCGCGATCTCCCGGATCCCTGTCGGGGTCGCGCTGCTCGTCGAGTACCTCGCGCCCGCCCTCGTGCTCGGCTGGGTGCGGTTCGTGCAGCGCCGGCCCGTGACGCGCGCCGCGGCTCTCGGGGTCGTCCTCGCGGTCGGCGGCCTCGCCTGCGTGGTCGAGGTGTGGTCGGGGCTGAGCTTCGACGTCGTCGGACTGCTGCTCGCGCTGGGTGCCGCCTGCTGCCAGGTCGGCTACTTCGTCCTGTCCGACCAGGGAAGCGACGCGGGGGACAAGGCCCCCGCCCCGCTCGGTGTCATCGCGTACGGCCTGCTCGTCGGCGCCTTCGTGCTGACCGTCGTCTCCCGCCCCTGGAACATGGACTGGTCCGTGCTCGGAGGCACCGCGGAGATGGACGGCACCGCCGTCGCCGCCTCGTTGCTCCTCGGCTGGATCGTGCTGATCGCGACCGTCGTCGCCTACGTCACCGGAGTGCTCTCCGTGCGCAGGCTCTCGCCGCAGGTCGCGGGCGTCGTGGCCTGCCTCGAAGCGGTCATCGCGACCGTCCTCGCCTGGGTGCTGCTCGGCGAGCACCTCTCGGCGCCGCAGATCGTCGGCGGTGCGGTGGTGCTGATCGGCGCGTTCATCGCGCAGTCGTCCGCGCCCGCCGAGGCTTCCGAGGGTACGGTCGCGGAGGGAACGCTCGCCAAGGGTGCGGTCGCCGGAGACGCGAGTGAGGACGGTCCGGACAGCCCCGAAAGGGAGTTGTCGGCCCGTGGGAACGCCGTCTAGGGTGCCGGTCATGCATTCGGACGCACTCGTTCTTCCGCCTCCGGCCGCCTGAGGCGGGCCCTCCGGAGTACATGCCCGGCCGAGACGCCGGGTGCCGCGCCCGGCCGAGACGCCGGGCGGGACGGTGCTGCCCGCAGACGAAGTCCGAGGACCCTCCCGTATGTCTGTGCCTCCGTGCACAGGCCGCGACGTGGTCCTTCCTGAACTTCTGCGTCCCTGCGGAGAGAACACGTGTCGAATGCCGTTTCCGGCCTGCCCATCGGGCGAGGCCTCCTCTATCTGATCGTCGCCGGTGCCGCCTGGGGCACCGCGGGCGCGGCCGCGTCGCTGATCTACCGGGCCAGTGACGTGGGGCCGATCGCCCTTTCCTTCTGGCGCTGCGCGGGCGGACTCGCGCTGCTGCTCGCCGTGCGGTTGCCGCGCCGCCGGGCCAGGCCCGCCGTGCGTGAGCCGCTCAACCGCAAGATCCTGCGGATCGGCGTCACGGGATTCGGGCTGGCCGTCTTCCAGACCGCCTACTTCGCCGCCGTAGAAGCGACCGGCCTTGCCGTGGCGACCGTTGTCACGCTGGGCGCCGGGCCCGTACTCATCGCGCTCGGGGCGCGGCTGACCATGGGTGAGCGGCTCGGAGGCGGCGGGCTGGCCGCTGTCGTCGGGGCGTTGTGCGGGCTCGCGGTGCTGGTGCTCGGTAGCGGGGATGCGACGGTGCGCCCCTACGGGGTGGTGCTCGCGGTCGTGTCCGCGGCCGGGTACTCCGTGATGACCCTGCTCACGCGCTGGTGGGGGCGCGACGGCGGGGCCGACGCGTCCAGTACGACCGTCTGGGCCTTCGCGGTGACCACCGCCTGCCTGCTGCCGTTCGGCCTGGCCGAGGGGCTGGTCCCGCACGCCGCCCAACCGGCGCACGTCCTGGCCCTGTTGGCGTACATCGCCGCCGTCCCCACGGCCCTGGCGTACGGCCTGTACTTCGCCGGGGCCGCTGTCGTGCGGTCCGCGACCGTCTCCGTGGTCATGCTCCTGGAGCCGGTGAGCGCCGCCGTGCTGGCCGTCGCACTGCTCGGCGAACGGCTCACCACGGCGACGCTCGCGGGCACCTTGCTGATGCTGGGGTCGGTCGCCGGGCTCGCGGTGGCGGAGGCTCGGAGCGCGGCGGCCGGACGACGTCAGCTGGAAGGGGGGTTGGGGGAGAAGGTGCTGATCTGAGGTGACTGCGGGGGAGCGCCGACGGGAGCAGCCCTGCCCTCGTCGGCGCTATGGGGTTCTCTGGTGGTTCCGTGCACCAGCATCACAGTGATGCCAGGTAGCCCGGCACCTCGATGCCGGAGGCGAGGTCCGCGGCGGGGATGGGGGCGCCGTATCCCTTGGTCAGGGGGAGAACCCCGGTCCAGTGGGGGAGGGAGAGGTCCTCGGGCTCGTCGTTCGGGCCGCCGGTGCGGAGCTTCGCGGAGACCTCGTTCAGGTCGAGGCGGATCACGGCGGTGGCTGCCAGCTCCTTGGCGTTGGCGGGGCGCGAGTCGGACGAACGGCCGGGGATGACATGGTCGACGAGCGCGTCCAGGGCCGTCCGCCGCTCGTCCGGGTCCGTCACCTGGTGGGCGATGCCGTGCACCACCACCGAGCGGTAGTTCATCGAGTGGTGGAAGGCGGACCGGGCCAGTACCAGGCCGTCCACGTGCGTGACGGTCAGGCAGACCGGCAGTCCGGGATCGGCCTGGCCGGTCATCCGCAGGGGGCGCGAGCCCGTCGAACCATGCACGTAGAGGCGCTCGCCTACGCGTCCGTACAGGGTGGGGAGCACGACCGGGGCGCCGTCGCGGACGAAGCCGAGGTGGCAGACGTAACCCTCGTCGAGTATCGAGTGGACCAGTTCCGTGTCGTACGCGGCGCGCTTCGCGGAACGGGTGGGGACGGTGCGGTCTGTCGGGGTGTAGGCGGCGGGTTGCGGTGTCCCAGACTGAGTGCTCGTCTCCGGCATTGCGTTCTCCATTGTACTAGTGCATAATCTTATTTGTGCTAGGAGAGTATCGGATCGAAGGGCGTCGCGCAGCTGAGATTGCCGCGAGCGTCGAGCGTGCGGTGGGATCAGGGGAGTTGGAGCCGGGGCGACTGCTGCCGCCCATGCGGGAGTTGGCCGCGCAGCTCGGGGTGAATCCCAATACGGTCGCGGCCGCCTATCGCACGCTGCGGGAGCGCGGGGTGATCGAGACCGCGGGCCGCCGGGGCAGTCGTATCCGCTCCAAGCCGGCCACGACAGGGCGCGACTACATCCGGGTCGGTGTGCCGGACGGCGTACGGAATCTGGTGGACGGGAATCCCGATCGCACGCTGCTGCCCGGCCTCGCCGAGGCGTTCGCGGTGGCGGCGGAGCGGTCGGACCGGGAGCCCGTGATGTACGGGGAGGAGGCTGTCGAACCGGAGTTGGCGCGGCTCGCGCGTGCCGAACTCGACGCCGACTCGGTGCCCGACGGTCCTGTCGTCGTCACTTCCGGTTCGCTCGACGCCATCGAGCGCGTGCTGGTGACCCATCTCAAGCCAGGGGACGCGGTCGCCGTCGAGGATCCCGGCTGGGGCAGTCTGCTCGACCTCGTGCCGGCGCTCGGACTGCGTGTCGTCGCCATGGGTGTCGACGACGAGGGCCCGGTCCCCGACGACGTACGGCGCGCACTGGACGCCGGTGCGCGGGCCCTGATCGTCACGTGCCGTGCCCAGAACCCGACGGGAGCCGCCGTGACCGCCACGCGTGCGCGTGCCCTGCGTTCCGTGCTCAAGAAGTACCCCGGGACCCTGCTCATCGAGGACGACCACGGGCACCGGATCGTCGACCTGCCGCTGCATCCGCTGGCCGGTACGACCCGCCACTGGGCGCTGGTCCGTTCCGTCGCCAAGGCGTACGGGCCCGATCTGCGGCTCGCCGTTCTGACCGGGGATCCCGTCACCCTCGACCGCGTGCACGGGCGGCAGCGGCTCGGCCCCGGCTGGGTCAGTCACCTGTTGCAGCGCGCGGTCGTGCATCTGTGGACCAGCGGCGCGGTGGACGCACGGGCCGTGGCGGCCTCGTACGAACGGCGACGTGACGCGCTGATCGACGCCCTCGAAGAGCGGGGTATCGCGGCGCGGGGGCGCAGCGGAATGAACGTGTGGGTTCCCGTCCCGGACGAGACCGGGGCGGTCGCGCGGCTGCTGCACGCGGGCTGGGCTGTGGCGCCCGGGGCCCGTTTCCGGGTGAGCGCGCCGCCCGGTCTGCGGATCACCGTCTCCACTCTCACGCCGGGCGACATCGAGCCGCTGGCGGACGCGGTCGCCTCCGCCGTCGAGCCTGCGTCCGCCCGCCATTACGCGTGAGTGAGCCGAGTCATCGGCGTGCCTTGGACTGGGCGAGCGATGCCTCTGCCAGGACGATGAGCGCACGAGGCACGTGCCGAGGGTGCCAAGGATGCCATCGCGCGGAGCGGGACGAGCGGGAAGTGGCTCGGCAGGGTGCTGAACAGGGGGGGTGACGAGGGCTAGTTGGGTGGTGGCCGGCAGTAACTGGGCGCCGGTCATCGACAGGTGCGAGTGGCCGGCGCCGCGGAAGCGGATCCGCCAGTCGAGGGCGGCGCGGCGGCGGGGACTCTCGTCGGTCGCGGTGCCGGTGCGGGGAGCGGCGACGGTGCTCATGGATCCGACGATGAGCCAGAACAATCTCGTAGCAGAGGCGAGATTACTCGTCCAGTATCTCGTAGCATTGCTTACGTGTTGAATCTGGAGCGCCTGCGTACTCTCGACGCCCTCGCCCGGCATGGCTCGGTGAGCGGCGCTGCCGACGGGCTGCACGTCACCACGTCGGCCGTCTCTCAGCAGATGTCCAAGCTGGAGCGCGAGGTGGGGCAGCAGCTGCTCGCCAAGAACGGGCGGGGGGTGCGCCTCACCGACGCCGGAAGACTGCTTGCCGACCATGCCGCGCGGATCCTGTCCCAGGTCGAGCTCGCGCGGTCCGACCTGGAGGCGCAGCGCGGGCAAGTGGTGGGCGAGCTGCGGCTGGCCGCGTTCCCGACGGCCGCGCGTGGGCTGTTCCCCGCCGTGCTCGGTGCGCTGCGGGCCGAGCATCCGGGGCTGCGGGTGCGTTCGCGGGAGCTGGAGCCCGAGGACGGGGTCGCAGGTCTGGTCCGGGGTGACCTCGACCTGGCTGTCGTGCTCGACTGGTACAACAAGCCCCTTCCCGTGCCCGAAGGTCTGGTCAAGGCCACGCTCCTCGACGATCCCGCGGACGTCGCGATGCCCGAGGGGCACCCGCTCGCCGACCGGGACACGGTCGACCTGGAGGAGTTCGCGGACGACGAGTGGATCTCCTGGCCCGAGGGTGAGTTCTGTCACGAGTGGCTTGTGTACACGCTGCGCGCCAAGGGGATAGAGCCCCGCATCGCCCATCTCGCCGGTGAGCATCACACCCAACTTGCCCTGGTTGCCGCAGGGTTGGGTGTCTGCGTCGCGCCCCGCCTCGGCCGCGGTCCGATGCCGGCCGGGGTGCGGGCCGTGCCGGTGCGGCATCGCGTCCACCGGTATGTGCACGCGGTGTGGCGCGAGGACGCCGACCGGCGGCCGTCGATCAGGGCGGCGGTGGAGGCGCTGCGCAGGGCGGGGAGGGCTGTGGTCTGAGCCGGGTGAGGCGCGGGAGGAGGTGAGTTACAGCTCGGCGAGCTTCCGGAAGTCCCAGGAAGCGATCACGTCCGGCGTCAGTCGCAGCCACGCGTGCCTGCCGTCGTGCGGCATCTCGTCGATGCCGAAGTTCTTCCGGGCGAACAGGCGCTCCACCGCTGTGAGTTCGGCGCAGGCCTCGCCCGTACGAGGCACCTCGCCGACGAACTCGACGGTGCCGGACAGCTCGGCGCCCCGCAGTTCGTCGTACTCCTCTCCGGCGTCGACGACCACGGCCACGCGCGGATCGCGGCGCAGGTCGGCCCAGCGTTTGCTGCGGGTGATCGAGTACAGCCAGAGCGAGGTGCCGTCCCAGACGAACCAGAGGGTGCTCGCGTGCGGGGCGCCGTCCGCGGAGACGGTCGCGACGCGGCAGGTGCGCCGGGTGCTCAGGAACTCGTCCAGCTCGCCGGGCGTCATCATGATCCTCCGGCCCCGGCGCTGAGTGACGGCCATGCGGTCCCCTCTTCTGCGACGTACCCGGCGTACTTCCTCCGGCATACACGGCGGGATTTCGTACCTGACGGCACCCGACAGTATCTGACGGCTCGTCAGGAAACCATGGGCTCTCTTCCGTCCTGGCGCAATGGTCGTTACTCTCGCCCGCTCCGACAGTCTCGCCGCTCCGACAGTCCCACCGCTTTGACCACCCGCGATCAGGGGGAGCCATGCCGTCGTACGAACAGCTCAGTGAACTCCTCGACCCCGTCACCACGGTGCTGCTCACCGTCGAGTGCCAGCAGGGTGTCGTGGGGCAGGACAGCGCGCTGCCCGAACTCGCCAAGGAGGCAAGGTCGTCGGGGGCGCTGGCGAACGTCGCGAGGCTGGTCGCCGCCGCGCACGAGAGCGGCGTGCAGGTCATCCACGCGATCGCCGAGCGCCGCCCGGACGGCCGGGGCGCAAATCGCAACGCCAGGCTGTTCCGTGCGGCCGAGCGGCTCCCCGTACAGCAGTTGACAGGGACCACTGCGGTGCGGATCGTGCCGCCCATCGAGGTCGCCGAGGAGGACTTCGTCGTACGGCGTCTGCACGGACTGTCACCGATCACGGGCACCGATGTCGACGCGCTGCTGCGCAACTTGGGCTGTCGCGCGCTGGTCGTGACGGGCGTCTCGGCCAACGTGGCCATTCCCAACACCGTGTTCGACGCCGTGAACCGCGGCTACACGGCCGTGGTGCCCGCCGACGCCATCGCGGGGGTGCCCGCCGACTACACCCCCGCGATGGTCCGTAACACGCTCTCCCTGGTCGCCACGATCACGTCGACCGACGACGTACTGGCCTGCTTCAAGCGGCCGCGTCGCGTCCCCCGGACGTGAAGTCCGGCTCGGTTCAAGGAACTTCGCCCCGGTTCACTGAACCCTGCCCCGGTTCACGCCAGGGTGATCGAGTCCCCGTCCACCGTGATGCTCGCGGCGGCCAGGGGCTGGGTCGCCGGGCCCTTCTTCACGCTGCCGTCCGTGGCGGAGAACTCGCTTTTGTGGCACGGACAGGTGATGACGTTGTTCGCGATGCCCTTCACGGCACAGCCCTGATGGGTGCACTTCGACGAGAACGCCTTGTACGTGCCCGCAGCCGGCTGGGTCACCACCACGCCCTCTGCCTCGAAGACCTTGCCGCCGCCCTCGGGAATGTCCGAGGTCTTCGCGAGAACGGTACCCGCGGCAGCGGCGGAGCCGGAGGACTCGCTCTCCGACCCGCAGGCGGTCAGCGCGACGGCGATTCCCGTCGCGCCCACCGCTGCCACGACTGTGCGGCGGGACGGCGCTGAGACGGGCTGAAGCGATTCGCTGGTCATGCTGACTTCCCCTTTACCGTGCGAAATGTCGATTCGCACAGGGGTACGGCCTGATCGCGGGCGCTGTTCAGGGTGAGCGGTCTTCTTGACGCGATCGAGATGCGGTGGGCCGGACTACAGGTTGTAGCCGCCCGACACCTCGATGTTCTGGGCGGTGACCCAGGCGCCCTCCTCGGAGAGCAGGGTGGCGATCAGCATGCCGATGTCGTCGGGTTCGCCGACCCGGCCCAGAGCGGTCTTCGCGGCGAGGGCCGGGATGACCTCGGGGAACCGTTCGAAGGCGTCGTCGGCGAGCCGGGTGCGGGTCGCGCCCGGTGAAACGGCGTTGACGCGGATGCCTCGCGTGCTGAACTCCTTTGCCATGTAGCGGGTCAGCACGTTCAGGCCGCCCTTCATCGACGCGTAGGCCGAGTAGCCGGGCTCCAGGCCGGACGTCATCGCCGAGTTGCTGCTCGTGTTGACGACGGCTCCGCCGTCCTCCATCAGCGGCAGCAGCCTTTGTGTCAGGAAGTACGGCCCCTTGAGCAGGACTCGCATCAACCTGTCGAAGGTCTCCTCGGTGGTGTCCTCCAGCATCGACGTATGCGCGAAGCCGGCGTTGTTGACCAGGTAGTCGAACGTGTCGCGCTGCCAGGTCTCGCGGAGCGCGTCGACGACGGACTCGCGGAAGGCCGGGAAGGTGCCGCTCTCACCGACGTCCAGCGGCAGTGCGACGGCCGTGCCGCCTTCCTTCTCGATCGCGGCAGCTGTCTCCAGCCCTCCTCGCGGGTTGCGGCTGTAGGTCAGGATGACGCCGGTTCCGCGCTTGGCGAGCTGAATCGCCGCGCTCCGCCCGATACCGGAGCCGGCACCTGTGATGACTGCGACCTTCATGATGTTTCCTCCTGTGCGGTAGATCGTCCATCGGGGCCCGGCGCGGGCCACTGGTTCCATTCAACTGCCGTGACCTGCGGAAACGTTAGAACGATGCTCGCGGACGCTTGCACGATCCTCCCCAGAACGGGAGCTGGCGACCGGCCGCGTGCTGCAATGGAGGCATGTACCTCGACGAGCTGTGCACCTTGCTGGACCGGCACGCGCGGCCCGACTGGACGACCGCCATCGACGGCGTACTCATCTCGAAAGTCGAGCGGCCCCATCCGCCGGCGCCGTCGATGTCCGGCACGGTGCTGGCGGTCATCGCCCAGGGCGCCAAACACCTCGCACTGGGCGAGAGGGTGTTCGCATACCGTGCCGGGCAGTACCTCGTCGCATCGGTGGACCTGCCGGTCACGGGTCACTTCACCGAGGCAAGCCCCGAGCGTCCGGCACTGGGATTCGGGCTCACGCTGGAGCCGTCCGCCGTCGCGGAGCTGCTGTTGCAGGCCGGGCCGGGAGACACTCCTCGTACGGGCAGGAGCGCCGCGGCGGGTATCGCGGTCAGCGACGCTCCGGGTCCGCTGCTGGACGCCGTTGTCCGACTGTTGCGCCTACTCGATGAGCCACACGACCGGACAGTGCTCGCCCCGCTGGTCAAACGCGAGATCCTGTGGCGGCTGATCACCGGCGAGCAGGGCGGCATCGTGCGCCAACTCGGCCTGGCCGACAGCGGCCTCAGCCACATCGCGCGAGCGGTGCGGTGGATCCGCGAGCACTACGCGCAGCCGTTCCGGGTCGAGGACGTGGCGCAGCTGTCCGGTATGAGCGTCTCCGCCTTCTACCGGAACTTTCAGGCGGTGACCGCGATGAGCCCCATCCAGTTCCAGAAGCAGATCCGGTTGCAGGAGGCCCGGCTGCTGCTGGCCACCCACCCCGGTGACATCACCGGGGTCGGTCATCGCGTCGGCTACGACAGCCCGTCACAGTTCAGCCGGGAGTACCGACGCCAGTTCGGCGCACCACCCAGCCAGGACACCGCAGGTCTGCGCCATGCGGTCCCCACCCCTGCCGGAGCCCTTCCGTGACGTGATGTGACGTCACGTTACGTCGCATCACTCAGGTCGCCCGGCGTGACGAGCATCCTGGACCGTCTCCAGAGCCCCTTCCACGGAGGGCACCGTCGCCGGCTGCGGCCCGGGCGGGTTGCGGCGATGGATGATCCAGCCGGCGGCCGGTTCCGTGTAGCGGGCGGTGAGGGGGCCGAGGACGACCAGGATCAGGACGTACGCGGTGGCCAGCGGGCCGAGGGAGGGTTCGATGCCGGAGGTGACGGCGAGGCCCGCGATGACGATGGAGAACTCGCCGCGGGCCACCAGAGTGCCGCCCGCCCGCCAGCGGCCCTTGGCGGAGATCCCGGCACGGCCGGCGGCCCAGTAGCCGGTGGCGATCTTCGTGCAGGCGGTGACGGCTGCCAGGGCGAGCGCGGGCAGCAGTACGGGCGGGATGCTTGCAGGGTCGGTGTGCAGTCCGAAGAAGACGAAGAACACGGCGGCGAACAGGTCGCGCAGGGGCGAGAGCAGTCCGTGGGCGCCCTCGGCGGCCTCACCGGACAGCGCGATGCCGACCAGGAACGCGCCCACCGCCGCGGAGACCTGGAGCTGCTGGGCCAGTCCGGCGACCAGCAGAGTAAGGCCGAGGACGACCAGCAGCAGCTTCTCCGGGTCGTCGCTGGAGACGAAACGGGAAATGATCCGGCCGTAGCGGACCGCGACGAACAGCACGAGTCCGGCGGCCGCCAGGGCTATGGCCAGCGTGACGCTGCCCGCCGCCAGACCGGTGCCGGCCAACAGGGCAGTCACGATCGGCAGATAGACGGCCATCGACAGGTCTTCGAGGACCAGGATGCTCAGGATGACCGGGGTCTCGCGGTTGCCGAGCCTGCCCAGGTCGCCGAGGACCTTGGCGATGACGCCGGAGGAGGAGATCCAGGTGACTCCGGCCAGCACGACGGCGGCCACCGGGCCCCAGCCGAGCAGCAGCGCCATCGCGGCACCCGGCAAGGCGTTCAGGGCGGCGTCCACCACGCCCGCCTTGTACTGGGTCTTCAGGTTGGAGACCAGGTCGGTCGCCGTGTACTCCAGGCCGAGCATGAGCAGCAGCAGGATGACGCCGATCTCGGCGCCGATCGCCACGAACTCCTCGCTGGTACCCAGGGGCAGCAGCCCGCCCTCGCCGAAGGCGAGCCCGGCCAGCAGATACAGCGGTATCGGTGAGAACTGGAAGCGTCCGGCGAACCGGCCGAGCAGCCCGAGGGCCAGGATGATGGCGCCGAACTCGATCAGGAACATCGCGGAGGAGTGCACCGGGCTCACTCCCGTCCGAGTATCGTCGCCGCGGCCTCGACGCCCTCGCGGGTACCGATCACGATGAGGGTGTCGCCGCCGGCCAGCCGGAAGTCCGGGGCGGGGGACGGGATGGCCTCCGCCCGGCGCAGCACCGCGACGATCGAGGCGCCGGTCGCGGTACGCATCCGGGTCTCGCCCAGCAGCCGCCCGTTCCAGTAGGAGACCGAAGACAGCTCGATCCGCTCGGCCACCAGCCCCAGTTCCGTGGTGGACAGCAGGTTCGGGCTGTGATGGGCGGGCGACAGCACATTGATCAGCGAGGCCGTCTCGGGCTCCGTCAGATGCAACGACTGGGCGCACGCGTCCGGGTCGTCGGCGCGGTAGATGTTCACCGTCCGGGTCCCGTCCCGATGCGCGATCACCGACAGGTGGCGGTGCTCCCGCGTGGTGAGGTCGTACTGGACGCCGATCCCCGGCAAGGGTGTGGCGCTCATCCGCGGAGCAGGCAAAACCCCTCCCTCCATGTTCTTCGCGACGGTGGTGCGGCGCGGGGCCGAAAAGGCAGGTGCTCCGGCGCCGCGGGTGCCCATGCTGCCAGTTGAGAACAGGCCGGCGATATGGGTGTCAGCACGGATGGACACGGCCCGCCCAGGACGGTCAGAGTGGTCCGGGGCAGTAGGTCCCGTCGCAGGCCAGAGCCCCGAATGGGGTCGATCGGCGGCGGCAGGAGACAGTGGAGGTGAGGACCGCAGGGAAAGGAGCACACGATCATGTCGCTGTACTGGAGGACTTTCCTCCTCAACGCGGCCGTGCTCGTCGTGGCGGTCCTGCTGCTTCTGGGTCCGGTCACCGTTTCCACCCCGGTGCTGCTCGGCGAAGCTCTCGTTCTGATCGCCGGGCTGGTGGTGATGCTGATCGCGAACGCCGTCCTGCTGCGGATCGGACTCGCGCCCCTGGCCCGGCTGACCCGTGCCATGGGCACCGTCGACCTCCTCAAGCCGGGCAGTCGCGCCACCGTCACCGGCCCGGGCGAGATCACCGAACTCACCACGACCTTCAACGCCATGCTCGGCCGACTGGAGGCGGAACGCGCCATCAGCTCCGGCAGGGCACTGTCCGCGCAGGAAGCCGAACGCCAGCGCCTCGCCCGGGAACTCCACGACGAGGTCGGGCAGACCCTCACCGCCGTCCTGCTCCAGCTCAAGCACGCGGCCGACCACGCCCCCCGGTCCGTACGCGAAGACCTCCGCCACGCGCAGGAGACCACCCGTGCCGGACTGGACGAGATACGCCGCATCGCCCGCCGTCTGCGCCCCGGCGTCCTGGAAGAACTCGGCCTGCACAGCGCCCTGCGCGCCCTGACCGCCGAGTTCACCACCTCCCGGCTGAGCGCGACCGCGCACATCACCCCCGGCCTGCCCCACCTCGGCCCGGCAACCGAGCTCGTTCTCTACCGCATCGCCCAGGAAGGGCTCACCAACACCGCACGCCACGCTCGCGCGACCCGGGTCGAGGTCCACCTGCGTCCCCTGCCCGACGCCCAGATGGGACTGCTGGTCCGCGACAACGGGAGGGGAATCGGGGCCATGCCGGAAGGCGCGGGCATCAGCGGCATGCGCGAACGCGCCCTCCTCATCGGCGCCGACCTCCACATCGGCACAGGCCCCCACGGCGGCGCCGAGATACGCCTGAACGTCACGGCCGACACAGCCGACGAACCCAGCCAGGAGAACGCGCGATGACCGGACCGGCCCGCATCCTGCTCGCCGACGACCACGCCCTCGTACGCAGCGGCGTCCGCCTCATCCTGGACGCCGAGCCGGACCTGACGGTCGTGGCCGAGGCCTCCGACGGCGCCGAAGCCATCGCTCAGGCCCACGCCCACGACATCGACCTGGCCATACTCGACATCGCCATGCCCCGCAGGACCGGACTGCAGGCAGCCCGTGAACTCACCCGCATCCGCCCCGACCTGCGCATCCTGATGCTGACGATGTACGACAACGAGCAGTACTTCTTCGAAGCCCTCAAAGCAGGCGCCTCCGGATACGTCCCGAAATCCGTCGCCGACCGCGACCTCGTCGAAGCCTGCCGCGCCGCCCTGCGTGACGAGCCCTTCATCTACCCCGGCGCCGAGACCACCGTCATCCGCACCTACCTCGACCGCGCCCGCACCGGCGACAGGCTGCAAGCCCGGCCGATCACCGACCGCGAGGAGGAGATCCTCAAACTCGTCGCCGAGGGCCACAGCTCCAAGGAGATCGCCCGCCTCCTCGTCATCAGCGCCAAAACCGTCGAACGCCACCGGGCCAACCTCCTCCAGAAACTCGGCCTGCGCGACCGCCTGGAACTCACCCGCTACGCCATCCGCGTCGGCCTCATCGAGGCCTAGCTTGATCTTTAACCTGTGCGGCGTGGTCGTGGGGTGGTTGATTTCGTCGTTCGCTGTTTCGCTGTTGGTGTTTTGCGGGGTGTGTGCACGTCGTGGCGGGGTGTCGGCCGGGTGTTCTTTTGGCCCGGTGGCCGTCCGGGGCCCGGACGAGAAGGTTTCGGTGCTTGGGCCGGGCAGGCCGCTTGTGGGCGGATGTGCCGAAAATCGCGGCGGACTCGGGCGGGGGTGAGCCTGTCCGGGGAACTGGGTTTCTCCCAGGGGCGACGCCGGTCGGCTGCGAGTGGGCGGGTGAGCCGCAGTTGGGTGTAGGCAGCGAGGATCAGCCAGGTCCAGCGGTCGGCCGCCTCAGGGGTGCGGATTTTCGGGGAGGTCCAGCCGAGGGTCTGTTTGAACAGGCGGAAGGTGTGCTCGATGTCGAAGCGTCGCAGGTATGCCTGCCAGAGACGGTCGGCGTCCGCCGGGGTGGCAGCGGTGTCTGACCACCACAGCCAGACCGGCTTCGGTGTGCTCCGCTGGGCAGGTGGCCGATGTCCAGGCGGATCACCGTCCCTTCGACGATCGGGAGGGTTCCGTCGGCGGCTGCCCAGGAAGCGCGGTAGGTCAGCTTGGGGTGCAACCGGTTCCAGGACCGGGCCCTGGCGGTTCCGTAGAGGCGGGTGTCGGTGACGGTTTCGGTGTCCGGGGTGCGCCAGGTGTCAGGCTGCCCGAAGACGAACTCTCCGCCGTGCCGGGGCGGTCGGCCCTGGGTGTGTGGCAGCCGGGGCGGGACAGCCCTGCGCAGGACTCGGTCGGATCGCATCCTGGCCAGCACCTGGACCGGCAGGTCTTTGAGGAGGAAGCCGAGGCGGGGTGCGTCGTATCCGGCGTCCGCGACGATGAGGATGTCCGGGTCACCCGCCTGCCACTGCCCCGCTGCGATCAGTCGCTGAAGCAGATCGCGCAGCTGCGGGGCGGTGACGGTGGCGGTGTCGTCCCCGGGCGCCAGACGAAGCGCGTCCAGCGGGGCGGTCCATGAGCTGCGGCCCGGCTCGAGCGCGCAGATGATCGAGTAGGGCCACCCGGGGACGGGGATGTGCTGGTCCTTGCCTCTGCCGTAGGTGTGGCACAGGATCCGCTGCGGTGAGGTGTGAGCGGCGGGCCGCAGCCAGCCGGTGACGTCGATGGCCAGGACCAGCCGGCCGTCGGCCGCCCGCGGCAGTGGCACTTCGGCCAGTGCCCGCCGCAGCCGGCCGGCATCGATGCGTCCACGCGCCACCGCGGCGTAGAGCCCGCCATGGCC
>NZ_JBFBEA010000046.1:0-44880 GCF_040683495.1 Streptomyces sp. NPDC093544 | reverse complement strand
CAGGGCGGCCGCGGCGGCGACGCCGAGGGCGTGCCGCACGAGTCTCTTGCGCTCCGGGCGCGGTTGGATCGCGCTACGTGCCTTCATCAGAGTCCTCACACGTTGGTCCCGGCCCGGGGGCCGGGACATCGGGTCAACGTGGGTGTGAAGGCCGCCGTCCACGGCAGCCGGAACGGACAGGTGAAGGGAAGGACGGGCCGTGCGTAAGGCAAGGAAAAGCCGCACTCGCGTATTCATGAGCACCCACCCCCCGTCGGCAGCCCTCAACACCCCGTAAGAAATAGCCACACTTCAGGGTCCGCCCCACGCTTTACGCGCGTTGAACAAGGACAGAGAGAAGCGCTTACCCAGGGTCGATAAAGTACTAAGGGAGCGCTTGTCCGACATTCACGGGAAGCCCTTTGGCTGCACCATAAAATCTCATTGCTTGAACCCTGTCCACCGTATAAATCTGCCGTTCAGGCGCTCATTTCCCCCCAGATATGGCACATCCCACGCAAATTGTATTCAAGATAAAATTCAAGCGCCTGGACGGTTGATATCGCTACTTACTCGGCCCCAGTGTGCAAAGTAAGTACTTGTCCACATTGAACGATCGGAATCAGCCAATGAAGTGGCTGAAGTTGGCCATGAATCGACTGTGGAAGTTGTAAACGGCCCGCAAAGATCGAGGTCCGTTGCGTTTGCTTCCTCGCCAGAGGAACGCGGCGAGGGTGCCGATCGGCTCGTGCGGTTGAAACCCGCGTCGGCACGTGGCGTGTCGGTCCGAGCTGTCGGGCATGCCCGGCAGCTGACATACGGGGGAACGTGCATACGGGGCGGTGCGGTAGGCCCGGGCGGGAGTGGCGCAGGCGGCGGTAGCCGTCTGGATCGCGATGACGTCCGTCGGTCCGTCGGTCCGTCGCCGATGCCGGAACTGCCGGGCACGTCTTGCTCCGGGCCGGTGATGAGGACGAGATACGGGACGCGGGCACTCGCCGAGGCAGCGGATCTTGGCGTGGGTGGTGTTGTGGCGGCGCTTCCATCGCTTGAGGCGGCGGCCTCGAAACGGTACCGATGGATATCTCTCGGCGATCGAATACGCGTCTCCCGGCTGCAGGCAGTTGGGGATTGGCCAGACGGGCGGCTTGGTTCGGGGAGCATTTCGGCTCACCGGTAGCCTGCGCCATCATGATGCGCGCTTGGATCCTGCCGACACTGCTTCTGCTCTGCGGTTCAGCCGTTGCGACTGCGCAAGTCCTCAAGGGGTACTCCGTTGCAGCCGCAGCGCTCCTGCTGGTGTTCGTGCTGCTCGCAGGCGTGTACTCGCCCCTGATCTTCCCGAGGTCGGTCGGTGTGCTGGAGGCACAGCGCCGCAGCGCGGTCGACGGCCGGCCGGTCGTCTTCTGGCGGCCGGGCTGCACGTACTGTCTGCGACTGCGCATCCGGTTGGGCCGGAGCGCCCGCCAGTTGCATTGGGTCGACATCTGGCGTGACCCCGCCGGAGCGGCGGCGGTGCGGGCGGCCAACGACGGCGATGAGACCGTGCCGACTGTCGTCGTGGCGGGTCGGCCGCACACCAACCCCGATCCCGCTTGGGTGCGCGAACAGCTCTTCCCTTCCGAGTGATCGGGAGTGAGCGGCGCCATTTGGGAAAGGCGTCCGCAGCCCCCGGAGAGCTCGTCGGCCGGTCTGACGCAGTCTGCCGGCCGGCCTCCCGTTATTGCGTTGCGATGGCTTTGAGCCAGTCCTCGACGGTGACGACATCTGCCCACTGCGGGAACAGCTTTTCGATGAGCATCGTGTGTACCTCGGGGTCGGTGTCGAGGCAGCCATCCGCCAGGACGGTGAGGCCGAAGTCCAGGTCGACGGCGCGCCACAGAGTGGACAGCACTACAGCACTGGTGGCGATGCCGGTGAGAACAAGGTTGTCGATATCGCGAGCCCTGAGTACCAGGTCGAGGTCGCTGCCCGAGAACGCGCTTCCCCGCCTCTTGGTGACCACGACGTCGCCTTGCTGGGGCGCGATGTCAGGGTGGATCTCGGTGCCGGGATCGCCCTCCGTGAAGAGACCGGCCCGCACGGCGTTGGTGAGCACCCGGTTGCGGGGGCTGACTTCTGGATTGCCTGGCCGCAACGCGATGACCACGTAGATGACGGGGATGCCCGCCGCGTGAGCCCCGTCGATCGCCCTGCGCAGACGCGGCAGGTATCCGGAGCCGTCGTCGGCGATGCGCACGATGTCCCGTTGGACGTCCATCACGAGCAGCGCGCTGTTCGCCATTCTTGCCGTCCCTTCGTCGCCGGGAAACAGAGCGAGTCCGACTTCACGTCGTGGGCGTGGCGAGGGTGCCGGACTTTATGCCGTGGAGGAGGTGGGCCAGGGGGGCGGAGGTTGTGGTGAGGCGGGTGGCGGGGGTGTCGCTCTCGCGGAGGTGGATGGTGTGGGGGGTGGTGGCGAGTTCGACGCAGTTGTCGCCGTCGCCGCTTCCTGAGAAGGACGACTTCTGCCAGTAGTCGGGGGTGGTCACGGAGGGCCTCACAGTTCCTTCGTCAGCTGGTGGATGAAGTCACGCGACCGTGCGGGTTCGAGCGACACGGCCTCCACCATACGGAAGAGCGTTCGGAAGGCTCCGAGTTGGGGCTCGGAGTCGATGAAACCCGCGCCGTGGGGTGCATCGCGTACTGCTGTGTCCAGCTTGGGCACAGGACCGCCCGCGTACATCATCGCGTTCGAGGCTCCGGCGAAGCCGTCCAGGTCGAAGGGGATGACGCGCACGGTGATGTGGTCCGCCTCGGAGAGTTCCAGAACGCGGTCGAGTTGGGTGCGCGTCGCCGCGCGGTCGCCGACCCGGATGCGAAGCGCCGCTTCGTGGATCACCGCCTCGTACGGCGTGGGGGCCGGGTCCTCGATGATCACCTTGCGCTCCATTCGATGGCGGACGCGCAACTCAAGCTCATTGGTCGGGAGTTCAGGGAATCGGTAAGAGGACACAGCGCGGGCATAGTCCTCCGTTTGGAAGAGGCCTGGGACGTGCAGGAACTCCACATCGAGCCGGTATGCGCAGTGGTGCTCCAGCTCGGCGAGGTCCAGGAATCGCGTGGGTAGCAGGCCTCGGTACTTTTCCCACCAGCCGTGTGTCCGGTCGGTGGCCATCGCCACCAGCGCGTCGACCAACTTATCGTCCGCACAGGAGTAATGAGCGGCAAGGCTGCGCACGCGCTCTTCGCTCACACCCGCGATCCCGGACTCTATCTGACTCATCTGGGCGGAGCTGGACCCGACCAGCGCGGCGGCATCAAGCGCTTTGAATCCTGCGGCCTCCCGCAGTTTCCGCAGTTCAATGCCCAGACGCTCCTGGCGCGCGGTGGGCTGCCGTCTGCGCGGCATGGCTTCCTCCCTTGGCCTCAACTGCCGTGAGGCTGTGACTCGTTCGAGGGGCAGATTACGGCAGTCACTTGCCTGGGCCCAAATTTAACCCGTACCGTCAGTCACGCGACGCACACGCTGCGGAACCCCGGGACCCCGGAAGCGCACCACCCCGTCATGCCGTGACGGCGGTGAAACTGCCACCGCCCGCAACCCGTAGCGCTCCCTCAAACTCCCTCACCCCAACCGGAGTTCACACATACCAAAAACAGAGAACGAACCCTGGGAGTACGTACTCCACATCCCCCACGACCCCCGAGCGGTCACCGTTTGCCGCCGTGCCGTCCGCTTGATCCTCACCCTCCACGGCCTGATCCGCCTGGTGGACGTCGGCGAGTTGCTGGCGGCGGAGCTGGTCTCCAACGCCGTACGCCATACCAAGGGGCCCGCCGCCCTGCGCCTGTAACACCGACACGGAGTGCTCCGCATCGGTGCGTGGGACGCGAGCCCCGAACCGCCGCCGTACGAGCTGATGGTGACTCCCGACGCGGAGGCGGGCCGCGGCCTCGCCCTCGTCCGGGCCTGCGCCGACGACTGGGGATGGCATCCGCTTCGGCAGGGCGGCGACACCGGCAAGTACGTGTGGTGTGACCTCGGCGCGGCGTAGCTCGTTGATCAAGTCGTACAGGAAGGAGGGCTGATGGTCAGCTCGTCGCATGAGGCGCTGCACCACTACGGCCAGAAGGACACGGCCGGGTTGATCCGCAACTTCCAGCGCCTGTTCCATGTGCCGTTCCCGGAGCCCTGCGGATTCACGGTGGTCAACACCGACTTGACCGAGATCGAGCCGGTCGAGCGGCGTGTGGACAGCCTGGTTCGGGTGCACACAGAGGGCGGTGACTTCCTGCTGGTGCTGGAGTCGCAGGGCAAGAAGGACGATAGGAAGCGGGGGAGTTGGCCCTACTACCTTTCGTACCTCTACGAGAAGTACCGCTGTGAGCCGGTGCTCATCGTCATGACCCAGAGCAGTTCCACCGCCCGTTGGGCCGCCCAGCCCATCCGGTTCGGTCTGCCCGGCTGGTCCTCGCTCGTCGTACGGCCGATGGTTCTCGGGCCGGACAACGTGCCGGTGATCACTGACGAGAAAGAAGCCGCGCAGGACCCGTCGCTCGCGGTGCTTTCGGCGATTACGCATGGTAGAGGACGGCGTGCCGCTGCGATACTGGGACCACTGGCGGCGGCTCTGGAGACGATTGACCCGGTAAGCGCGGCTCTGCTCGTAGAGCTGGTGACGTCTGGCCTGGTGGATTCCCAGGCGAAGGAGATTTGGAGGGACCTGATGGCTCCGGTGAACTACTTCTTCAAGAACCCGGTCGCGGAGAAGGTGAGGGACGAAGGACGCGTCGAAGGACGCGTCGAAGGACGCGTCGAAGGACGCGTCGAAGGACGCGTCGAGGATCGCATCGAGATGATCGTGAAGATCATGGAGTTGCGCGGCCTCCAAGTCCCCGACTCCGTCCGGCTTCGGGTGCAGGCGTGCTCCGACCTCGACCAGCTCAAGGTCTGGTCGGAGCGGGCCGTCCGCGTGACGGACCCCGCCGACCTCTTCACCCCCGATCAGCCGCCCGCATAGCCGTACGGGACCGGAGTCCCCATCAGCGAACTCCGGCCCCGCGTAACAGCGTTACTCCGACGGATGCCCCTTCTCGGCGTCCGGCAGCAGTTGCTTCACATCCACCGGTGGAGCGACCGGGCGCAGCCACAGCCACGCCAGGAAGAACAGGCCGAGGGCGAGCATGCCCAGGCCTGTCCACAGGTTGATGTTGATGCCCTCGGCCTTGTCGATGTCGGCGTCGGACGCGACGATGCCGGCGATCGTGATGATGATGCCGTAGAGGACGAAGAGGCCGCCGATGATGCGGCGGATGTCGAAGAGGCGGGCGGCGGTCTCGGACTTGTGTTCCAGTTCGGTGATCTCGCGCTGGAGTGCCTCGCTGGAGTGATCGGGGCGATCGGGGTGCTGCGGGTTGTCGGTCATGGTCTCTCAGCCTCCGGCGGTCAGCTCGGTCATGGTGGGTCAGCCTCCGGCGGTCAGAAGGAGAACGGGATGTAGCAGAGCGCGGCGAGGATCACCGCGCCCCAGCCGAGCAGTGCCGGCTTGCGGTACCAGGCGTCGTCGCCCTCGGCGGCCGGTTCGGTCATGCCGGGGGAGGTGGTGCCGTAGACGAGGCCCTGGAGCTCCGCCGCCGGTTTCGGGGCGGTGAAGAGGGTGACGGCGACCATGACCACCGCACCGGCCACGAAGCCCGCGATCGCCGAGACGAAGTTGGCTCCCTGGTCGGAGGGGATGTCGATGATCCCCTGCTTGTAGATGACGAAGTAGTTCACCATCGCGGCTGTAGTGCCCGCCAGCAGGCCCCAGAAGCCCGACTTCACGGACGCCCGCTTCCAGAACATGCCGACGATGAAGACGACGAACATCGGCACGTTGAAGAAGGAGAACAGGGTCTGGAGGTAACTCATGATGTTCGAGAACGACGAGGCCAGGAACGCCGTGCCCATGGATGCCAGGACGCCCACCGCCGTGATCAGGCGGCCGAACCGGACGTAGTACGTGTCCTCGCGGCCCTTCTCGACGTACCTCGCCCAGATGTCCGTCGTGAACACCGTGTTGAAGGACGAGATGTTCGCCGCCATACCCGCCATGAAGGCAGCGAGCAGGCCCGTCACCGCGATGCCCAGGACGCCGTTGGGTAGCAGCGACTCCATCAGATAGGGGATCGCGTCGTTGTACTGGAGGTCGGAGCCGCTGGTGCCGATCTTCGGGACCAGGACGGCGGCGACGAGCCCGGGGATCATCACCAGGAAGACGATGAAGATCTTCGGGAACGCGGCGATGAGCGGGGTGCGCTGGGCCGCGCTCAGGTTCTTCGCGGACAGCGCGCGCTGCACCTCCGCGAAGTTCGTCGTCCAGTAGCCGAAGGACAGCACGAAGCCGAGGCCGAGGACGATGGTCAGCCAGTTGGCGCCCAGCGGGTTGTCACTGCCGATGCCCGTACCGCCCCAGGCGGTCGTGAAGTTGTCGCCGTGGCTCTTGTCGAGCGAGTCGGTCAGACCGCCCCAGCCGCCGACCTTCTGAAGGCCGAGCACGACGATCGGGATCAGCGCGGCGAGGATGACGAAGAACTGCAGAACCTCGTTGTAGATCGCGGACGACAGACCGCCGAGGGTGATGTACGCGAGGACGAAGATGCCCGCGACCACGATCGCCACCCACTGCGGCCAGCCGAGCAGCGCCTCCACGACGATCGCGAGGGCGTAGAGGTTCACGCCCGCGATCAGGATCGCGGCGAAGGCGAACAGGATCGAACTGAGCAGGTGGGCCCATTTGTCGAAGCGCAGGAGCAGGAACTCCGGGACCGACCGGACCTTCGAGCCGTAGTAGAAGGGCATCATCACGAGGCCGAGGAAGACCATCGCAGGGATGGCGCCGATCCAGTACCAGTGGACCGTGTAGACGCCGTACTGCGCGCTGTTGGCGGCCATGCCCAGGATCTCGGTGGCGCCCAGGTTGGCCGAGATGAAGGCCAGGCCGGTGACCCAGGCGGGCAGCGAACGCCCGGAGAGGAAGAAGTCGAGGCTCGTCTTCACCGAGCGGCGGGCGGCGAAGCCGATACCCAGCACGACGACGAAGTAGATGGCGAGGATCGTGTAGTCGAGTGCGTTTGTGGGGAGCCGGAGCTCAGCGGCCAGGTCGATGCCCGGCGCAGCCAGGAGTGTGGGGGACTGCATAAGAACTCGCTTCGTTGCGTGAACTGATCCGGTTGTTGTGTGTGCTGATCCGGTCGTTACGTGTACTGATTGAACTGATCCAAACGGAACCTACGCCTCCACCTACCGGAACTGAACACTCGCCGTGGTGTCCTTTGTTTGATCGTGATGTTGACGCAGGTGGTGTTTTGTGGTTCATTGTGTTTAGTTCTGTTTGATGAGGGCGGATGGGGAGTTCCACGGTGAAGAAGACCTCGACCCGGCTGGCCGACGGTCGTGAGCTCATCTACTACGACTCGCGGGACGACGCGGTGCGCGACGCGGTGGACCGGCGTCCACTGGAGCCGACCGTCACCACTTCGGAGGTGCGTCGCGACCCGCTGCTCGGCGACTCGGTCGCGATCGCCTCGCAGCGACAGGGCCGCACCTACCACCCGCCGGCGAACGAGTGCCCGCTGTGCCCGTCGTCCGGCGACCGGCTGAGCGAGATCCCGGACTCCTCGTACGACGTCGTCGTCTTCGAGAATCGTTTCCCCTCCCTGGCCGGTGACTCCGGCCGCTGTGAGGTCGTCTGCTTCACCTCCGACCACGACTCGTCCTTCGCCGACCTGACGGAAGAGCAGGCGGGTCTGGTGCTCGAGGCGTGGACGGACCGGACGGCCGAGCTCTCCCACCTCCCCTCCGTCGAGCAGGTCTTCTGCTTCGAGAACCGCGGCGCCGAGATCGGTGTGACGCTGGGTCACCCGCACGGGCAGATCTACGCCTACCCGTTCACCACGCCGCGCACCGCGCTGATGCTGCGTTCACTGGCAACTCATAAGGAGGCGACGGGCGGCGAGAACCTCTTCGACACGGTCGTCGCCCGCGAGGTGGCGGACGGCTCGCGGATCGTCCTGTCGAGTGACCACTGGATCGCCTTCGTGCCGTACGCGGCCCACTGGCCCTACGAGGTCCACCTGTACCCGCGCCGTCGCGTGCCCGACCTGCTCGGCCTCGACGAGGACGCCCGCACAGAGTTCCCCAAGATTTATCTGGAACTCTTGAGGCGCTTCGACCGGATCTTCGGCGAGGGTGAGCCGGCGACGCCGTACATCTCCGGCTGGCACCAGGCACCCTTCGGCTCGCTGGAGGAGTTCGAAGGCGTCAACCGCGACGACTTCGCGCTGCATCTGGAGCTTTTCACCATTCGCCGCACTTCCGGCAAGCTGAAGTTCCTCGCGGGATCCGAATCCGGGATGAGCGTGTTCATCAACGACATCCAGCCGGAGTCCGCGGCTCAGCGACTGCGAGAGGTAGCGAGTTCATGAGTGGGAAGTACCTGGTCACGGGTGGCGCGGGCTATGTAGGCAGCGTGGTCGCGCAGCACCTGATCGAGGCCGGCCATGAGGTGACGGTCCTCGACAACCTCTCGACCGGCTTCCGCGAGGGCGTCCCCGCGGGGGCGGCCTTCATCGAGGGTGACATCCGCGACGCCGCCAAGTGGCTGGACCCCTCGTACGACGGCGTCCTTCACTTCGCCGCCTTCTCGCAGGTCGGCGAGTCCGTCGTGAAGCCCGAGAAGTACTGGGACAACAACGTCGGCGGCACCATGGCGCTGCTCGGCGCCATGCGCGAGGCGGGCGTCCGCAAGCTCGTCTTCTCGTCCACCGCCGCGACGTACGGCGAGCCGGAGGAGGTGCCGATCGTCGAGTCCGCGCCGACGAAGCCGACCAACCCGTACGGCGCCTCGAAGCTCGCCGTCGACCACATGATCACCGGCGAGGCGGCGGCGCACGGCCTGGGCGCGGTGTCCCTGCGGTACTTCAACGTGGCGGGCGCGTACGGCAGTTACGGCGAGCGGCACGACCCCGAGTCGCACCTCATCCCGCTGGTGCTCCAGGTCGCCCAGGGCCGCCGCGAGGCGATCTCGGTGTTCGGCGACGACTACCCGACGCCGGACGGCACCTGCGTCCGCGACTACATCCACGTCGCGGACCTGGCGGACGCACACCTGCTGGCTCTCACTGCCGCTCAGTCCGGCGAACACCTGATCTGCAACCTCGGCAACGGCGAGGGCTTCTCCGTCCGCCAGGTCATCGAGACCGTCCGGCAGGTCACCGGGCACCCGATCCCCGAGGTCCTGGCCGCGCGCCGGGCCGGCGACCCGGCGGCGCTGGTCGCCTCGGCCGCGACCGCCCGCGAGCGGCTCGGCTGGAGCCCGTCCCGCGCGGACCTCGCGGGGATCGTCGCGGATGCCTGGGCGTTCGCGCAGCACATCGCGAAGGAGCAGTAGGTGGGGGTTCACAAGGTCCGCGAGATTCACGAGGTCCGCGAGGGTTTCGAGAAGCTGTACGGGGCTGCCCCGGAGGGCGTCTGGGCGGCTCCCGGCCGGGTCAACCTGATCGGCGAGTACACGGACTTCAACGAGGGTTTCGTGATGCCCCTCGCGCTGCCGCACACGGCGGTGGCGGCGGTGTCGCGCCGCGACGACGGTGTACTGCGGCTCCACTCGGCGGACATCGAAGGTCCGGTCGTCGAGCTGCACCTCGACAGGCTCGCGCCGCTGACGAACACCAGCTGGGCCGCGTACCCGGCCGGTGTGGTGTGGGCGCTGCGCGAGGCGGGCCACACCTCGGTCACCGGTGCGGACGTGCACCTCGCCTCCACCGTTCCGACCGGCGCGGGCCTCTCCTCCTCGGCCGCGCTGGAGGTCGTGATCGCGCTCGCCCTCAACGACCTGTACGAACTGGGCCTCACCCGGCCCGAACTGGCCAAGCTCTCCCAGCACGCCGAGAACGACTTCGTCGGCGTGCCCTGCGGAATCATGGACCAGACCGCGTCCGCGTGCTGCACCGACGGGCACGCGCTGCACCTCGACTGCCGGGACCTGACCATCCGCCAGGTCCCCTTCGACCTGGCCGCCCAGGGGCTGTCCCTTCTGGTCGTCGACACGCGCGTCAAGCACGCGCTCGGCGACGGGGAGTACGCCGAGCGGCGCGAAGGGTGCGAGGAGGGCGCGCGGTTGCTCGGTGTCTCACATCTGCGCGATGTCGCGTACGAGGGGCTCGACGCGAGCCTCGGGCGCCTGTCCGACGAGCGCGTACGCCGTTATGTACGCCATGTCGTGTCCGACGATCACCGGGTCGAGCGGGTCATCGGGCTGCTGGACGCCGGTGATGTCCGGGCGATCGGTCCCGTCCTCACCGAGGGGCACGCGTCCCTGCGGGACGACCTGCGGATCTCCTGCGCCGAGCTGGACCTCGTGGTCGCCACGGCCAACTCCGCCGGGGCGCTCGGGTCCCGCATGACAGGCGGTGGCTTCGGGGGGTCGGCGATCGTGCTCGTGGAGATCACCGACGCGGACACGGTCACCAAGGCGGTCGAGGAGGCGTTCGCGGCGGCCGGCTTCACTGCGCCGCGGGTGTTCCCGGCGGTGCCTTCGGCGGGCGCCCGGCGGGTGAGCTGATTCCACCACCGTTCGGTGGGAGGCGTGCGGCTGTTCCAGGCAGCCCGGCCTTCCACCGGCGGTGGTCACTCGGGGGTTCGGCGAAGGACAAGGGTGATGAAGCCGAAGCTGTCGCGGTAGCTGTGCAGCCATTGCGAGCGGTGGGTGGTGGCAACGCCGAGAACCTCGGCGCTGTCGGGGTGCTCGGGGTGGTCCAGCGCCCACGTCGCCAGGGATCCGGTGTAGCACCACTCGAAGTCGTCGAGTTCCTGACGTGTGCTGATGTGCCCGAAGACAGGGGTCCAGCCATGGGCGACGACACGGTCCATGGTGGTCGCCAGGTCCTCGTACTCGCCGAGCATCTCGCGGGCGGCAGCGGTGGGCTCGCGCTCCCAGTAGGCATCGCCGACCAGGACGCGGCCGCCGGGGACGAGGTGTCTGCGGGCGGCGTCAAGGGTGGGCAGGAGACCGCCGAAGGCATGGGTGGCACCGACGCTGAGCACTGCGTCGAAGGGGCGGGGAGACGCGAACTCCGCGGCGTCCTGGTGGTGAAGTACGAGTCGTTGTCCGACTCCCAGATCGGCCGCCTCCTTCCGCGCCTTGGCCAGGAGCTGGGCTGAGTTGTCGACACCCTCCGCGGTCAGCTTCGGATGAGCGGCCAGGGCCCGTAGGAGCCAGGTCGCCTCACCGCAGCCGAGGTCGAGCACGCGTTCGTCGCCCCGGCCCACGGTTCGATGGAGCAGTCGGCGCACCGACTCATCGTCAAGAGGGCTGTTGATCGGATGATCGGCGTGCGACAGCTGAGAGATCATTTCGCGGTCCATGGCGCGCAGCGTGACACCGCCGAACGCTCACCGCATCTGCTTTACCCGGCCGATGACCGTTAGCCCGTCCGGCGTTTGAGGACGAGCGCGTTCAGCGCGACACGGGGGTCTGGGGGCGGAGCCCCCAGGAACAAGGGACGGGTAGGGGCGGAGGGGGCGAAAACGCCCCTGCTCAGCCCAGCCGCTTCGTCAGCGTGTACTCCGTAACCCCCGGCGGATAGTCCGGGATCACGCACACCACCTCGTACCCCTGCTTCTTGTAGAAGTCAGGCGCCTGGAAGTCCCAGGTCTCCAGACGTGCGGCTCCGCAGCCGCGGTCCTCGCGAGCGATGCGCTCGGCCTCCGACAGGAGGCGGGAGCCGAGACCCGTGCCGCGGTGCGGATCGTCCACCCAGAGGTACGTCACGTGCAGCCACGCCGCCCAGGTGTGCCCGACCAGCCCACCCGCGAGGGCCCCCGCACCGTCCAACGCCCAGACATGGAGCGGAACTTCGCGTTCACCCGGAGTTCCGCGAAGGGCACGGAGGACAGGAGACGCCGCCGTGTTGGCGTCCCGCAGTCTCCTGCGGAGCAGATCGCGGCGTTCTTTGTCGTCTCCTGTCTCCATACGAAACATAAGACTCACCATAAACGGGCCGGGCAATCAGTTCTGTGAATTGCCTTCCCCTCCCTGCCCCCGGCCTTACTCTGTGAACAGCGCCGGTGGGGGCCGGTGCTGATCAGGGGGCGAGACAGTCGGGTACGACGCCCGAAGTGGGGGTAGCAGTTACGGCACGGCGGCGGCCGTGCGGCTGCGGCACCCCGCCTCCCGAGTCGCACATGCGGTCTCGGGATCATTTCGGGCGCCGTACCCGCACCGGTCGTCCCCCGACAGTGGGGGTTTCAGTGGTTCGCATCCGAGTACTGGTCGTCGACGACCACCGCATCTTCGCCGAGTCGCTCGCAGCCGCCCTGGCGGCCGAGCCCGACGTCGACGTGTCCGCGGCGGGCAGTGGCCCGGCCGCGCTGCGCTGCCTGGAGCGGGCGGCTGCGGAGGGCCGCAGATTCGACGTACTGCTCGTCGACGCGGACCTGGGCGGCAATCTGCCCGGTATGCGTCCGGCCGTGCCCGTCCAGGAGAGTAACGAGGACGGACTCGTGGACGGGATCTCGCTCGTCGCGGGCGTCCGGACCGGGCAGCCGAACGTACGGATCGTCGTGCTCGCCGAGAAGGACGATCCGCGCCGCGCCGCGCTCGCGCTCCAGGCCGGTGCCTCGGGGTGGGTCGCCAAGGACTGTTCGCTGTCGCGACTGCTCACCGTCATACGAGGTGTGCTGCGCGACGAGACCCATCTTCCGCCCGCCCTGCTCACCGGGGTGCTGCGGGAACTCACCGCCGCCCGCAAGCACCGCACCGAGAGTGAACGGCTCGTCGAGTCGCTCACGCCGAGGGAGCGCGAAGTGCTGCGGTGCATGGTCGCCGGGCTGGGGCGCAAGGCCGTGGCCGAGCGGCTCTTCCTCTCGCCGCACACCGTCCGTACCCATATGCAGAACGTGCTGGGGAAGCTGGGCGTGCACTCCACCCTCGCCGCCGTCGCGCTCGCCCGCCGTGCGGGGGTCGGGCCCGTCGACCTAACCGGGGATGTTGTCGAACGGGGCGGTCAACTGGCGTAGCAGGCCCGCGAGTTCGCCTCGCTGCGCTTTGCTCAGTTCCGCCAGGATCGCGCGCTCCTGCTCCAGCAGGCCGGCCAGTGCCTGGTCGGCGCGGTCGCGGCCCTCGTCCGTCAGGCGTACCAGCACGCCCCGACGGTCGGTGGGGTCGGGGAGCCGCTCCACCAGGTCCTTCTTCGTCAGCCGGTCGATGCGGTTCGTCATCGTGCCGGAGGTGACGAGGGTCTGGGTGAGCAGTTGACCGGGGGAGAGCTGGTACGGGTTCCCGGCGCGCCTGAGCGCGGTCAGAACGTCGAACTCCCAGGGCTCCAGGCTGTGCTCGGAGAACGCCAGCCTGCGGGCGCGGTCCAGATGTCGGGCCAGCCTGCTTACCCGGCTGAGCACCTCGAGCGGTTCCACGTCGAGGTCAGGGCGCTCCCGGCGCCATGCTCCGACCAGCCGATCGACCTCGTCCTCCATGACGATCAGTGTAGTGGTTGTGTCGACGTGAAGTCTCTTGACGTCAAGATACTTAAGGTGTGAGGCTGGAGGCCTGCCCGAAGTGACCTTCACCGGTGACTTGGTCATTGACCCTCACCGGTGACCTCGCCCGTGATTCGAGGAGGCGCCCCCATGCCCGCCGCCACCGCCCCCACCTGGGACCCGAGCCAGTACCTCCGGCACGCGGACCACCGCGCCCGCCCCTTCGCCGACCTCCTCGCCCGCGTCCCCGCGCTGCCCCGCACTCCCGCCCGCATCGCCGATCTAGGCTGCGGACCCGGCAACGTCACGACCCTGCTCGCCGAGCGCTGGCCGGCCGCGCACATCACCGGCTACGACAACTCCCCGGAGATGCTGGCCAAGGCCGAGACTCTCGCGGGCCCCACCCCCGGCGGCGGCCGCCTCGACTTCGCCCACGGCGACGCCCGGACCTGGACGCCCTCAGCCCCGTACGACCTGATCATCAGCAACGCGACCCTGCAATGGATCCCCGGGCATACCGACTCCTTCCCCGCCTGGGTGACGGGCCTGACGCCCGGCGGCACCTTCGCCTTCCAGGTGCCCGGCAACTTCGACGCCCCCAGCCACCAGCTGATGCGCGAACTCGCCCACTCCGCCCGCTGGAAGGACCGCCTGGCCGACGCCCTGCGCCACGACGACGCCGTGCACACCCCGGCCGCCTACCTCGAACACCTCACCGCCCTCGGCTGCGCGGCCGACGTCTGGGAGACGACGTACCTCCATCTGCTGGAGGGCGAGGACCCGGTCCTGGACTGGGTGAAGGGGACAGGACTGCGGCCGGTCCTCACCGAGCTGGGAGCGGCCGACGCGGAAGCCTTTGTCGCCGAGTACCGGGCCGCCCTGCGCGAGGCCTACCCGCCCACGGAACACGGCACGGTCTTCCCGTTCCGCCGTATCTTCGCCGTCGCGACAAAACCCGCCTGATGCTCAGGGCCGTCGACCACGTCCAACTCGCCGCCCCGCCCGGCAGCGAGCCCCGCCTCCGCACGTACTACGTCGACATCCTCGGCATGACCGAGATCCCCAAGCCACCGGTGCTCGCGACGCGCGGGGGCTGCTGGTTCCAGGCAGGGGCCGTTCAACTGCACCTCGGAATCGAGGCCGACTTCCGGCCCGCAAGGAAGGCCCACCCCGGGCTGCGGGTCCACGGCATCGAGGCGTACGCCGCCCGGCTCGAAGCCCATCACGCGCCCGTCACCTGGGACGACGCCCTCCCGGGCCACCGCCGCTTCTTCTCCGAGGACCCGGTGGGCAACCGGCTGGAGTTCCTGGAGACGGCGGACTGACGTACATCGCCCACACCTCGCCGGCGGACGCTCATAGCTCCTTGAGGGCGTCCAAGGTGATGTCGATGTCGATGTCGTACGGGACGCTGAGCTCGAGTTTTTTGTGGTGGATGCCGGTCAGCGCGTACGTCTTGTTCACCGGGTCGATCTCGTAGGTCCGGACCACCGGGTGCTGGCTCTCTTCGGACATCTCGACCAGCCAGAAGTGCGGGATGCCCGCGGCGGCGTATTTGTGGGGCTTGGTGTCGTGGTCGCGGGCTTCGGAGTCCGGGGAGACGACCTCGATGGCGAGCACCACGTCCTCGGCTTGAAACCGGGTCTGCTCCAAGCCGGTGATGGCTTCCGCGCGGACGACGCTGACATCGGGCTCGGGGCCGTTGCGGCGGTCCAGGACAACGGTCATCTCGCGGACGACCTTCAGCCGGGTAGGCACGACCGTGCGGCGCAGTCCGGCCACCAGCAGGTCGATCATGCGGCTGTGGAAAATCCGCTGCGGACTCACGAAGACCAGGCTCCCGTCGATCAACTCGGTGTGCGGCGGGAGGCCAGGCAGCTTGAACAGGTCGTCCACGGTGTATCCGTCACGCGGTGGTACGGGCCAACGGACGTCGGGTGCGCCGGGCGCGTCGGCGGGCTCGGCGATCGGCTCGGCGGTCATGGTGGTTCCTCCCATGAGCGGGATTCTGGGCCTGCGTGTCCACCGTAGCGGTGGGAACTGACAAGCGTCATCACAAAGGGTGACTGGCCCCCGACCATCGCGCCTCAGCTCTTGCGGTGACCTATCAGTCGTGGCTTCGCCTCCAGGCCGTCCAGGCCGTGCCAGGCGAGATTCACCAGATGGGCCGCCACTTCCGCTTTCTTCGGGCGGCGGACGTCCAGCCACCACTGGCCCGTCAGTGCGACCATGCCGACCAGGGCCTGGGCGTAGAGAGGCGCCAGCTTCGAGTCGAAGCCGCGGCTCTTGAACTCGCGGCCCAGGATGTCCTCGACCTGGGTGGCGATGTCCGAGATCAGGGATGCGAAGGAGCCCGTGGACTGGGGGATCGGGGAGTCGCGGACCAGGATGCGGAAGCCGTCCGTGTACTCCTCGATGTAGTCGAGGAGCGCGAAAGCGGCCTGTTCGCACAGTTCGCGGGGGTGGCCCGCCGTGAGGGAACTCGTCACCATGTCCAGCAGGCGGCGCATCTCGCGGTCCACCACCACCGCGTACAGGCCCTCCTTGCCGCCGAAGTGCTCGTAGACCACCGGTTTGGAGACGCCGGCCTTCGCCGCGATCTCCTCGACAGACGTGCCCTCGAAACCCTTGGCCGCGAAAAGGGTGCGACCGATCTCCAGCAGCTGCTGACGACGCTCGGCGCCGGTCATGCGGGTGCGGCGAGCGCGCCGCGGTTTTTCATTACTGCTCGGGGTGCTGCTGGAGTCGGTCGCCACGGCGTCAATCATGCCGCTTCAGCGGTTTCCGACTTGCGGCCGGAGTCGGAATCGTCCGTATTCCGGCGGGAATCGATGCGCGAGCGTGACGGCCAGCGCACGTCGTAGGCCCAGCCGAACTGCTCGCACCAGCGGATGATCCGCGCCGAGGAGTCCAGCTGACCGCGCTCCACACCGTGCCGAGCCGAGGTCGGGTCGGCATGGTGCAGGTTGTGCCAGGACTCGCCGCAGGACAGGACGGCCAGCCACCACACGTTGCCCGAACGGTCACGCGACTTGAAGGGGCGCTTGCCCACCGCGTGGCAGATCGAGTTGATCGACCAGGTGACGTGGTGCAGGAGAGCCACCCGGACGAGTGAGCCCCAGAAGAAGCCGGTGAACGCGCCCCACCAGGACATCGTCGCCAGACCGCCGATCAGCGGCGGAAGGGCGAGGGAGAGCATCGTGTAGGAGAGGAAATGGCGCGAGATCGCACGGATCGCCGGGTCCCTGATCAGATCCGGTGCGTACTTGTCCTGCGGAGTGCGCTCCTCGTCGAACATCCAGGCGATGTGCGCCCACCACAGGCCCTTCATCAGCGCCGGAAGCGTCTCACCGAACCGCCACGGCGAGTGCGGGTCGCCCTCGGCGTCGGAGAACTTGTGATGCTTGCGGTGGTCGGCGACCCAGCGGACCACCGGCCCCTCGACCGCCATCGAACCGGCGACCGCCAGCGCGATCCGCAACGGGCGTTTCGCCTTGAAGGCACCGTGGGTGAAGTAGCGGTGGTACCCGATCGTGACGCCGTGGCAACCCAGGTAGTAGAAGAAGACGAGCAGGCCGAGGTCGAGCCAGCTCACTCCTCCCCAGTTCCAGGCCAGCGGCACCGCGGCCACCAGCGCGAGGAACGGGACGACGATGAAGAGGAGAAGCGCAAGCTGCTCGACCGACCCCTTCCTTTCACCGCCCAGCGTGGCGGGAGGAAGCGGGGAGTTGTTGTTCGCCTGCGGGGCGTCGTCGATCACATCGGAGCTCGTGGTCATGGGTGTCCCCTGTGGGGTTCGAGGGTGGAGACGGCTGTCCGGGGTGAGGAGAGCGGACCAGGTACCGGGGAGCGGTGGACCGGACGCCCTGGGAACGGATCCCCTGAGCCTCCAGCCCTCCCGGTACCGGGATACGGGGCCCAGGGTCCTCCCTCTCTCTGACGGGATTCCCTACGCTTCCGTAACCTACGGCGTCGTAAGTATGGCAGCGCGAAGCCTGGCGGCAAGAGCCCGTGAGCCTGCGCGTCCGTGTGGACACCTATCCTTGGAGTCGGTCGGACAGCGCGGTCCGTTCTGATTAATTCCCGGATGCCACGTTCCTTAAGCGGCACCCGCCGCGCCGTCGCCACCCGGGTTCCCTCCCAGACGAGCTTCAGACGAACTTTCACTCTTCAGATGAGCTTCAACACTGCAAGGAGCCGCACCTGTGAGCAGTGCCGACGACCAGACCACGACGACCAGCAGCGAGCTGCGCGCCGATATCCGCCGCTTGGGTGACCTGCTGGGCGAGACCCTGGTCCGCCAGGAGGGACCCGAACTTCTCGAACTTGTCGAGAAGGTCCGCCGACTGACCCGCGAGGACGGCGAAGCCGCCGCCGCACTACTGCGCGGCACCGAACTGGAAACCGCGGCCAAGCTGGTCCGCGCCTTCTCCACCTACTTCCACCTCGCCAACGTCACCGAACAGGTGCACCGCGGCCGCGAACTACGCGCCAAGCGCGCCGCAGAGGGCGGCCTCCTCGCCCGCACGGCCGACCGCCTCAAGGACGCCGACCCCGACCACCTGCGCGAGACGGTCAAGAACCTGAACGTCCGCCCGGTGTTCACGGCGCACCCCACCGAGGCCGCGCGCCGCTCGGTCCTCAACAAGCTGCGCCGCATCGCCGCCCTCCTGGAGACCCCGGTCATCGAGGCCGACCGCCGCCGCTACGACACCCGCCTGGCCGAGAACATCGACCTGGTGTGGCAGACCGACGAGCTGCGCGTCGTACGCCCCGAGCCCGCCGACGAGGCCCGCAACGCCATCTACTACCTCGACGAACTGCACGCCGGCGCCGTGGGCGACGTACTCGAAGACCTCACGGCCGAGCTGGAGCGGGTCGGGGTGACCCTCCCGGACGAGACCCGGCCGCTCACCTTCGGCACCTGGATCGGCGGCGACCGCGACGGCAACCCGAACGTCACCCCCGACGTCACCTGGGACGTCCTGATCCTCCAGCACGAGCACGGCATCAACGACGCCCTGGAGCTGATCGACGAACTCCGCGGCTTCCTCTCCAACTCGATCAGGTACACGGGCGCCACCGAAGAGCTGCTCGCCTCCCTCCAGACCGACCTGGAGCGGCTCCCCGAGATCAGCCCCCGCTACAAGCGGCTGAACGCCGAAGAGCCCTACCGGCTCAAGGCCACCTGCATCCGCCAGAAGCTGGAGAACACCAAGAAGCGACTGGCCACCGGGACCCCCCATGTGGACGGCCGCGACTACCTCGGCACGGCCGAACTCCTCCACGACCTCGTCCAGATCCAGAGCTCACTGCGCGAGCACCGCGGCGCCCTGTTCGCCGACGGCCGCATGAACCGCACCATCCGCACTCTCGCCGCCTTCGGCCTCCAGCTCGCCACCATGGACGTACGCGAACACGCGGACGCCCACCACCACGCCCTCGGCCAGCTCTTCGACCGGCTCGGCGAGGAATCCTGGCGCTACGCCGACATGCCCCGCGACTACCGCACCAAGCTCCTCGCCAAGGAACTCAGGTCCCGGCGCCCGCTGGCCCCGACCCCTGCGCCGCTGGACGCCGCAGGCCAGAAGACCCTGGGCGTCTTCGAGACGGTCAAGCGGGCCCTGAAGGTCTTCGGACCCGAGGTCATCGAGTCGTACATCATCTCGATGTGCCAGGGCGCGGACGACGTCTTCGCGGCGGCGGTCCTCGCCCGCGAGGCCGGCCTCCTCGACCTGCACGGCAACTGGGCGAAGATCGGCATCGTGCCGCTCCTGGAGACGACGGACGAGCTCAAGGCCGCCGACACCATCCTGGAGGACATGCTCTCCGACCCCTCCTACCGGCGCCTCGTCGCGCTCCGCGGAGACGTCCAGGAGGTCATGCTCGGCTACTCCGACTCCTCCAAGTTCGGCGGCATCACCACCAGCCAGTGGGAGATCCACCGCGCTCAGCGCCGCCTGCGTGACGTGGCCCATCGGTATGGGGTGCGGCTGAGGCTGTTCCACGGCCGCGGCGGCACCGTCGGCCGAGGCGGCGGCCCCTCGCACGACGCCATCCTCGCGCAGCCCTGGGGCACCCTGGAGGGCGAGATCAAGGTGACCGAGCAGGGCGAGGTCATCTCCGACAAGTACCTGGTGCCCTCACTGGCCAGGGAGAACCTGGAGCTGACCGTCGCGGCCACCCTCCAGGCATCCGCGCTGCACACCTCCCCGCGCCAGTCCGACGAGGCACTCGCCCGCTGGGACGCGGCGATGGACGTCGTCTCCGACGCGGCGCACACCAGGTACCGCAAGCTCGTCGAGGACCCCGACCTGCCGACGTACTTCCTCGCCTCCACGCCGGTCGACCAGCTCGCCGACCTGCACCTGGGCTCGCGGCCCTCCCGCCGCCCCGGCTCGGGCGTCTCGCTCGACGGCCTGCGCGCCATCCCGTGGGTCTTCGGCTGGACCCAGTCACGGCAGATCGTGCCGGGCTGGTTCGGAGTCGGCTCGGGCCTGAAGGCACTGCGCGAGGCGGGCCTGGACACCGTGCTCGACGAGATGCACGAGCAGTGGCACTTCTTCCGCAACTTCCTCTCCAACGTGGAGATGACCCTCGCGAAGACCGACCTGCGGATCGCCTCGCACTACGTCGACACCCTGGTGCCCGACGAAATCAAGCACGTCTTCGACACCATCCGCGCCGAGCACGAGCTCACCGTCCGCGAGGTGCTGCGGATCACGGGCGGCGAAAAGCTGCTGGACACCAACCCGGTCCTCCAGCAGACCTTCTCCATCCGCGACGCCTACCTGGACCCGATCTCCTACCTCCAGGTCGCCCTGCTCAAGCGCCAGCGCGACGAGGCGGCGGCCGGCTCCGCAACCGATCCGCTGCTGTCACGAGCGCTGCTTCTGACGGTCAACGGTGTGGCGGCGGGGCTGCGCAACACCGGCTGAGCCGCGGTAGACGTGACGGTGCCCCCGTGTTCGAACGAACACGGGGGCACCGCCATTCATGCAGGTCACAAGGCCGTCACAAGGCCAGGAACGTCACCGTCAGCTGTACGAACCCCGCCGCCGCCATCACCCACGCCAGCCGCGTGAGCCGCAGACCGCCCGCCACCACCACCGAGGCGAGCAGCAGCGCGCCACCGAAGGGAACCCAGGAGTAGAGAAGCCCGGCGGGGCCCGAGCGCACCACGTCACTACTGCCAGGCTTCACGGTGACCGCGTAGACCTCGCCCTTCTTCACCGCCACCGACTCCTCGATGGTGACGCGAGCCCGCGCCTGCGACCCCGTCGACGTGGGGGCGTACGGCCCCGTACAGGTATCGCCCGAGCACGCCGTCACCGTCATCGTCCCCTGCTCCCGGCCCTTGCCCAGCATCACGTGCTGAGCCGTGCCCCAGGAACCCCAGACACCCGCGATCAGGATCAGCGCCGCGACCGTACCCATCGTCGCGAGCTGCCCGAACCGCAGCGCCGCGTACGCGTTCTGGCGGGAGCTCTGACCTGATGTGACGGCGGGCATGGCGGGGATCATTGGCCATGGCCGTGCGCTTGGTCAACTCAGGTAGCGGACAAGTCCCGAGTTGTACGTACCTTTCGACGCCCGCGAGAGCCGGGACTCAGGAGTTGTACGAGCTCTGCGCCCGCTCCAGCCCCTCGATCACCAGACACTCCACGGAATCCGCCGCACGGTCCACGAGATAGTCGAGCTCCTTGCGCTCCGCCGACGAGAAGTCCTTGAGTACGAAATCCGCGACCTGCATACGCCCCGGAGGACGCCCGATACCGAACCGCACCCGGTGATAGTCCGCACCCATCACCTTCGTCATCGACTTCAGCCCGTTGTGGCCGTTGTCCCCGCCACCGAGCTTGAGACGCAGGACGCCGTAGTCGATGTCCAGCTCGTCGTGGATCGCGACGACGTGCGCGAGCGGCACCTTGTAGAAGTCGCGCAGCGCGTTCACCGGACCACCGGACAGGTTCATGTACGACATCGGCTTGGCCAGAATCACCCGGCGATTCGCCGGCCCCGGCGGGCCGATACGCCCCTCGATCACCTGCGCCTGCGCCTTGCCGGCCCGCTTGAACTTGCCGCCGATCCGCCCCGCCAGCACATCGGCCACCATGAAGCCCACGTTGTGCCGGTTCATGGCGTACTCGGGCCCCGGGTTGCCGAGCCCCACGATCAGCCAGGGCGCGGCTGCGTCGTCGGTCGTCGTCGTCACGTCCGTGTCTCCCATGTGTCCTTGATACGCGCCGTGTTCTTATGCGCGCCGTGACCTTGATGCGCGCCGCGTTCTTGATACGCGTCAGCCGCCGCTCCCGGGGGAGCGGCGGCCGGCAAACGATGACCCGGTGAGGGATCAGGCCTCGGTGGTCTCGGCCTCTTCCGTGGAGGCCTCCTCCGCCTGGGCGGCCAGGACCTGGAGGACGACCGCGTCCTCGTCGATCACCAGCGTGGTGCCCTCGGGCAGCGGGATGTCCTTGGCGAGGATGGCGGCGCCGGCCTCAAGGCCCGCGATGGAGACGGTGACCGACTCGGGGATGTGCGTGGCCTCGGCCTCGACCGTCAGCGTGCTCAGCACGTGCTCGAGCAGGAAGGCACCCGGGGCCAGCTCGCCCTCGGTGTGGACGTAGACCTCGACGGTGACCTTCTCGCCGCTCTTCACGGTGAGCAGGTCGACGTGCACGAGGGAACCCTTGATCGCGTCACGCTGGACGGCCTTCGGGATCGCCAGCTCGGTCTTGCCCTCGATGTCCAGGGTGAGCAGGACGTTCGACTTACGCAGAGCGAGCTGGAGCTCGTGACCCGGAAGCGTGACGTGGACGGGCTCGGCACCGTGACCGTAGACAACGGCAGGAACCTTGTTCTCGCGACGGATACGGCGGGCGGCGCCCTTGCCGAACTCGGTGCGGGTCTCGGCGGCGAGCTTGACGTCGGCCATGTTCACTCCTCGTAGATCAAATGGGGAAGGTGGTCACCCGGCCGAACATCGGCCTGCTACGAAGAGCGCGTCGATAACGGACCGCCGTACCCGCCTCGTAAAGCGGTACGGCCTCCCTCGCCGAGCAACTGTGACAGCTTACTGGGCGGGGAGGCCGTATCAGAAATCGATCTACGGCTGCGGGGGCCGAAGGCGCCTGGCGCCCCTATGGCTCCCGCTGTTCCTGGTGCCGCTCCTAGTGATCGTCGAACAGGCTCGTCACCGAGCCGTCCTCGAAGACCTCGCGAACCGCGTTCGCGATCGTCGGCGCGATCGACAGCACCGTGATCTTGTCGAGCTCCAGCTCGCCAGGGGTCGGCAGAGTGTCCGTGAAGATGAACTCGCTGACCTTGGAGTTCTTCAGACGGTCGGCGGCCGGGCCGGACAGCACACCGTGCGTGGCCGTGACGATGACATCCTCGGCGCCGTGCGCGAACAGGGCGTCGGCGGCGGCGCAGATCGTGCCACCGGTGTCGATCATGTCGTCGACCAGGACGCAGACGCGGCCCTCCACATCACCGACGACCTCGTGGACGGTGACCTTGTTGGCGACGTCCTTGTCACGGCGCTTGTGCACGATCGCGAGAGGGGCGTCGAGCCGGTCGCACCAGCGGTCGGCGACGCGCACCCGGCCGGCGTCGGGGGAGACGACGGTCAGCTTCGCGCGGTCGACCTTCGCACCCACGTAGTCCGCGAGGATCGGCAGCGCGAAGAGATGGTCGACCGGGCCGTCGAAGAAGCCCTGGATCTGGTCGGTGTGCAGATCGACCGTGAGGATGCGGTGGGCACCGGCCGTCTTCATCAGGTCGGCGATCAGACGCGCCGAGATGGGTTCACGCCCGCGGTGCTTCTTGTCCTGCCGCGCGTAACCGTAGAAAGGCACGATCACGGTGATGCTCCGCGCGGAGGCCCGCTTCAGAGCGTCGATCATGATCAACTGCTCCATGATCCACTTGTTGATCGGAGCCGTGTGGCTCTGCATCAGGAAGCAGTCGGCGCCGCGCGCGGACTCCTCGTAGCGGATGTAGATCTCACCGTTGGCGAAGTCGAAGGCCTTCGTCGGGACTACCCCGACACCCAGCTTCTGGGCGACCTCCTCGGCAAGCTCGGGGTGGGCGCGGCCGGAGAAGAACATCATCTTCTTCTCGCCGGTCGTCTTGATCCCGGTCACAGCACTGTCTCCTCAGAGGTGTCTCAGCTGGGTGCGAGAGGACCTCTCGGCCGTATGTGACCGACTCGTCGGCCGTATATGACCGACTCGCACGAGTCAGCCGCATGCGAGCCTGCCGCGAGAGGTGCTGAAAGAGGTCTTCTCAGCTGGGGGTGTGCGGATGTGCGTTTATCACGTTACGCCGTGTCGGACGCACCGGAATCCGGTCAGGCTTCGCCTTCCGGCTCCCGGGAGGCGATCTCCGCGGCCTTCGCGGCGGCGCTTCCCGGACGCTTGCGCGCCACCCAACCCTCGATATTCCGCTGCTGGCCACGGGCCACGGCCAGCGAACCGGCCGGTACGTCCTTGGTGATGACCGAACCCGCCGCGGTGTAGGCGCCGTCCCCGATGGTGACAGGCGCCACAAACATGTTGTCCGAACCGGTCCGGCAGTGCGAGCCGATCGTGGTGTGGTGCTTGTCCTGCCCGTCGTAGTTCACAAAGACGCTGGCGGCACCGATGTTGGAGTACTCACCGATCGTCGCGTCCCCCACGTACGACAGGTGCGGGACCTTCGTGCCCTCGCCGATCGTCGCGTTCTTCGTCTCGACGTACGTGCCGATCTTGGCCTTGAGACCGAGGCGGGTGCCGGGGCGGAGATACGCGAACGGGCCGACGCTCGCCTGCGGGCCCACCTCGGCGTTGTCGGCGACGGTGTTGTCGACGCGGGCCCCCGCGCCCACATTGGTGTCCTTCAGGCGGGAGTTGGGGCCGACCTCGGCGCCCTCCGCGAGATGCGTGGCGCCCTGGAGCTGGGTGCCCGGGTGCACGATCGCGTCCTGCTCGAAGGTGACCGTCACGTCGACCCAGGTGGAGGCCGGGTCGATGATGCTCACCCCGGCGAGCATGGCCCGCGTGAGCAGCCGGTCGTTGAGGATGCGGCGGGCCTCGGCGAGCTGGACGCGGTTGTTGATCCCGGCGATCTCGCGGTGGTCGCCCGCGATGGAGGCGCCGACGCGGTGCCCGGCCTCGCGCAGGATGCCGAGGACGTCGGTCAGGTACTCCTCGCCCTGACTGTTGTCCGTACGCACCTTGCCGAGGGCGTCCGCGAGGAGCTGCCCGTCGAAGGCGAAGACACCCGAGTTGATCTCACGGATGGCGCGCTGGGACGCGCCGGCGTCCTTGTGCTCGACGATCGCGGTGACCGCGCCGCTGACGCTGTCGCGGACGATACGGCCGTAGCCGGTCGCGTCCGGAACCTCGGCGGTCAGTACGGTGACCGCGTTGCCGTCCGTGGTGTGGGTCGCGGCGAGGTTCCTCAGCGTCTCCCCGGTGAGCAGGGGGGTGTCGCCGCACACGACGACCACCGTGCCGTCGACGACGCCGCCCAGCTCCTCCAGGCCCATCCGCACCGCGTGCCCGGTGCCGTTCTGTTCCGCCTGTACGGCGGTGCGTACGTCGGGGTCGATCCCGCCCAGGTGCGCGATGACCTTCTCGCGGGCGTGACCCACCACGACGACCAGGTTCTCGGGCTCCAACTCGCCCGCTGCCGCGAGCACATGTCCCACCAGGGAACGGCCACACAGTTCGTGCAGAACCTTGGGTGTGGCCGACTTCATACGGGTGCCCTCACCCGCTGCGAGTACGACGACGGCTGCCGGGCGATTGGCGCTCACGGGGTATGCCCTTCGGCTTCGGATGGCTGGGGTGTGGACATCCGCAGGATACCGGGGGGTTTCAGGGGGGACATGAGAGCGGGCCCTGACTGTGCTGTCAGGGCCCGGACGCAAGCAGCTCCCCCATCAGGATTCGAACCTGAACATACGGTACCAAAAACCGCAGTGCTGCCTGATTACACCATGGGGGAATAAACTCGACTAAACCGGACATTTGGTCAAGTCGCCGAGTTGGCACCCAACACTATGCCGTACCAAGCGCCTTCCATGCGACGGTACAACTCGGCGCTCTGCAGCACGTAGATCACGAGGCAGCCTCTGTAGGCGTCGCCGACGTTCTTGCGGATCGTCTTCGGGTTGTGCTTCTTGAGCGTGGTCTTGTTGAAGGCGTGACTGTCGGCCCCGACGTGATTCGCCCAGTACTGCTCGGCGGCGGCCACGTCGGCGGACTCGTGGATCATCACGCGGAAGTGCAGGCGCTCCCGCTCGACTTGCAGGAGATCGAGCCAGGCGAGGAACACGGAGATCATCCCCGGGTCGCTGTTGACGAAGAGGATTTGCTCTCGGCGGCTGTAGGGCTTGTCCTTGGCGCCCTCGGCCCAGTACAAGCCAACGCCCACGAGGAACAGCTCGCGATCGGAGAGTTGCCCGACCGCTGTGGCTGCCGTCCGCTTGGTCTCCTCGCGCTCGCGGTCCTGGGAAGCGCGTAGCCGCGCCAGCCCCGCGTTCATGCGCGCTCGCTGTTCTTCCGGGGTGCACCGGGGTTCGGGATGGGGCAGATCTCGTACCCAGAGTGATACCGAACTCTTTGAGCACCCCAGTTCTGCCTGGATCTCGTTGTATGTCCAGCCTTGCCGGCGTAGCTCGCGAGCTCTGTCGCGCAGGTCGTCCTTCGCGTTCGGGCGCTTCGTCCACTCCGGGGGCGGCTCGCCCTCGACGAGGCGCTGGAGGATCTCCTTGTTGTGGACTTGAAGCTCATCCCGGATCTGCCGAAGGCTGAGGCCTGCCCGGCGCAAGGCGACCGCTCGCTCTCGTAGCCCCTCGAAATCCGCGTACTTGCCATGTGCGTGTGCCATAGGCATACCGTCCGGGCGGAATGTGGGCTTCCGGTGTCGAACGATGACCGATTCAACAGTTCGAGGGATTCTGGTGGGTTTCGCTTCTGTTCGATTGCGGCGTGTGGTGTAGGCCAGTAGGCGAAACTCACCGGAAAAGGGGCGGGGTGCGACCGTAGGCTGGAGGCATGACCACGACGGGGGAAGAGCACACCGCGGCCGGTACTGGGCCGTGGTGGTGGGTCAGGTGGCGTAGCGCGGTGCTCGACGCCGGGCTCGCGGGGGCGTCGGCGGCCGAATCCGGCATCGAGGGGATTGCGTTCGCCCATGACGCGGGGCTGCCGGTTCCGGTCGGGGTGGGGTTCGGGCTGCTCGCCGGCTTCACGCTGTTGCTGCGGCGGAAGTGGCCCATCGCCGTCGTGCTGGTGTCGATCGCCATCACGCCCGCCCAGATGGGCTTCCTGATGGGGCTCGTCGGGCTGTACACGCTGGCCGCGTCCGAGCTGCCGCGGCGGATCATCGGGTCGCTGGCGTTGATGTCCTTCGCCGGGATGCTCATCGTGACGTACGTACGGGCGCACCAGGCCGTGGTGAGCGGTGACGTGCCCATGGGGAACTGGTTCGTCCCCTTCATTTCCATCGCGACTGCTTTGGGGATGAACGCTCCGCCCGTGCTGCTCGGGCTGTACGTCGGGGCGCGGCGGCGGCTGATGGAGAGCCTGCGGGAGCGGGCGGATTCGCTGGAGCGGGAGTTGCAGTTGCTCGCGGAGCGGGCGGAGGAGCGGGCGCAGTGGGCGCGTAACGAGGAGCGGACGCGGATCGCTCGTGAGATGCACGATGTGGTCGCGCACCGGGTGAGTCTGATGGTTGTGCATGCCGCCGCCCTTCAGGCCGTCGCGCGGAAGGATCCTGAGAAGGCGGTCAAGAACGCGGCGCTTGTGGGCGACATGGGGCGTCAGGCGCTGACCGAGCTGCGCGAGATGCTGGGTGTGCTGCGTACGGGGGGTGGGGTGGATTCGCGGGACCGTGCGATGCCGCTTGCCGCCGTGGCTGTGGCGGCGGCCGCTGCGGCGTCGCGGGCCGCCGACGATGCCGTGGACGGGCCGTCGCTCGCGGAGCTCGATGAGTTGATCGGGCAGTCGGCGGCGGCCGGGATGGTGGTCGATCTGTCGGTCGAGGGGGACTCGCCCGGGTACGCCGGGGAGGTCGAGCAGACCGCGTATCGGGTTGTTCAGGAGGCCCTTACCAACGTGCACAAGCATGCGGCCGGTGCGAAGACGCATGTGCGGTTGGCGCATCGGGTCGCGGAGATCGCGATGCAGGTGGAGAACGAGTGTCCGCCGGAGCCGGGGGCGGCTTCGTCCGTGCATCTGCCCAGTGGGGGGAACGGGTTGCTGGGCATGAAGGAGCGGGTGAGTGCGTTGGGGGGAGTTTTTGTGTCCGGGCCTACGGATGCCGGGGGGTTTCGGGTGTCTGCGGTGATTCCGGCGGCGGGTGGGTGAGTTCGCCTGCGGTCCGGTGTGCGTGGCTGCGGTCCGCTGTTCGCTGTCTGGTGGGTGGGTGGGTCGGGGGCGTGCCGGTACGTCCCGCCCGTCGCCGCTGGATCAGGCGTTGGGCAGGATGCGAGGGGTCCGGTGACGCGGACGTACGCGACGGGCATGTGGACGTACCGGCACGCCCCCTTCCGCCGTCATTCGGCTGCGGGCCGCCGCGGCAACGCTTTCCGGCTGCGGGCGGCATGGCAACGCTTTCCGGCTCCGGCGGGGAGGGCTCTTCAGCTCCGCCGAGGGCGCGCTCTTCACCTCCGGCCGGGCGGTCTTGAGCCCGGCCGGAGGTCTTGAGCCTTGCGGGTGTTCGAGGGTGGGGTGCTGCTGACTCGATCCCCTGCGCACCCGCTTTCCCGCCCACCCGTGAGGGCTCCGTTCTTCATCCCCGGCCCGGGCGGCTACAGCCCATCCGGCGTTTGAGGAAGGGACGGAGGCTGTGCCGTCCCGATCCCCCGCCCACCCGCGCTCCCACCCACCCGTGGGGGCGTCACTCTTCATCCTCGTCCGGGCAGTCTTTAGCCTGTCCGGCGTTTGAGGACGAGGCCGTTCAGGCCGATGGCGGGGTCTGGGGGCGCAGCCCCCAGGCACGGGACGGGTAGGGGGCGGAGGGGGCGAAAAGGGCCTTGTCTTTGGGGGCTGGCGTGATGCCGGGGGTGGCTAGGCGGTGGTCAGGCGGACGGGGGCGGTGCCTGAGAGGAGGGTGTTGAGGGCGGTGTCGATGTCCGGGCCGAGGAACCAGTCTCCGGTGTGGTCGAGGGCGTAGACGCGGCCCTCGGCGTCGATGGCGAGGAGGGCGCGGTTGTCGGACTCCTCGCCGAGGGGGCAGACCTCGGTGTCGAGGGCGCGGCCGAGGTCGCCGAGGGTGCGGGCCAGGTGGAGGCCGTGGAGCGGGTCGAAGTGGAGGGCGGCCGGGGCGATCTGGCGGCCGGGGCCGGGGCCGGTCGAGGTGACGTGGAGGCCGCCGAACTCCGCCCACGCCTCGACCGCCGCAGGGAACACCGCGTGCTGGTGCCCGGCCGGCGACTCATGCCCGCGCAGGGCGTCGGCCCAGTACTCGGCCTGTTTTATGTCCCAGCGCCCGGGCTGCCACCCGGCGGAGCGCAGCGCGGCGTCCACGGGGACGGGGAAGCGTGTGGTGGAGGTGCGGTCGGCGTGCATCTGCCCTTCAGTTCGTCGAGTGTCGGGGGAGGCGGGGTCGTACGACCCTCGTGGGGACGTGGACGGGCGTCATCTCCGTTGGTACGTGAGCGGGGCGCGGGGAGTTCAGGCGTCGGGTGCCGTCGGGTCGACGATGCGTACGCCGAAGTGGTCGCTGAGGGCTGTGCAGGAGCGGCAGGGTGCGGCGAAGCTGCCGTGCAGTGGGTCGCCGTCCTCGCGGATGCGGCGGGCGGTGAGCTTGGCCTGCTTGAGGGCCTTGCGGGCCTCGCCGTTCGTCAGTGGCTTGCGTCCGGCGCGCTTGCTGCGGGCGGCGTCGACGGAGGCGATGTGGCGGGAGATCAGGATCGCCTCGGCGCAGCGGCCGGTGAATCGGTCGCGTTGCGAGTTGGTGAGGGTGTCGAGGAAGTCCTGGACCAGCGGGTGGAGGGCAGGCGGCTGGTCGCCGCGCGCGGCCGTGCCGGTGAGGGTCTCGCCGCGTACGGAGAGGGCGGCGGCGACGGTGGGGAGTATGCCGTCTCGGCGGTGCTGGAGGGTAGGGGCGTGCGGTGCCTCGGCGCTGCTCCAGCCGACCCTAGGGTCCCCGGACGTGCCTGTATGAGTCGCGTTCATGATCGTTTTTCCCTCCCATGCATCCCCCGGTGCGGAGACAGACTGCCAAATGGCGTGGCGGGTGGGGAAGCTGGGGCGGCGCGACACGCCCGGTCTTCGTCACACCGTCACGGCGAGGTGACGGCAGGTCACGGAACCGGAGGCCCGGTGACCGGTGTCGTACAACCGCATAGGCTGTCGACATCCGCGATCCATACCGCTATTGACGACGCCGCAGGGGGCAACCGCCATGACGACAGGTCGGCTCGGGCAGCAAGCCGCGCCGCCGAACGCGGCCTACGCCGGGCAGGTCGTACGTTTCCCGGACCCGGTCCGGGCTGCCCGCCACCCCAGAGGTGTGCGGGTCGACGAGTACGGCTATCCCGACTTCTCGGCGTACGCGCGTGCCGCCGCGGAGATCGCCGAGCCCCCGGAGGGTTTCGGCGTGGATGAGTTGCGGCTCACGGACTATGTCTCGGCGAATGCCGCGCTCGCGGCGTCCGGACATGACCTGTGGGACACGATTCCCGCGGTGGCGACTCCGCACGGATGGACCTGGCACCACGTGCCGGGCACCCGGCGGCTGGAACTCGTGCCTGTCGACGTGAAGGCGTTGCTGCGGCACCACGGGGGGCTGTCGACCGCGCTCGTGGACCATGACAAGCGGGGTACGCGGCCGTTGCAGGAGACGTGGCCCGCGCACTTCGGGCTGCCGAAGGCGTCGGTCGCGGTGACCGAGCAGCAGGTGCAGGGGGTCGAGGAGGACCTTGGCTACCGGCTGCCGGGTGCGTATCGGTCCTTCCTGAAGGCTGCCGGGGGCTGCGCGCCGGTGGGCGCCGCGCTGGACGCCGAGTTGGGCCTCCTGGTGGACCAGCCGTTCTTCACGGTGCGCGACGAGGCCGCGCTCAACGACCTCGTCTACATCAACAAGTGCCTGCGCGACCATCTCACCAAGGACTACCTGTGCGTCGCATTCGTGCAGGGCGGTCTGCTCGCCGTGAAGGTGAAGGGTGACGGGGTCGGGTCGGTCTGGTTCTGCGCGTACGACGATGTCCGTGACCAGGACGCCTGGCCGCCGGCGGAGCGGGTGCAGCGGCTGTTGCTGCCCTGTGGCGATGACTTCGACCAGTTCCTGTCCCGGCTCGCGGGTAATCCGCCGGAGCTGGAGACGGTGGCGAACCTGATGGTGGACGGTGGCTTCGCGCATGCCGTTCCCGTCCAAGCGGTGGCTTCTGCGACTTCGGTGGGGGAGTGAGCGTTCGATGGTGACCTTCGCGCAGGCGCAGGAGCGCGCGGAAGAGTGGATCAACGGGGATGTGGTCGCGTACCAGCACCGTGAGGTGCGGGTACGGGAGTTCGAACTCGGGTTCGTGGTGTGGGCCGAGGACCGTGTGGACGGTCCGCGTTCCGACGGGGGCGCGCAGCGGCTCGTCATCGCCCGCGACAGCGGGGAGGCCACGTTGTGGCCCTCGCTGCTGGTGGGTGAGGTGATCCGCCGGTACGAGGAGCAGTACGGCGTGCAGGACGCGGCTCCGGAGACGGCGCCTGCCCCTGCTGCTCGCGTCGATCTGAACCAGACTTCCTTCTTGTTGAGTCCACCTGAGTGGTTGCAGGAGGCTGCGGACAAGTTGGGGATTCCGGATCGGCGGACCGGGGCGCCGGGTGCGCCTTCGGGTGGTCCGTCGGACGGGGCGGGGTCTCGTGCTGCGGCTGTCGCTGCGGGTGCGGGTTCGGGTTCTGTGCCGAACGGGTCCTCTGGGGCGGGGGCGCACTCCACGTCGTCCCCCGTTGACGCACCACCGGCCGATGCGCCTCCGGCGCACTTCGTGCCGGGTGCGCCCTCGGTTCCCGGCGGGGGTCCGGCTTGGCCCGCGGCCGGTGGCGCTCAGGGCGCGGGGGCGCCGGGTGTGCCCGCCGACGCGACCCCGTGGGCGGGGACCGACACCAACGCGGATGCCGGCGACGACCGTTCCGTACCGCTGCCGGCGACCGTGTTCGCGCCGCCGCTGACCGACGTCGGCGACCCCGGAACCCCGCCGCCGAACGCCAGGACCGCCCTGATGTCCGGGGGCAGCCAACTTCCGCGTACGGCGGCGGCTCCGGCGGTCGACAACCCCCACTCGCCGCAGGGACCGGGCGCTCCTCGGAGCGAGACTCCGCCGGTCGCGCCCTCGTACGGGTATCCGCAGGGTCCCGGCGGTCCGCCGGGCACACCCCCTCCGGGGGCGCCTTCGTACGGCTATCCGCAGGGACCGGGGCAGGGTGGAGTTCCGGGGACGCCGCCGGTTCAGGGCGGGTCGCAGAGTGTGCCTCCTTCGGGTGCGCCCGCGTACGGGTTCCCGCAGGGGCCAGGTGGAGCTCCGCGGACGCCGCCGCCTGGTGCGCCGCCGGTTCCGGGTGCTCCCGGTACGCCGCCCGCCGCGCCTTCTCTGCCTCACAATGCCAGTGACATTGCCGACGCCGCGACCAGCAAGGCCCAGCCGCCGAGGGGTGCGCGGGGTCCGGCGAGCGCTCCGCCTCCGCCGAGTGCGCCGGGAGTGCCGGGCGCGCGGCCGGGGAGTGCGCCTCCGTCGTCCGGGCCCGGTGCGCCGGGTACGCCCGCGGGCGGGTATGTGCCGACGCAGCTTGTGTCGCAGCTCGGTTCGGACGGGCCTGAGGGAGGACGAGGACCTGCGGGGGCCGGTGCGCCCGGCGCGCCTGCGGGGCCTGGTGCTCCGGGGCAGCCCGGTGCGCCCGGGGGGCCGAATGCTCCGGGCGGTGTCCATCACGCCGCGACCATGTTGTCGGGACCGCCGGTCAGGGGTCCTGGCGCGTCCCAGCCGCCGGGCGCCCCGGGGGCTCCAAGCGCCCCGGGTGCTCCTGGTGCGCCGAACCCTCCCGGTGGTACGCCCCCCGGCGCTGTTCATCACGCCGCGACCATGCTTTCGGGTCCGCCGGTCGGGGGGCCTGGCGCACCGCCGCCCCCGCACGCCCCCGGCATGCCCCCGGGCGCGCCCCAGTCTCTGCCGGGTCAGCCGAGGCCGGGTCAGCCTCTGCCAGGTCAGCCTCTGCCGGGTCAGCCCCTCGCCGGTCAGCCCCTGCCGGGTCAGCCGGGGAACTCCGGTCAGCAGCCCCCGGCTTACGGCTATCCGCAGACGGGTCAGCCGACTGTCGGGCCCGGGTATCAGGCCGTACTGCGGTATCGCGCGCAGGACGGTTCCGAGCAGCAGTTGATCCGGCGTTCGGCGCCGGGTACGCCGCATCCGGAGTGGCAGATGCTGCATGAGCTGCGGGCGATGAATGTGCCGCCGCAGCAGGTCCTTGAGCTGCACACGGAGTTGGAGTCCTGTGAGCTGCCGGGCGCGTACTGCGCGCGGATGATCAGGGAGACGTGGCCGCAGGCGCGGATCACGAGCATCGCTCCGTACGGCACGGATCACGCGAGCCGTCAGCAGGGAATGGGGCAACTGCTCGCGCACCAGGGGGAGTTGCACCAGGTGGCGGACGGGCCGGCGCGGCCCGCGCCGGTGCGGGCGCCGATCCCGCCGGTGCAGCCCGCGCCGCCGCTTCCGCCTGAGGCGATCGGGCAGGAGCTGGCCGCGGCGTTCGGGCCGGGGGTGTTCCGGTTCGACCAGGTGGCGGTGTCGCGGCAGGGTGTGCCGAACATCGTGGCGCACACGCTGGTGGTGGCCGGGCTTCCGGTCGACATGGGCCCGTTCTTCTGGGCGCAGGCCCAGCCGGGGCGTCCGGTGCCGACGCTGGCTGAGCTGGCGATGGAGCGCGGGGTACAGCCGGCCTCGGACGCCGGTTCGTACCTTGTGATGGGCAGTGACTTCGGCAAGGCGATCTGTGTCCAGTACGGCACGGCGAACATCGTGGCCGTGCCGGTGGAGGCGGGTCCGGGCGGTGGCTCGGTGCCGCCGCAGTTCGTGAATACGGGGCTGCCCGAGTTCGGGCGGTGCCTGGCCCTGCTCGGCCGGATGTGGCGGCTGCGCTTCGGACTGAACCAGGAGCAGGCGGGCCGCTGGACCGTTGACTTCCAGGCCCAGCTCGCCTCCCTCGACCCGGCGGCCCTCGGGTCCCCGGAGAGCTGGTGGTCGGTGCTGCTGGAACAGATGTGGGACGGGCTGCTGTAGGCCCGCCGGCGTACGTACGAACGGGGCGCTCGACCTGCGCGACGGGTCGGGCGCCTCGATCATGCGGTCATGACTACGCGGCCGGAACAGCGAGAGCGCAGGCGAGGGAACGGGCGTGGGCGTCGGTGGCCCAAGCGGCTGGCGCTGACTCTGCTGACCCTTGTGCTGTGCGTCGTCGCGTATGGCATCGGCCTGTATTTCTGGGGGGATTCGCGGCTGCGGCACACCGACGCGTTCGATTCGTACGCGGACCGGCCGAGCGCGGATCCCGGCGCGGACTGGCTGCTGATCGGGTCCGACAGCCGTTCCGAGCTGACCCCCGAACAGCGCAAAGAACTGCACGTCGGCAATGACGATGTGCAAAACACCGACACGATCATGCTGCTGCACTACGGGAAGAGCGGACCGTATCTGGTGTCGCTCCCCAGGGACTCGTACGTCGACATCCCGGGGCACGGGAAGAACAAGATCAACGCGGCGTACGCGCTCGGCGGCGCCAAACTCCTCACCCGCACCGTCGAACAGGCCACCGGGCTGAACCTCGACCACTACGCCGAGGTGAACTTCCTCGGTTTCGTCGACGTGGTGGACTCGCTCGACGGTGTCACGATCTGTGTGGCGAAGGGCGGGCTGCACGACACGAAGTCCGGGGCCGACTTCGATGCCGGGTGCCAGCGGATGAACGGGACGCAGGCACTGGCGTACGTCCGCGCGCGGTACTCCGATCCGTTGGGGGACCTGGGACGGGTGAAGCGGCAACGGCAGTTGGTGAGTGCGGTCGCGGACAAGGCGCTGAGCCCGGCTGTGGTGGTGCCGCCGTGGCGGTTGATTCCCTGGCTGGGGGCTTCGTTCGACGCGCTCACGGTGGACGACGGGACCGGGGTGCGGGATCTGGGGCAGATGGGGCTGCGGATGAAGGACCTCGCGGACGGCGACGGGGCCACGACGACCGTTCCGGTGGGGGAGGAGACCTCCGTCGACGGGGTCGGTGATGTCGTCGAGTGGGACTCCGCGAAGGCCGAACAGCTCTTCTCCGCACTCCGCGACGACACCCCCATTCCGGCTTCCGACCTCAAATGACGCACCCTTGACCGGATGGATGGGCGGAGTGTCGCGTTATGAACACTTCCGTCTGATCCATCAAGATGTGCGCGAAATCGTTCGTCATAAGTCGTTCGTCATTTCGTGTGTGTCCGGCGGAGAGGGGTTCAAGGATGAGCAGCGCATCGGAGGCGCCGTACGGCTTCATGGCCGTACGGGGGCGTGGTTACCGTCCCGAGCAGGTCGACGCGTACGCCGTGGGGCTCTCCCGGGACCGGGACGCCGCGTGGGAACGGGCGGCCCGGCTGACCGTGCTGGCCAAGGAGATGGACGCGGAGGCGGAGCGGCTGCGGGAGCTTGTGGCGCGGCTCGTCCCGCAGACGTACGAGACGCTCGGGGACGGCGCCAGGCGGATCTTCGAGCTGGGCGAGGAGGAGGCCGCGGCCGTACGGGACACCGCGCGCCGGGACGCTCGGCGCGACGTCGACGAGGCCGAGGCGGCGGGGCGAGCGGTGCGGGAGGCCGCGGCGGCGTACGCCGACGAGGTGCGCGGCGAGGCCGAGGAACGCGCCCGGCAGCGGCTCCTCGCCGCCCGTGCCGCGGCCGACGAGATGCGGATCTCCGCCCGGCGCGACATCAAGGAGAACCGCGGTGAGGCGCTGGCCGCGTTGCGGGAGGTACGGCAGGGCACGGAGGGGCTCCTCACCGAGCAGGAGAAGGAGCACGCCGAACGCTGGGAGGAGGCCGAGCGGGCCGCCGCCGACCGGGAGGCCGCGCTCGACGCACACCACGTGGAGCGGGTCGCGCGTGCCGAGGCCGCGTTGTCCGAGGCCAAGCGGGCCTTCGCCGAGGCCGAGGAATCGGCCCGGCACGGGCAGGAGGACGCGGGGGCGCGGGCCGCCGAGGTGCTCGCGGAGGCCCGGGTACGGGAGGACCGGATCGCTCGGGAGACCGAGCGGGTGCTGCGGGAACATGGGGAGCAGTGGGATGACGTGCGGGCTCATATGGACCACGTACGGACGAGCCTTACCGCGTTGACGGGGCGGGCCCCGGCGGAGTAGCTGCGCCTTGCTCTGGCGGGCGTTCTCCGCCGCTCCGCGACGGGGTCTCCGTGGCCGGAGGCGCGTCGGCTTCCGCCTGCCGGGCGTGCCCTGCTCCGCCGCTCCGCGACGGCGTGCCCTGCTCCGCCGCTCCGCGACGGGGTTCCCTGCTCCGCCGCTCCGCGCCGCGTTTCCCGCCCACCCGTCCGGCTCGGCCCGTTGAAGAGTGGGCCCCTCAACGGCTCTCCCTCCGCACCGCCCCCGCCAGAATCCACCCCTCCACCGCGTCGTACTGCCTCCTCTGCTCCTCCGTCTTCCTCCTCCCGGAGATCACCGTCCCCAGCCACCCGTAGGCGAACCCCAGCGGGATCGACACGAGGCCGGTCGTGGTGAACGGGAACCAGTTGAAGTCGGCGTCCGGGAAGGCGGAGGTGGGGGTGCCGGAGACGAGGTTGGTGCCGGGGATGAGGAGGAGGACGGTGAGAGTGCCGCCGATGAGGGTGGCGAGGAGGCCTGTTCGGGTGTAGCGGCGCCAGAAGAGGGTGTAGATCAGGGCAGGAGCGAGGGCAGAGGCGCCCAGGCAGAAGGAGAGGGTGATCAGGGGCTGGAGGCTGCGGTGTTGGACGAAGGTGGCAAGGAGGATGGCGAACGCGCCGACTGCCAGGGCGGAGACGCGGGCCAGGAGCATCTCGCGGCGCGGGGAGAGTTCGTCGGTGTGACGGCGGTGCCCCCGGAAGAGCCTCGCGTGCGCGAACAGGTCGTGGGCGAGGGAGTTGGCGCAGGCCAGGATCATTCCGGCGACCGAGGCGAGCAGGGTCAGGAAGATCGCCGTGGTGACGGTGGTGAAGAGCAGGGTCTCGCCCGTCGAGACGTCCGGGCCGAACGCGGCCTTCGAGCCCAGCAGGTACGCCGTGTTGCCCTGCGGGTCGGCCGCGGCGATCGTCGCGCGGCCGATCAGGGCCGTGGCGCCGAAGCCGATGACCGTCATGACCAGGACGAACAGCGCCACGCACGGCACCGCCCAGGACATCGAGCGGCGTATCTGCCGGGCGCTCCTCGCCGTGTACATACGCATGGTGACGTGCGGCAGGCACGCACCGCCGAGGACCACGGTCAGCTCTGAACTGATCATGTCCAGCCGGGGGTTGGCGCCGCCCGAGAACTGCACTCCGGACTGCAGGAACGCCGGTCCCACGCCGCTGCCCTGCGCCGCCGAGTCCAGCAGCGTGCCCGGATTCCAGTCGAACCGGTTCAGGATGAGTACGGCGACGACGACGCCCGAGCCGAGCAGCATCACGATCTTCAGGATCTGGATGAGCGCGGTGCCCTTCATACCGCCGATCGCCGCGTAGCTGATCATCAGGGCGCCAAGACCGATGACGCAGCCCGTTTTGACCGAGTCGCCGGAGAAGCCGAGGATGAAGGCCAACAAGTCGCCGGACCCTGCCAGTTGGACAAGCATCAGCGGCAGCAGCGCGATGATGGTGGTGGCGCACGCGGTGATGCGCACCGCGCGTCCCGGAATCCGTCGCGCGAGCGCGTCCCCCATGGTGAACCGGCCCGCGTTGCGCAGCGGTTCGGCCAGCAGGAACATCAGCAGCATGAGGGACAGCGCGGTGCTCAGGGCGAGGACGACGCCGTCGTACCCGGCCAGTGCGATGACGCCGCTGGCGCCCAGTACCGTCGCCGCCGAGATGTAATCCCCGGCGATGGCAAGGCCGTTGCGCATCGGCGACAGCGACCGGTACCCCGTGTAGAACTCGTCCAGGTCGTCGCGGTCCGGCCCGGTCAGCACGCACAGCAGCAGCGTGATCGTCGCCACCGTGGTGAACGCTACCAGCGACATCGCCTGCGCCGAACTGCTGAATCCGGTCATCGCGCGGCCTCCCGCCTGGCGTCCAGCTCGGTCTGTCTGCGGATCCGGTCCGCGAGCGGGTCGACACTCCGGCGCGCCGTGTACTCGTACAGCCCGATCGCCAGGCAGGCCACGGGCAGTTGGAGCAGACCGAGCAGCAGACCGGTCGACAGTCCACCGGACACCTCGCTCGTCATCAGGCCGGGCGCGTACGCGGACAGCAGGAGGAAGAGGACGAAGTAGCCGAGTGCCGTGAGCGTCGCCACGCGGCGTTGTCTGCGGTACGCGGTCCGCAGCAGGCGCATGTCGCTGTGCCGGCCCAGCGCGTGGTGACGCGGCAGGCGCCTCCTCGAGGGTTCGGGGGGCGGCGGCTGCCAGGGGTAAGTGAGGTGGGAGGGGGTGGAGTTGTGGGAGGGCTGGGGAGCGGGTGGCTGCTGGTACGGGTTCTGATACGGGTTCTGGTGTGATGGCTGCTGGTACGGGTGCTGGTGTGGTGGTTGGGGCTCCGGGGGCGGGAACGGGGACGAGGACGGGTCGGACATCCCGTTTCTCCTTGCGTGGCTCGGGTCCGGTGCGGACCGCAGGGAGCTGGGGGGTGTGGGCGACGCACGCTACTCGTACGTAGTCGGGATGTGTGGGGATTTCGCCAAGCCGAGTGGTCGGTATGTGATGTCGGTCGACCGGGCCGCGGAGAAGACCGGCCGAGTTGATCAGGGACTGGTCGGTGAGGGCGTGAGGACGTAAGGGTGCGGGGGTGCGGGAGCCCGGTGTTCGTTGGGCCGGGTGGCCTCTGCGGCTCGAACGCGTCCGTCGGCGGCTCGAACGCATCCGTCGCCTTCGGCGTCTCAGTACCGAACCGATGGGAATGGGAATCTGCGGGGAGGGCCGGCCACGTGAAGAAGCTCGGCAATGCGAAGGGGGCAACGGGCGCCGCCATCACGGGCGCGCTGGCGCTCGTCCTGCTTCAGGGATCCAGTGCGGACGCCGGTGACGAGACCGCGTCGGCCGGGCCCGCCACCGTGTGCGTCGGGACGCGGCCGGTAGGCAGTCTCCCTGGCCCCGGTCCCGAAGTCGGGCCGCCGGACGACACCCCGCTGTACCGGGTGCTGGCGTACATCGACCAGCTGGCCAAGGGGCGCTACTCCGGCGTCTACACCGGTCTTTCGGTCGACGAGGACGACCGGGCCGCGGACGTGTACCGCATCCCTTCCAGGGAGTTCGACGCCGATATCTGCGGCGCCGCCGAGAAGGGTGTGACGGTGCGGCTGCACGACACGGACGCCACCGAGGTGGAGTTGGAGGCCCTCGTCGACCGGATCGGCGAGGACATGCACCGCTGGGACGGCACCTTCTCGCTGCGTGAAGTCGGCGCGGACGAGGCGGGTTTCGTCTTCGTGGGCGTCGACGACCCCGCGAAGGCCGGGCCCATCCTCAGGGAGGCCTACGGGGCGTTCGGGAAGAAGTACATCAAGGTGCACCACGTGGAGCAGGCGACGGCTCTATGACCCCAGTGCCCTCGGTGTCCTGCGTCCCCTCGTCTTCCGTCAGCACCGGAAAGCGTCTCGGCGCCACGAACAGCAGGACCAGGAAGGCGAGTCCGGCGGCGACCGCCGCGCCGAGGTAGACGGCGTGGACCGCTTCGGCGACCGCGTGGCGCAACTCCTCCGGCACGCCTGCGGGTTGGTCCAGGGCGCGGGTCACCGAGTCCAGGTCGCCCGCCCCGCCGAGCCGCGTGGCGAGCACCCCGTTGGCGATGGCGCCGAACAGCGCGGCGCCCACGGTCTGGCCGGTCTGGCGGCAGAAGAGGACTGATGCGGTGGCGGTGCCGCGTTCGGCCCAGCCGACGCTCGACTGGACGCCGACGAGCAGGGGGAGTTGGAAGAGGCCCAGCGCGCCGCCGAGCAGGAGCATGAGGAGAGTCGGCTGCCAGGGTTCGCCCGGGTAGGGCAGGAAGGGGAAGGCCAGCAGGATGACGGTCGCCGTGCCGATGCCGATCATCGCGGTGTTGCGGAACCCGATGCGGCGGTAGACGTGCTGGCTGAGCGCCGCCGACAGCGACCAGCTCAACGTCCATACGGAGAAAACGAATCCGGCGGCGATCGGAGCCAGGCCCAGGACCGCCTGGGCGTAGGTGGGAAGGAACACCGTCGGGGCGACCATGAGCAGCCCCAGCGCGCCGCATGCCAGGTTCACCGCGGCGATGGTGCGCCGCCGCCACACCCAGCCGGGGATGATCGGTTCGGCGGCCCGCCGCTCGACGGCCATGACGACCGCGATCAGCACAAGTCCCGTACTGAACAGGGCGATTGATGGTGCCGACAGCCAGTCCCAGGCGACCCCGCCCTGTACCAGCGCGGTCAGCAGGACGCCGCCGCAGGCGAAGACGGCGAGCGCGCCCGCCCAGTCGATGCGGGGCCTGGGGGCCGGTTCGCGCCGGGGCTCGTGCAGGTGCCGGACGATCAGCCACAGGGCGAGCGCGCCGATCGGCAGGTTGATGAGGAAGATCCACCGCCAGTCGGCGTACGCCGCGAGGACACCGCCGAACGCGGGGCCCGCGATCGCCGAAGTCGCCCACACCGTGGACAGCTTGGCCTGGATCTTCGGGCGTTCCTTGAGCGGGTAGAGATCGGCGGCGAGCGTCTGCACCGTGCCCTGGATGGCGCCGCCGCCCAGGCCCTGGATGACGCGGAAGGCGATGAGCGCGGCCATGCTCCAGGCGGTGGCGCAGAGCAGTGAGCCGACGAGGAAGAGAACGGAGCCCGCGACCAGCACCGGCTTGCGGCCGAAGGCGTCGGAGAGCTTGCCGTAGACGGGCAGCGTGACGGTCACGGCCAGCAGGTAGCCCGAGAACAGCCAGGAGAAGACCGAAAAACCGCCCAGGTCGCCGACGATCTGCGGTACGGCCGTCGACACGATGGTGGCGTCGAGCGCGGCCAGCGCCATCGAGAGCATCAGGGCGGCGACGACGGCCCCGCGTTTGTCGGTACCGCTTCCGGCACCGGGGTGCTGGGCGGCGTCGTGTATCGCAGGTCGGCTACGGCCCACTGGATTCCTTCCCCCTGCATCTATCTGCCGGGGACACTCTGCCACTTGACCTTCCCGTCGCGGCAGGGTGGACGCTGGGCCGGGTCCGGGGGTGGAGGTGACCCTGAGGCGTACTCCGCCCAAGGGTGGACTGCCCCTAGGGGTCCCTCCTTACAAGGGCTCGGGGCGAGGTCGTACCGGCGGAGGACGAGACGGGGCGGGGTGCTTCCTTAACCTGGCTTTATGCCGCTGAGGGCAGTGCGACGGCACTGCTCGGGGCGGAGGACCGCACCTTCGGGGGTGGGGTTTTCCCCAGCACAAGACGGGTCCGGGCACCAGCGCGCCGGACACCCTCCGACCCGCAGACTCATCCACGTAGCCACCGCACGCGAATCACCGACGTAGCCACCGCACGCGAATCACCGACGTAGCCACCGCACGCGAATCACCGACGTAACCAGTTCACGCGAGTCATCCGCTCATCCGCGTAACCACTTCACGCGAAGCATCCATGCAGCACCTCAGCGGCTTTTTCGCTGACCGACTTAGGAGACATACCGTGACTTCGGCTGTAACCATTCCCAGGCACGGGGGCACTGGAGGGCGTACGGCCGTTGCCGCCCGAGCGCGGCAGGTCGTGAAGGCGTACGGGTCCGGTGAGACCCGCGTCGTCGCCCTCGACCACATCGACGTGGACATCGCGCGGGGCCAGTTCACCGCGATCATGGGCCCCTCGGGGTCCGGCAAGTCCACGCTGATGCACTGCCTCGCCGGGCTCGACACCGTGTCGAGCGGACAGATCTACCTCGACGAGACCCAGATCACCGGGCTCAAGGACAAGAAGCTCACGCAGCTGCGCCGGGACCGGATCGGCTTCATCTTCCAGGCGTACAACCTGCTGCCGACGCTGAACGCGATCGAGAACATCACGCTGCCGATGGACATCGCCGGCCGCAAGCCCGACAAGGGCTGGCTGGCCCAGGTCGTCGAGACCGTCGGGCTCGCCGACCGTCTCAAGCACCGACCGAACCAGCTCTCCGGCGGACAGCAGCAACGCGTTGCCGTGGCACGGGCGTTGGCCGCCCGGCCCGAGATCATCTTCGGTGACGAGCCGACCGGAAACCTGGACTCCCGTGCCGGAGCCGAGGTGTTGGGCTTCCTGCGACGCTCCGTGGACGAGCTCGGCCAGACCATCGTGATCGTCACGCACGACCCGGTGGCCGCCTCGTACTCGGACCGCGTGCTGTATCTGGCGGACGGCCGGATCGTCGACGAGATGCACCAGCCGACGGCCGATCAGGTCCTGGACCGCATGAAGGACTTCGACGCCCGGGGGCGTACGTCATGACTGTCATGAAGACCTCCAGGCGCAACTTCTTCGCGCACAAGGGGCGCATGGCTCTGTCGGCCGTGGCGGTCATGCTGTCGGTGGCGTTCGTCTGCGGCACGCTCGTCTTCACCGACACGATGAACACGACGTTCGACAAGCTGTTCGCGGCCACCTCCTCCGATGTCACGGTCAGCGCCAAGGACGCCTCGGACACCGGCGAGACCCAGTCCGACAACGGCAAGCCGCCGGTCATACCCGCCTCCGTGCTCGGCGAGGTGCAGAAGGCCGACGGTGTGAAGTCGGCCGAGGGCACCGTCTTCTCGACCTCGGTGACCGTCGTCGACGCCGACAAGGACAGCCTGTCGCCCTCCAGCGGCGCACCGACCATCGTCGGCAGCTGGAACAGCAACGACGCCCGCACCATGAAGATCACCTCCGGTGCGGCGCCCAAGACCGCGGACCAGGTCATGGTCGACGCCGACACCGCCGACAAGCACCACCTGAAGCTGGGTGACGAGATCGGCGTCATCAGCGCCGTCGGCACCCACCTCGCCAAGATCTCCGGGATCGCCGACTTCACCGTCACCAACCCCGGTGCCGCGATCTTCTACCTGGACACCAAGACCGCCCAGCAGACCCTGGTCGGACAGTCCGACGTCTACACGAACGTCAACGTCACCGCCGCCTCCGGTGTCACCGACGCGCAGCTGAAGCGATACGTCGTGGCCGAACTCGGCGGCGGCTACCAGGTGCAGACCGCCAAGGAGGTCTCGGACGCCAACGCCAGCGATGTCGCGGGCCTTCTGAACGTGATGAAGTACGCGATGCTCGGCTTCGCCGGGATCGCCTTCCTCGTCGGCATCTTCCTGATCATCAACACCTTCTCGATGCTCGTCGCCCAGCGCACCCGCGAGATCGGCCTGATGCGTGCCATCGGCTCCTCTCGCAGGCAGATCAACCTCTCGGTGCTCGTCGAGGCGCTGCTGCTCGGCTTCTTCGGCTCGGTGCTCGGAGTGGGCGCGGGCGTCGGCATCGCCGTCGGGCTGATGAAGCTCATGGGCGCCGTGGGCATGCACCTGTCGACGTCCGACCTGACCGTCGCCTGGACGACCCCGGTGATCGGGCTGCTGCTCGGCGTGCTGGTCACGGTGTTCGCGGCGTACGTACCCGCCCGGCGCGCCGGCAAGGTCTCACCGATGGCCGCGCTGCGCGACGCCGGTACGCCGGCCGACGGCAAGGCAGGCCTCGTCCGCGGTCTGATCGGCCTGGTCCTCACCGGCGCCGGAGTCGCCTCCCTCTACGCGGCGGCGACGGCCGAGAAGGCGAGCTCCGGTTCGCTCGTCCTCGGCGCAGGTGTCGTGCTGACCCTCATCGGGTTCGTCATCATCGGCCCGCTGCTCGCCGGTGTGGTGGTCCGGGGGCTCAGTGTGGTGGTCCTGCGGGCCTTCGGCCCGGTCGGGCGGATGGCCGAGCGCAACGCGCTGCGCAACCCGCGCCGCACCGGCGCCACCGGAGCGGCCCTGATGATCGGCCTCGCGCTGGTCGCCTGCCTCTCCGTGGTCGGCTCCTCGATGGTGGCCTCCGCCACCGACCAGCTCGACAAGACCGTCGGCACGGACTTCATCATCCAGTCCGACAGCGGCCAGCTGATCACCCCGCAGGCGGTGCAGGCCGTGAAGTCGACCGAGGGGCTTGAGCGGGTCTCCGAGTACAAGTGGACCGAGGGCGACTTCACCACTCCTGACGGCAAGACCCTCAAGGACACGGCGATCACGGCGGCCACCCCGACGTACGCCCAGGACCTCGTCACCAAGACGGTCGCAGGCAAGCTCGCGGACGCCTACAAGCCCGGCTCGATGTCCGTCCACGAGGAGTTCGCCAAGGACCACGGCATCACCCTCGGATCCAAGATCGGCGTCGCCTTCAAGGACGGTTCCGAGGCCCAGCTGACGGTCCGCGCGATCACCAGCAGCGATGTCGTCATCGACGCGGGTGCGATGTACACGTCGATCGACACGCTCGCCAAGTACGTGCCTGCCGACAAGATGCCCCTCGACGAGATGGTCTTCGCCTCGGCGAAGGACGGCCAGGAGGCAGCCGCCTACAAGTCCCTGAAGTCGGCGCTGCACGACTACCCGCAGTACACGGTCCGCGACCAGACCGACTACAAGGAAGCGCTGAAGGACCAGATCGGCCAGCTCCTCAACATGATCTACGGCCTGCTGGCCCTGGCGATCATCGTCGCGGTCCTGGGCGTCGTGAACACCCTGGCCCTGTCGGTGGTGGAGCGGACGCGTGAGATCGGCCTCCTGCGGGCGGTCGGTCTCTCCCGCCGCCAGATGCGTCGCATGATCCGCCTGGAGTCGGTCGTCATCGCCCTCTTCGGTGCCCTCCTGGGCCTCGGTCTGGGCATGGGCTGGGGCGCGACGGCCCAGAAGCTGCTCGCCCTGGAAGGTCTGAAGGTCCTGGAGATCCCCTGGCCGACGATCATCGCCGTCTTCATCGGCTCCGCGTTCGTGGGCCTGTTCGCCGCGCTGATCCCGGCGTTCAGGGCGGGCCGGATGAATGTGCTGAACGCGATCGCCACCGAGTAGTCGAGTAGTCGAGCAATCGAGTAACCCAATAGCCACCGCGTACGGGGGTCGCGGGGGAGTGGGCCCGGTGGCCGGAGGGAGTGTCCTCCGGCTGCCGGGCCCGAGTTTTCGCCCCCTCCGCCCCTGCCCATTCCCGTCCCCTGGGGCTTCGCCCCAGACCCCGCTCCTCAAACGCCGGAGGGGCTATCTCCAGCCTGTCCGGCGTTTGAGGACGAGCGCGTTCAGCGCGATACGGGGGTCCGGGGGCGGAGCC
>NZ_JBFBEA010000045.1:0-45816 GCF_040683495.1 Streptomyces sp. NPDC093544 | reverse complement strand
CCCGGCCGGGACGTGCACAGCGGCTTCCGCACCGTCCCGTGGACCCGCACAAGCACTGCCCGACACCCCCCGCCGTGCACGGACCGTACACGGACCGTGCACGGACACTGCACTGAGCCTGCGAGTGTCGGCATACGGCTCAATATGGCCCTGGCAAGATTTCCGTGAAGCCGGGCTGTGCCACCGTGCGCCGATGACGCTCCGTCACGGGAAGCGGCGTCGGAGGTGGGCCATGAGGACGACGCGGTGGCGCAGGAGCGGAACGCCGGCGCGGCCGGCCATGATCCGTTTCTGGAGCTTCAGGTCCGTGATCCGGCCTTCGTTGACGCCGGAGTTGAACGGGGTGGTGATGCCCTGCACGACTGCGGGCTGGTCCTCGCGGATGGCCTTGGCCAGGCTCGCCAAGGCAGACAGGCCAGAGGCCGCGAGTTGGTCGAGCCAGGCCGGCAGCGGGGCGGCGTCGCAGGCATCGAGCATGGCCGCGAACTGCCCTACCAGAGTGTGGGTTTGGTCGAGCTCCGGGCAGTGTTCAAGCAGCCGACGGAGTGCCTCGGTGGGGTGCAGGCCGCGCTTCGGCGGTGTGGTAGTGATCCACCGGGCGACCTGGCGGGGCGATGGTGGCCGCTCGCGCGGTGTGTCGATCGGCAGACCGCGGCGTGGCGGCGCGATGGCCATCTTGACCCGCTGGTAGTGGCCGCCGTAGCCCTTGGCGACAATCTCCTGGTGCAGCACGGTCGCGGTGTGCTCGCCTTGCTCCCAGCGCTGCCTCAGATACTCCAGATACGGGTCGAGGCTCGTGGACCGGCGGGGCGGAGTGCGCCGTACGCACTCCTGCCAACAGGCAGCGCGTGCGTACTTGGCCACGGTGCGGCGGTTCAAGCCGAGCTCGCGGGCTATCGCACTGAGACTGCGGGCCGTGCCGGCGTACTCCTGGACCCTCTCGAACAGTCGCTTCGCGTGACGGAGGGCGGGAGTATCGGCCGCCTCGCACGGTTCGTCCGACGGCGTTGGGGCCGGTTCGGGTTCACGTACTGCCGCGGCCAGGCAGCCGCGGTGGGCCGCAGCGATGTCCGAGACCCGCCTCGACAGCCCCTGCCACAGGTGAAAACGGTCGCTGACCTGCACCGCGTCCGGGGCTCCCTCGGCGATGCCCTGCCGGTAGACCAACGAACCGTCCCGGCACACCACCTCGACGCCGGGATGCGCACGCAGCCAGGAGGCCAGCTGCTCGGCATCGCGCCCGGCCCACAACTCGATCGGCAGCCGCGTGTCGGCATTCACGAGCAGCGTGCCGTAGACGTCCGCGTACAACGCGAAGTCATCCACGCCCAGCACCCGCGGCGTCGCGACCGACGGAAGTCCCATGCGCATCAACTGGAACAGCACACTCGTCCGCGACAACGGCGTCTTCAAGATGCACAGAAGCCGGGCCCCGCCACGGCCGGCGAGCAGCACCCCGGCCATCTCGACCAGATGCTGCAGCAGCGGACTGCGACGCTGATAGCGCACCGTCAGCCCCTCCACCTGCTCGGCAAACGTCCGCCGACCGCAGTCCGTACTGGCACAGAACAACCGCCGCACCGTCAGACTGATCAGCACCGGGCGGCCCCCGGCAGCGACATCGGCCAGCGTGCGGGAATACCGGCTGTGCACCCGCGCCGACTCGCACTGGCAGTCCGGACACGCAACCATCAACTCGCGGGTACGGGCAGCGATACGGACCACGCCGCCCGCCAACCACACTCGTTCCACCCGCACCGCATCGAGGTGCGGCGACACAATTCGTACGAGGTCATCACACTCACCGAAGATCCCGCTACCCGTGACGGAGCGTCATCGGCGCACGGTGGCACAGCCCCGCTTCACGAAAATCTTGCCAGGGCCAACCAGAGATGTACGCCAACAGCAGGAAACGGACCGGGACAGGGAAGCGGACGGGAACACACACAGACACAAAACCCCACCCCACCCCACCCCCGGCCGCAGGCACCCAGCAGTCACCCACCAGCGTCCCGCCACCGGGTGAAAAGACGGGGCCGCCATCCCCGCCGCCCCGGACAGCACCCCCGGACAGTCCCGCCACCGGCCGCACTCCAACCACCGCACGACACGCACCTGCACCGTCGATGCACCGGCGGCGGCGACGCGAGCGGCGAGGAGGAACACCGTCCCCGCCCCCGCCGGAGCCCGGGCCAGCGGGGGCGGGGACCCCCGCGATCCCCGCAGTCCCCCCTGGTCCCCGCAGTCCCCCCCTGGTCCCCGTGTCCCTGTAGTCCCCGACGGCCTTCTCCACCACCGACACGGCCCCCGCGATCCCCGCCCGAGCTGCTGCCCGGCCATAAGACGAACGCGCGGACCGGCGGGAAACCACCCAGCCACCACACAGCCCACCACCCCGGCGGCCCCGACCCCCCGCCGACCCCGGTCACCAGATCACCGCAGGCCCCCCCGTTACCGTTTTCGTGGCTCCGCAATGGGGCTCACCGGCCTTCGGGTCCGGCATGGCTTCCCCCCTTGTTGTTAATGATCCGAGGGGTGGTGTCACCGGGCCCGGAGGCATCGACGGACCGCTGATGAGGGGCTTGAGCACCGGCTTCACCCGAGCCGGAAGAGCTCTCCGTAACGTGGGTGTGGCAGCTCGATGCCGAGGCACGGCCGGACGAAATGCGTGACCGGAGGGGCCTGCACGTGATCGACACCGGCGACATCGACGTCTTCCTCGGCCTGGACGTCGGCAAGGGCGAACACCACGCCAACGCCGTCACACCGGCCGGGAAGAAAGCCTTCGACAAGCGGCTGCCCAACACCGAACCCAAACTCCGCGAGCTCTTCGCGAAACTCCAGGCCAAGCATGGAACGGTGCTGGTCGTAGTCGACCAGCCAGCCTCGATCGGTGCCCTGCCGCTGGCGGTTGCGAGGGACATGGACTGCCCCATCGCCTACCTGCCCGGACTGACCATGCGCCGGATCGCCGACCTCTACCCGGGCGAGGCCAAGACGGATGCGCGGGACGCGTTCATCATCGCGGACGCGGCCCGGGCGATGACTCACACGCTGCGGGCCATCGACGGCGAGGACGAGACGATCGCCGAGCTGGAATGATCGTCGGCTTCGACGACGACCTGGCCGGTGAGGCCACCCGCGTCGCCAACCGGCTCCATGGCCTGCTGACCCAGATCCATCCCTCGCTGGAGCGGGTGCTGGGGCCGCGGTTGCAACACCCGGCCGTCCTGGCCCTGTTGGAGCGGTTCGGCTCTCCGTCCCAGATTCGCAAGGCCGGCCGACGCCGCCTCGTCACGTTGTTACGGCCGAAGGCGCCGAGGATGGCCGAGCGGCTGGTCGAGGAGATCTTCGCTGCCCTGGACGAGCAGACCGTCACTGTTCCGGGCACCGAGGCAGCCGCTTTGATCGTCCCGAATCTGGCCGGATCGCTGACCGCCGTGCTTGACCAGCGCAAGTTGCTGGCCGGGCGGATCGAGGAACTGCTGGAGGCCCACCCTCTTCCGAAGGTCCTGACGTCCATGCCGGGCATCGGCGTCAGGACCGGCGCACGGATCCTGATCGAGGTCGGCGACGGCAGCACCTTCCCGACCGCCGGTCACCTCGCCGCCTACGCGGGCCTCGCCCCCGCGACCCGCAACTCGGGCTCCTCGATCCGAGGCAAACAGCCTTCCCGGCGGGGAAACAAGCAGCTCAAACGGGCCTTCTTCCTCTCCGCTTTCGCCGCTCTGGGCGACCCGGCATCGCGGGCCTACTACGACAAGAAGATCAGCCAGGGCAAGCATCACACCCAGGCCCTGCTCTGCCTCGCCAGACGCCGAGCCGATGTCCTCTACGCGATGCTCCGCGACGGAACCTTCTACGAATCCCGGCCGCCGACTGCGGTCACCTGACCAACGGCTCCGCAAGGAGGACAACTCGATCAGCCTCGACATCGAACCCGAGCACCGGATGGCCAGAGTCGCTCTCCGGATCCATCAGCACCGACTTGCCCAAGTGCCGCCCGATCTCACGAAGGAAGCCACAGAACACATCTAGTCGCGCCTGGCCCTGCAACTCCCGCAAATTGACGTCGAAGTCAATCTCATCGTCGGTATGGAAACGGAAGATCGCGAGCACACCGGGCACCGGCCAAACTCGCAAACTTGGGCACTCGGCTTCCGCGGGGCGGGCCAGAACGGCCGCCGCGCGAGGCACCGGAAGCACCGTCTCGCCTTCGGAGTACTGGTACTTCCAGCCCCTCTCAACGACAAGATCGAGGACCCACTGCCAGTCCTCCACGGAGGCACCTGGGACCCGCACATCCGGCAGCGACCCCATCAGGTCCGGATCGAAGAAACAGCTCACGTCGTCCCACAGCAGATCGGCCATGCCGCCATGCTGCCCGCCTACGCGAACCAACGCAGCCCCGTTTCGCTTGACCAAAGAGATAGGGGCCCCCGCTGCACCACCACCGTTCCAGGAGGTGCATGCGACAGCAGCGCCACCAGACGCGTACCGGCATCGGGTGTGAGTAGTTGCGGTACAGGAAGTGCCGTTGAGATTGATCATGGTCGGCTAGCTGTGTCGTCTCGTGAGGTTGGTTCCACGGCCGCGATCACTGCACGGTCGGCCCCGCCTTCTCGCTGACCTTCGCGTCCCGCTCCGCTGATACCGGGCGGGGAGGTCGCTGGTGTCGCCGATGAGTCGGCGCGCAACTCCCTCGACAGGATCCGCACCCATCCGGGTTTCGTGAGCAATGCCTCTGGGCTTGCGCCTACTCTCCGATCCCCTTCCAACGGACGACCCGGCCGCAGCGTCGGCAGCGATAGAGCAGAGCGTCGTTCCTGAACGCTTCGGCTCGCCGGCTTGCCTTTATTTCCTTGATCCGGGTGTGGGCGCACCGGGTGCCGGCCGCTTCGGCTTCAGCACGGTACCCGTAGGACCACCACGAGCTGTCCGGTCCGAAGTTGAACTGTTTTCCCGACTCCTGGTCGCGTGCGGGCCACCAGCACCGCAGCAGGCCACCCAGTCCGACCCACAGGGACCATTCGTCACCGCATACCGGGCAGCACCAGCCCTTCCCGTGTTCGTACCTGCCCAGCGAGTGGCCCCAGCCGGGCCGCTGCCGGTACTCGGACAGCCCGGAATACTGTTCTCGCCAAGGGTGCAGGCTGTAAGCCCTGGGCCGACCGTAGCTCCAACACGAGTGCCCCAACATGCGCCTACCGCTCATGCTCCCCACCTCCAGCAGAGAACCCGTGTGCCGCGGGCGCCTGGTAGCGAGCCCCCCGCACGCCGCCTTGGGCAGGAAGCCTCCGATGAGCCGGACCGCCGGCAGCGACTACCACGTCATCTTCGACTTCAACCAGCCGCCGGAACGGCTCGGCACCTTCCCGCAGCAATTGTCGTTCGAGGAGTTCGTGGAACCAACCTCATGAGACGGCACAGCTGTTCTGTTCACAGAGGTTGGTAACGATATAGCTCTGGCTGGCCCCCGTTGACATCCGCGGAGTCGGGCGGCGAGGAGGTTCAGGGCGTGGGCGCAGCTGGTGGCGTGTTGCGAACCCCGGCCGCGGCTCGGGCCAGTGCGGCGAGGACCGATGAGTGGTGGCCAGCTGGCCATGCGAGCACGGTCGTGATGTCCGGGGCGTCGACGACGGGCACCGCGACATGGTCGGGCCACTGCCAGGCGCGGCTGGAGGCAGGGATGACGAGCAGGGTCTTGCCGAGCGCGACGAGCTGAGCGAGTTGTGACTGGGTGTGCACCTCTGGCCCGGGGCCGTCGGGGTAGGAGCCGTCGAGCCGGGGCCATCGGGCGATGGGAAGGTCAGGCACGTTGCCGACGTCCGCAAGGGTGAGCTGGGGACGTGCGGCGAGCGGGTGTCCTGACGGGAGGAGGGCGACTTGGCCTTCGGTGCAGAGGTCTTCGGTATCGAACCCGGCCAGGTCGTCGACCGGCCGGTGCATGAGGGCCACATCTGCGCGCCCGCTGCGCAGGAACCGTGCCTGCTCACCGACCTCGCACAGGACGACTTCGACCGGTGCCGTATCGGTGTCGGCTGCCGACGAGGCGAGGAGTCGTTGCAGCAGTTCGTGTGATGCGCCGGCTTTCGTCACCAGTACCAGTGGCCGCTGGAGATCCTCTGCCCGCCGGGTCCGGCGCGCGGCAGCCGCGACCGCATCGAGGGCTACCCGAGCTTCGCGCAGCAGGACACTGCCGGCGCCGGTGAGGGCCACCTTTCGTCGATCCCGGTCCAGAAGCTGGACGCCGAGCCGACGTTCCAGCTGCCGGATGGCGCGCGACAGCGGCGGCTGCGCGATCCCGAGCCGCTGGGCCGCGCGCCCGAAGTGCAGCTCCTCGGCGACCGCAACGAAGTACCGCAACTCACGGGTCTCCAGGTCGTCCACTCGCATACCCTATCCACCTCGTGATACCCGCCGAGTATCACAGCGTACTTGATCGATATTGGACGAAACGGACGCCGCGCGCTGAGCATGGGCAGCGTGAACAACACCAAGACAGCGCTGGTCACCGGCGCGAACAAGGGAATCGGCTTCGCCATCGCTCAGGGTCTCGGAGCCCTTGGCTTCACCGTCGCAGTGGGGGCGCGTGACGACGCCCGACGCGAGGAGGCCGTGCGGCGGTGGCATGCCGCAGGCATAGATGCGTTCGGAGTCGCCCTCGATGTCACCTCCGACGCCAGTGTCGCCGCAGCGGCGGCGAGCATCGAGAAGGAAGCCGGGCGACTCGACGTCCTCGTCAACAACGCAGGAATCTCCGGCCGGTTCGCGGACGGGGCGCAGGACCCCACGACCCTCGACCTTGACGTCCTGCGCACTGTCCTGGAAACGAACGTGTTCGGGGTTGTACGGGTGACGAACGCGATGCTCCCGCTGCTCAGCCGTGCCGCCTCGCCCCGGATCGTCAACATGTCCAGCAACATGGGCTCGCTGACGCTGCAGACCGGCCCGGTCATGGCCGCCTACGCACCCTCCAAGTCGATGCTCAACAGCGTCACAGCCCAGTACGCCCGCCGATTCGCTGACACGAACATCATCGTGAACGTGGCATGCCCCGGGTACGTCGCAACCGACTTCACCGGATTCGCCGGGGAACGAACACCTGAGCAGGGCTCCGCGATCGCCCTTCGCCTCGCCACCCTGCCCGACGACGGCCCCCGAGGCGGCTTCTTCGACGACAAGGGAGCCGTCGCCTGGTAACTCTGCGCGCGCGAGAACGCCGAGGTGGCAGTGGGCGCGCCACGCACCCGCCAGGAACTGGGGTGGACCCCACACCACACCGACATGCTCAGCATGATCGGCGAACCCCCGCCTGAGAGAGGTGGCGACCCGCGAAGAGCGCACGCGTTCCGCGCGAGCCCATCCACGTTTTCACAACCCGCTACCGAACCTCACCACTTGCCGGCGCCCATCCAACGGCCGGGTGCACGAGACATCACTCGTGCACCCGGCCATCGTCATCTTCCGAGCCAGAAAAACCCCGCATGGTCCACCGCAACGCACCCCTGACCGAGACCGGCCGCCTGCGCCTGGCGCAGTGCGTCGTCGACGACCAATGGCCACTCCGCCGCGCGGCGGAACGCTTCCAAGTCTCACCCACCACAGCGAAACGGTGGGCCGACCGCTACCGCGAGCAGGGACCCGCCGGGATGACGGATCGCTCCAGTCGCCCGCACCTCAGCCCGCGTCAAACGCCGACCCGCACCGAGCGGCGCATCATCAAAGTCCGCGTCCTGCGCCGCTGGGGCCCAGCCCGCATCGCCTACCTGCTCGGCCTCAATCCCTCCACCGTGCACCGAGTACTTACCCGATACCGGATCGCCCGGCTGTCGCACCTGGACCGCGCCACGGGCCGTGTCATCCGACGCTACGAGCACGCCGCACCAGGCGGCTTGATACATGTCGACATCAAGAAGCTCGGCAACATCCCCAACGGCGGCGGCCATCAAGTGCTGGGCCGCCAGGCCGGTCGCAAGAACCGGATCGGCGGGGGCTACAGCTACCTTCACGACGCCGTCGACGATCATTCCCGCCTGGCCTACAGCGAGATCCTCGCCGACGAGAAGAAGGAGACCGCCTCCGCGTTCTGGACCCGGGCGCAGAACTTCTTCGGCCAGGCCGGAATCACCGTCCAGCGCGTCCTGACCGACAACGGCTCCTGCTACCGCTCACGCACCTGGGCCAACACACTGGCCGACGCAGGGATCACCCACAAACGCACCCGCCCCTACCGCCCACAGACCAACGGGAAAGTCGAACGCTTCAACCGCACGCTCCTCGACGAATGGGCCTACGCCAAGCCCTACCTCAGCGAGCAGGAACGCCGCGACGCGTACCCCGGCTGGCTCCATACCTACAACCATCACCGGAGACACACCGTGGGCCTTCCCCCACGAGAACTCCGCGACCTGCAACTCCGCGTCCGCACCGAGCAACAGACACCCGAGTGGAAGACCCGCTACGCGGTCCGCTCCGGAGTGGAGGGCACGGTCAACGAGTTCGCCCACGGACACGGCATGCGACGCTGCCGCTACAGAGGCCAGGGAAAAGCCCACATTCAGCACGCCCTGACGGCCATTGCCGTCAACATCGAGCGCCTCAGCGGACTGCCGCCGACCGAGGAAGCACCCACGCCCCGCCGGCCCACTGCCTTCCAGAACCACCTCGACCAGCGCGAGATACCCCGGCCGAAGTCCTGGCGAACCCTGGGCAGTTGACCTCGGCAACTCCAAGATCCCCGACAGAGTCAAGCACGGCACTGCGCTTGTGATCGTCGATCAGGTCGCCTCGATCGGTGCCCTACCGCTGGCCGTCGCGCGACAGTCGCGGGTTGGGAACAGGTCCGCGAACTCCTCGTCGCTGAACGACGGCCCGAACTCGTCCCTGACCCGGATCGCCGGACTCCCTTCGGGAACGCGGTCGCGCCACCCGCACCGTCTCTGCCGAAATCACCGCCGGCTCCATCGACACCCCCACACGACAACATCGGCCTCGAAGACCACCACCGCGTCCGGGAGACCGACGTCACGCCAGCTCCCGAATCAACCGACAGCGCCGGGTGCGGTCCGGGGGCTTTGTCCTGAACCTCCGGCTCCGTACCAAGAGCAGCTTGAACTCAGGGCGCCTACCCGCGACAGCGCGGTCCAAGTCATGGGCCGGCGGAAAGACTTCGCGATCGCCATGCTGCCCTCCACGGTTCACTACTGCGTACGGTCAGTCGAAGAAGCCTCGCCAACTGCTGATGAGCCGTTCTCCCAACTGCCACATCACACCACGCTCTTGACGTGACCACCTCCACAGGTATGGTCTAGTCCAAGTAGCAAATCCCGCTTGGAGGGCGCACACCATTGCGTCTGCACAGTGGATTCATGCTGCCGGCCTTCGCACTCCTGGCCCCACCCACGAGAAGCCGACCCGCGTACCGGGTTCCCCACGACCCAGTACATCCACGGGAAGACACGCAGTGAAGGAGAGAACACAACCATGAGGAAGACAGCCGTACTCATCGGCGCGGCCCTCGCCCCGGTGATCGCCGTGAGCCTGCCCGCGGCCTCCGCGAGCGCACACGGATACATCTCCAACCCGCCCAGCAGGCAGGCGCAGTGTGCCGCCGGGACGGTCGCCTGTGGCGACATCACATACGAGCCACAGAGCGTCGAGGGCCCGAAGGGGCTGACGAGCTGCAGCGGTGGCAACTCCCGATTCGCCGAACTCGACGACGACAGCAAGGGCTGGCAGGTCACTCCGGTGAGCAGCAGCACTCAGTTCCAGTGGAATCTGACGGCCAGTCACTCCACCAGCACCTGGCAGTACTTCGCGGGCGGACAGCAGATCGCCGAGTTCAACGACAATGGCGCCCAGCCCGGCTCGACCGTCACCCACCAGGTGAGCTTCGGCAGCCTCAAGGGCCAGCAGAAGGTGCTCGCCGTGTGGAACATCGCCGACACCGCCAACGCCTTCTACGCCTGCATCGACGTCAACGTCGGCGGCTGAAGCGGCAGTTCACGGACCCCGGAGGCGCCCCTGCCGGTTCGCCCGCCCCGGCGGGCGAACCGGCCACTGGCGGGCCTTACCCCCCACCGCTCCCCTTCGAGGGGAAGCACGCGCTCTTTTCGCGCCTGATCCATGGAGTGATCCCCATGCGTCGACGTACGCTCGGACTGCTGACCGCGACCTGCTCAGCGGCCCTGCTGTCCTTCATGACCCTCGCCCTACCGGCGGAGGCCGAACCGACGACGGCCGCGGCCGATTTCCTCGTCAGCGAAAGCCAGTTCAACCAGATGTTCCCGAGCCGGAACTCGTTCTACACATACAGCGGTCTCACGGCCGCGCTGAGCGCCTACCCCGGCTTCACGACCACCGGCAGCGAAACGGTCCAAAAGCAGGAGGCCGCAGCCTTCCTGGCTAATGTCAGCCATGAGACCGGCGGCCTCATCTACATCGTCGAGCAGAACACGGCCAACTACCCGCACTACTGCGACTCAGCCCAGCCGTACGGCTGTCCCGCGGGCAACGACAAGTACTACGGCCGTGGCCCGATCCAACTGAGCTGGAACTTCAACTACAAGGCGGCGGGCGACGCCCTGGGCATCGATCTGCTCAACAACCCCGACCTGGTGCAGAACGACTCCGCGGTGTCCTGGAAGACCGGACTCTGGTACTGGAACACTCAGACCGGCCCGGGGACCATGACGCCGCACAACGCCATGGTCAACAGTGCCGGATTCGGCGAGACCATCCGCAGCATCAACGGCACCATAGAGTGCAACGGCGGCAATCCGTCGCAAGTACAGAGCCGCATAGACAAATACCAGCAGTTCGCGCAGATCCTGGGCGTGGACCCGGGCGCCAACCTGAGCTGCTGACCCGACACCCACACCGCTGCGCCGGACTTCGTCGCCAACGTGAAAGCAGGCGACCGTCGGTGAAGGAGCGGTCAACGCCCCTTCACCGACAGCAGTCGCTCGGGGCACTGGGCTGTCGCCGGATGGCAGGTCCCCTGGGTGGCGCGGGCGGGGTCGTTGCGGAGCTTGGTGAGGGTCCGCCAGTTCTTGAGGTGCGCGAAGCCGTGCTCGACCGGGGCTCGTCCGGCGGCCAGGATCCAGTTGGCTTCCTTCTGGCCGGGGCTGAGTTTGCGGGCGCGGGTGGCCTTGAAGCCGGTGACGATGACCAGGTCATTGGGGTCGTCAGGCTTGTCGACGCCGAGGGAGCCGAGGTCGGCGAGTGCGCCGAGGCCCGCTGCCTTCAGGTGCTCGACGAGCTGGTTGCGGCGGGCGGCGGTGGCGTCGTGGGTGCGGCCGGGCCGGGCCGCGGAGATCCAGATCAGGCGGCCCTTCTCGTCAGTGAGGGCGAGGAAGTGCAGGCCGTGGCGTTGGTGTTTCCCGGAGTAGTTCTTCCGGTTGGCGGTTCCGGTGCGGCGCTGGGTGGGGACGAGGGTGCCGTCGACCAGGACGACCTCCCCGCCCCTCTTGGCGATCTTCTTCAGAGCGCGGTCCAGACGCGGGGCCTTCGCGGCGAGCAGGCCGATCACCTCGTCGCGCCAGCGGCGGACGGTGGTGGCGGAGACCTGGTTGCCGCCGGGCATGTCAGCCAGGCGCTCATCGTGGCGGAGCACGGCCAGCACGATCACGGCGACCTTCCCGGGCGGCAGGGCCCGCCAGCGCGAACCTATCGTTTTCAGGTGGCGCCTGAGCAGGTCGGCGAGGTGGTTGACGGTCCGCGTGGACAACGACAGGCGGCACTGGTAGACAAGCGAAACGGTGCCCTCGGCGGGATCATTGGTTTTCGTCACACAATTCCAACGGCGGCCGGGGGCACCCCGGTTACGGCCCCGACCGGGTTTTGGGCAGGACCAGATCGCGGTCACCGGCGGACGGTGGACTTCCCGTCGGGGCGTTTGTGCAGCCAGCCGCGGTCGGCGAGCTCGGTCATCATGGCGCGCGACGGCTCCAGCTTGCCGCACACCCTCCCCGCGATCCCGTGGCGTACCTGCCCGGTGACGGATCGTAGGAGCGGCACTGCGGCGAGCGCCGCAGAACCCGAGGACGTCCCCGGCCGAACGGGCAGGCGATCTTGACGGGAGTCATCCGTCCGCAACCAGTCCGGGCACCCCGCCCGTGTACACCGGACCCGCGACCAGCGACAGTGTGGGCAGGTCGACTTACCGAAATGCCAAGGACACCGTTCCAGTCGACGGCGACTGGTCGGGTTCGGGGCGAGCGCGGGGCTGTGCGCGGGGTGGGCGTCGCCGCGGAACCGGCCGCCCGGCCCGTCTTGTGGGGCTCAGAGTAGAGCGTGCATGCCGGCCAGCGTCACGATCGCGCCCCAGGCGATCGTCACGACGATCCACGCGATCACCGTGCGGTGAGGATCGGAATCGTAGGGTGGGGCGAAGGCGAAGGTCGCGGGGTCCTCGGGGCTGTAGCGGACGGACAGCCGGGTCCCGAGGGGGACGTCGTCGTGGTGGGTCAGGCCGGCGGGGCCGATGCCGATGACCGTCAGACCCTCGTGCGTGGTGAAGGTGACGACGGCGGTGTAGGTGTATGTGGTGATCTCCTCGTTGTGATGGGCGTCGCGCATGAGGGAGACGACCTCAGCGGGAACGGTCGGTGCACCGTCGAGCAGAGCCCTGCGACGCCCTCGCCGCCGGATGGCGCCGACGCAGGCGCATGCGAGGAGGACGGTCAGGCCATCGCCGAAACCGAGCAGGGCCCAGCCGTAACTGTGGTGCTGGACGGTCGTGAAACGCACGAGCAGGACGGCCGCGCAGAGCACCGCGGCCCAGAACGCGCCGGCCAGCTCCTGTCCCCTGCTGACCGGCGAGCTCTGCACGCGGAACCGGGAGGGTTCTCCCGACGGGAAACGCACCCAGACCGGCCGGCCCGCCCAGGCGACGTACAGCGCGCCGTTCTTCCCGCCGGCCGTTCGCAGGGTCAGCTCCTGCGCAGTCGACGGGTCCTGGAAGGCCACGGCCACCGGCAGGCCGTGCGTTCGATCCGTCTCGGGCGGCGGTACGTCGACCCGCACGACCCGGGAGCCGACGGAGCGCGCCACCGGGTCCGAGGTGAACCCTGTCGCGTACCAGACCGCCTCCACCAGCGCCCACGCGCCGAAGCCGGCGGCCAGCAGCAGCAACAATGCGTTTCCTGACATTCGCCAATCCCCCGCCTCGCCACACGTGAGGTCGAACTCTGTCCACAACGGCGAGAGCCTTCCAGTTGCTGGACTGGAAGTCATCAGTGAGCCTGCGCGAGATTCGGAAAAGAACGACCTCTCAAGCAATGGGCCCCGCGGAAGCCCGCACATCTTGCCTGCACGTGGGCGGGCACAACCGGCAGTGCGGATCAGCCGTGAACGGACGGTGGGACTACGTCGATCCGGGAGTGGAGCAGGGACAGTTCCTCTTGGACGCGCGGGTCCCGCTGGTAGTCCATGTGTCCAAGGATCGGCGCCGGCAGGGGGTCGTGGGCAGTGCGGCCGTAGCGCAGGGGGTCCTTCAGGGGGCCGAAGTCCACTTCCGGCCCTTGCCCGGGCCAAAGGGAGACGGGGCCGCCGATCGGGTCGGTCAGCCGCCATCCGTTGCGCCAGGCGTGCAGATCGCGGTGGAGCGACTGTAGGTGCCTCGGGCCGAAGTAGGCGGGGAACCATCGGCCGTAGAGCCTGCCGAGGGGCGAGCCGCAGGTGAGGAGCAGGATGCGGTGGCGGTCGGTGGGGGGGAGTTGCCACATGGCGGCGGCGGCCAGGACGCTCCCCTGGCCTTGGCTGGAGACGACCAACCGACCGCCTACTCTGCGCAGGGACGTGGTCATCCGCCAGGTGAGGTCGGAGATCGCTCTTTCGGCGTAGGAGGGAGGGGCGAGCGGGTGGGCTGCCCGGGGCCAGAAGGTGCCGATGTCCCAGAGGATCCCTATCGTGCGCCGCGCCGCGGGGTTCCGATAGGCGCGCCAGCCTGACGCCAGCAGCAGGAAGAGGGCAGTGCCCGCGAGCCAGGGTCCGAGTACCTGGCCCATCTCCGCCAGCTGGGGCAGCGGGGCGGAGGCGGCGAGCGCGGCGTGGCTTGGGACTTGGTCCGTCAGCAGCGCGCCGAAGGTGGCCGTGGCACTGAGGGCCAGGACTGCCAGGGCCACTGTGCCGAGGACCGCCGGGGCGGAGTCGGTGAGTTTCGCCCGGGTCATCGCGACAGCGATGGCCCGGGTGCGCGCCGCGTCGTGATGCCCTCCGTGGCCTGGTAGTTCGTTGGGGTACTCGGGGAACAGAACCGTCACCATGTAGGCCATGTGCCGAATGAGCCGCCATTGTCGGCTCGCCGCCAGCATGGCCAGCGCCGCCACGACCAGGACGACGAGGGGGATCACTGCCGCGTTCCAAGCAAGCACGACGGGTGGCCCGTCGACCATGGATCCCTGCTCCCCCGCGGCGCCGCCCCCGTCCAACCAGTCGCCGAACCGTTCAGCCACACTGGCGGTGAAACCCACCGCCAGCCCGCAGGCGACCGCCGCGAACGCGGGGCCCGCCTGTCCCCCAAGCGCCGGGAGCGCACCGCTGGCAGAGCGTTGGAGCAGCCAGGCAGTGACGGCGAGCGCGACCACGAGAAGCCACGGCACCACTGTCAGGTGGACGAGGTCTTCGGCGCCGGGAACGCGCCCGACAGACTGCCAGCCCGGCCGGGACCAGCCGATGTACACGAGAGCGAGGACGAACAGAGTCACCGCGGCGGCGGGCAGGAGCCGTACCAGCGGCGAGCCGCGCCGTACGTCCACCCGAGCCTCGCTGCCGCCGCCCTGGCACGCGGCCACGAGCACGACACTCCAGGCGACCGCCACCAGGGCGGTCAGGATCCAACCCGCCGTCCTCAGCGTCGCGTCGCCGACCGGTTGGCGGTCGTGGTCCAAGCCCGCCGCAACCAGAACGCCGACGATGGTAAGGAGGCCCGCCGCGAAGTGGGTCGCGCGCAGGTGCAGCGCGCGCCGCCGCCCATACCAGAAGCCCGGCAGGGCCAGCTTGGACGCCCGGGCGCCATACCCGTACTCCTCCTCCGCGTGCCGTGCCGGCGGAGGGGAGGCCGGCTCGTGCGTCCGGTGGGACAGCGCCCAGACGGCCAGGAGCACGCTGGCTGCCCCAACGGCGGCCACCGTCAAGCGGCGGCCCGGCTGGGACCACCAACTGTCCTCGAGCGGGCTCACGAAGGCCAGCCACTCGTTGTCCTCCACGCACTGCCTGGTGCCGGCGCACTGCCACGCCACGAGGTCAAGTGCCACCTCGCAGAGGAGGGCGACCAACAGTACGGACAGGGCGAGCGCAAGGAGTCGCACGAGGACGTCGTACGCCTGTTGGGCTCGGTGCCGTCGAGCGCCGTCCGGCTTGGCCCAGTGAGCGAGGTTGACCGCCATGAACGGCAAGAACAGCAGCCACAACGCCCGGGCCGCGTTGCTCAAGGCCAGGTTCGACCAGGAGTACGCCTCGGAAATGGGCTCGCCGGAGTTCTCCCGCGCTCCGGACCTGCGGTAGATGCCGGCCATGCGGTCGCCCGCGACGAGTTCGACACGCGAGTCGTTCAGCATGCGTTCCGGTGAACTGTCGTCAACGCCGTGGATGGTCAGCTCGGTGATCCGCTCCCGCGCCCTGGCGAGGGCGCTCCGGTGCACCTCGTTGTCAGTGGCCGCCTCGACCGAGATGTTCTCGGCGAGCACCGGGGCGATGCCGATGCTCTCGGCGATGCGCTCGATGCGCCGGGCGTCGGTCGCCAGTTGCACCGCGCCTTCGGGATCTCCCAGAGAGGTGATCTGCTGGGCATAGCTCGAGAGCAGATAGTCCGGAGTACCCGGAGGCCAGCCGGCTTCCGCGTAGTCGGCGGCCCAAGTCTTGATGCGAGCCTGGTAGTCGTCGATGCCGTACCCGAGTGCTTTGCCAGCTGCCGCGAGCAGTGTGTCGTGGGCGAAGAGGTATCCGCGCTCCCTCCGGGTGGCGGGCGGGCTGTCCTGTGGCAGGGCGGCCAGCGCCTCTGCGGCGCTTCCGCTCGAGCGCAAGATCCGGCCGAGTGGGCCTCCGAGCCGCTGCTCGAGTTCGAACGGCCGTCGCCCGGTGAGTTCCTGCAGGTCTCGGACAGTCAGGCTGCCACGGGCGGCTGCGACCAGGCCGATGAGGTCGCGGGTCAGCTCGTCACCCCGCAGCGCCTCGTCCATCTCCCGGACCGCCTCGTGCTGTGTGTTCCGTGCAGCCGCTGACGGCTCGAGGCGCAGCACCGGACAGCCCTGCAGCGGGTGGTCGGCGTCGACGTCCGCGGGGAGGCCGGGATGGGACCGACTGGTCACCAGCACCCGCATATTGGCCGGCGGAGTGCTCGGCAGAAGGGAGGCAATGCTCGGCCCCGACGACCTGTCCTCGTCGAGCCCGTCCACGATCAGCAGGAGCGTGGTGCCGTCCGCCGCTACGCGTTTCACCGCTTCCGCCAGGAGCAGCCGCAACTCCCCTGCCCGGGCTGCCGGCGCGGTGCTGTCGATAGGGTCTCGACGGGCCAGCGCGGCGCACTGCTGGATGAGGGATTCGACGTATGCGGGGCTTTCCGCGTTGCCCGCGAGACGGTTGGTGATGAAAAACCACACCGGCACGATTCCGTGCGGCGGATGCAGCGAGAGCCACGACGCCAAAGCGGTCTTGCCTGACCAGGGGGCACCCTGGATCCACAGGTAGGGATCGGGCCCCGCGCAAAAGGCGATCAGATTCTCCAGCTCCGGCTGCCGGTCAAGGAGTTCGTCCGGCGCGAGGTCCTGCAGGTGTGCCGTGAACGCGGTAAGAGCCAGCTCATGGCGATTCGGAGGTATCACGTCCTCGAGGTCCTGGGGTCGTAGACCGACGCCCAGCACTATCTCGAGTGCGACGAGATCGCTGTCGGTCAGCTGTTCCGCCCACCTGTCCACCCGACTCGCCGCGAGCCGCCCCGGGCCGTCGGACAGATGGTGCTCGGCGATCACGCCGATGATGCGTCCACGGCTGTGCACGGCGGCTCCAGACATCCCCGACCACGGGGAGCCCTCCGTCACCGAGGCGGGTGGAAGGACCGACAGGTCGAGAGTGCCCTCGCGACGGTTGGACAGCACCGCGCAGGTGGCATGGACGTGCTCCGCGTCTCGGTACCGTGAGCCGTCGGGAGCAGTACGCATCTTGAAGGCGGGGAAGCCGACTGCGCTGCCGTGGATGACTGCGTCCCGCTCACCGGCCCTGCCGAACTCGGCGGGGACGGCCGGGGGTGCCCCGGGCACGGCCAGTACTGCGATGTCGATTCCCGCATGCGCCCAAACCACCGCAGATGTCGAGCCCATCTCGCCCGGCCGGTCCGCGTTGAAGCGAACCCGTACAGCTACCGCGTCCGCCACCAGATGCCGCGCGGTCAGAACCTTCTGACGCGCGATGAGGTAACCGGAACCACGTCGTCGGCCGCCACCCGGCAGTTCCACGATGACTTCGGCCGCGAACTCGACCCGGAGGCCGTCCGGCGCGGGTGGCATGCCCTTACCGCTCTCCGGCGACCTCGTCACCGGAGATCAGTGCTGTGCGCGTGGTTCCGTCGACACCCACGGCTCTGGGCTGGAGGGTCAGGGTGATCCGGTGCGTAGTCGTTTGCCCGTGCTTTCCGTCCGCTCCGGCCTCAACGACCCAGAACCGCACCTTGCCACTGCCACCAGCCTCGCGGGACACAGCCACGGTCGCTTCGACCTCAACAGGTCCAAGCTCGAAGCGCATCGGCTGCGCGGATCCATCGGCCATCGCGGCGATCAGCTCCCGGCGCAACTCGCGGATCATTTCGGTGAGTTCAAGCACGGTTCCCCCTCGCCCCAGTCTAAATGCTACCCGCCCGGTTGACGCAGATTGGGGAAACAACAAGGACAGGTAGACAGTGGCATGGAGGGCCGACGCGGGAACGACCGCTCGGGGTCCATGACACCCAGAGCCCGCCTCTCCGGTACCGAGCGGGAACCACTGCGCAAGCCCGCTCCTCAAAGGAGTCCCCACCACGCTCTCCCGGAGGCGCTGCCCGCCCTTCCGTCAACGTCAGCTGTCCGTTGGTGACGCCTGTCAGGCTGGCCGAGTCGCCTTTACAAGGCATCTGAGGTCCAGGTAGTTGGTGACGGCCCGCTCGGCGGCATAGGCACAGGACAACCCCTGGTGAAGTCGGCCCGAGAAGTGCTTCCAGGAAACAGGCAGGCCAGTCAAGAGACCGGAACCGCGCCCCGGGCCGACTTCACCAGCAGGGGCACTCCGATCGACCTTCCAGCATGTGCCGGTGGGACCGGACTGACACAGTCCGGTCCCACCGGCACATGGACAGCACCTTTTGAGCCTCTGGACCTATCCGGGGACCGGGGGCTGAAGGCCTGGCCCTGGCGGCGACGTCCGCGCTCGGGAGGCAACGGCCGTGCCCCGTCGGGTCGGGTCGGTGGTGCCTGGTTGCCAGGCCTGCCAACCGCGGGACAGTACGTAGGCCAGAGCGACGATCACGACGAGGGCGAAGTCGACCATGCCGGCCAACCGTGCCTCGGGAATGTCACCGACTGCCACAGCGAACACGACGAGGGCGGTCTTGCCGGCGAGCGCCAGCTCCCAAACGCCTGCCGCTTGGCGAGGCCTGGCCGCGAGTAGGGCGAAGAGTCCGATGAAAAAGGCGTAGGTGATGGTTCGCCAGGCCTCGACCCAGAGGCGGTCATCGGCCGCGTTGGTCATCCTGATGATTCCGTCGGCGAAAGCGCCGACCGTCGCGAGTGCGGCGAAGGCCGCGAGTCCGCGGCCGATGCGGTCTGCTCGGCCGGAAGGGGCGACGGCCGCGTGGACGTCGATTGCGATGGTCATGTCACTCCTTGAGTGCAGGACGGACGTGTTGGACGTGCGTGCGGGGCCGGTCGGTCTGGTTCAGTGGGTGGGGTCGAGGACGCCTCGATTGCCCTCGGCCCAGGCAGGTCGCACGGTGATCCGGGCGATGCGCCAGCGGCCCTCGGTGCGCATCAGCTCGATCTCCCCGGCGGCACCGTTGGACCACAACGGGCCGTCGTGGGCGGCTTCGCGGCGCAGCCACGTGAGGATGTTGACACTTGCCGTGGCGCGATCGCCGTCGAGGTCGACCAGCAGCGTCGTGGCCGCGTGCATCGTCGCGTCCAGGGGGTCGAGCTGCTCCTGGTAGTGCCGGGTCTGCTCCGCGGCGGTGCGCGACTGCGGTTCACCACCCAGCATCGCGGTGTAGTCCGAGACGACGGTGTCGGCGAGCAGGTGCTCGACGGTGTGCCAGTCGCGGCGGTCGAAGCCCCGGACAAGCTGGTGGACGACGTCCTGTATCTCGAACCGGTCGCTGATTTCCTGCAGGTTCATGAGATCTCCATAAGGTGCCGGGCTCGGGTGGTGTGGTCGTACCGGCTGTCGTCGGCGTGGCTCAGGGTGGTGTCGAGCCAGTCGAAGACGCGGGCCATGGCCAGACGTTCGGCGCCGGCGTGACCGTGGGCGTCGGCGCCTTCGGCGGCGGTGAAGTGCTGCAGGTGCGCGGGGGCGGTGAGGTGGTCGTAGAGCTCCTGGGGCTGGGGCTTCGTCGTCCCGTCACCGGCGAAGAACAGGTCGTCGCCCGCCGAGCAGACCAGCACCGGGCAACTGATGCGCTCGGCGACCCCGTCGCGCAGGTGGTAGTCCAGGTAGCGGGCGAGGAACTCCCGCGAGGTGGCGCTGCCGGTGGCGTAGCGGCCGTGACCGAACGCCCACCGCAGGGTGGGGCTGTCCCCCGCGGCGCGCTCGAGCAGGTCGTCGAAGGCCGGGTCGTGATCGGCGCGGGCGCGTCGCTCGACCTCCGCGCGGGGCAGGGGCAGCAGTCCGGTCAGTGCCTCGGCGGCGTCGTACACACCGTCGACGACGACCACGGCGGCCAGGCGCGGCTCATATGCGGCGGCCCGTGGGGCGAGCATCCCGCCCAGGCTGACGCCCATCAGCGCGACCCGGTCGTGGTCGACGCCGGGAAGGGTCTCGAGGTGGTCCAGGACCGGGCCGACCACGTGCTCCCAGTCGGGGCGCAGCACCAGGCCGCGGCGGTGGATCGCGCTGGGCTGCCCGGGCCCGTCGAAGGACAGCGCGTTGTACCCGCGGTCGAGGGCGGCCAGTCCGCCCAGGTAGTGCAGCTCTTCGGCGCTTCCGTCGAAGCCGTTGTGCATGACCAGCGTGGGGCGCGGGGCCCCGTCGAGGGAGGGGCGGTAGAACCAGCCCTCCAGCACGGTCCCCTCATACGGGATCCGCACCGGCTCGATCGCGGGCCGGTACAGGCTCGCCGCCGTCGCGAAGCAGGCGGCGCCGCGCTCGTAGGCTTCGTTGATCCGAGGGTCGTCTGGGTCGCCGTGGAGGAAGAACTCGGCGGTGCTGTAGTACGTCGCCGCGCGAAGCATACCGTCACGGGCGCTGACCCGGTGTCCTGCGGCCAGGCCGGCCTCGGCCTGGGCGCCGACCCGGTCGGCGGTTGCTAGCCACGCGTCGTGCCAGCTGTCGTAATCGCCGGAGGTGATCGCCTCGGCGCTGATCAGCACCTCGCCGATGTCGGATCCGCCGTAGGCGGCGTGTCCGAGAATCCGCAGCGTCTCGAACCAGAACTGCCGGTCGTCGGCGAACAGCACGGGGCGCATCAGGCCACCGCCTGCGCCAGGTGGGCCGAGTGGGTCCGGTGGGCGTCGATCAGGAAGTCGCGGAACGACCGAGGCGCCCGGCCGGTCACGTCCTGCACGGTCGTGGTGATCCGCTCCTCGCTGCCTCCCGCGATCTCTACGTCCATTTCGGCGAGCACCCGGGCGTAGTCGTGGGGCACTCCGCTCGCCTCGATCGCCGCGGTCAGCTCCTCGACCGTGATCGAGGTGTGGTGCACCGGGGTGCCGGTGACCGCACTGACCACGGCGGCGGCCTCGTCATAGCTGAGGGCCTGCGGGCCGGTCAGGATCAGCTCGCCATCGGGGATCGGCTCCCCCCGCAACAGCTGACCGGCGACGGCGGCGATGTCGTCGGGGTCGATGAAGGCCACCCGCCCGCGACCGGTGGCGGTGGTGATCCGGCCGCGTTCCCGGATGCCGACCGCCACGGGGTGGCTCCCGACGAAGTTCTGCATGAACCAGGAGGGCCGTAGTACCGCCGCCTCCGGGACACGGGCTCGCACCAGCGGCGGCAGGGCGCCCAGTCCCGACGGCGCGTCGGTGACCGCGGACGCGCTGAGCAGCACCGCCCGTCGAGTGCCGGCGGCGACGGCCACGTCGAGGAAGCCACCGACGGCTGCGGCCGGGTCGGAGTCACTGAGCGGGGCCACCAGGAACACCCGGTCCACGCCGTCCACGGCCGCGGCGAAGGTGCCCGGGTCCGCCCAGTCGAACATCACATGCCGGTCGTCGCCGGCCACCGGGTGTCGGCTGGCCGTCCGCACCGCTACGCCCCGAGTGCGCAGGAAGGCAGCGACTCGACGGCCGGTGGTCCCGGTCCCGCCTGTGACAAGAACAGTCCCCATGAGCTGGTCCTCCCCATTTCCATCCGGCCGGGACGATACCGTCCCGTCCGTTCCACCGGACCGTAGCACGGCCGGGACGATACCGTCCCGTCCTGCGCTAGGATGAATGCATGACGAAGCCCAGACGCCCCCCGACGGGCAATGCCGTTTTCAATCAGGCGGTCACCGATGTCCTCACCGAGGCGGCCATCGACCTACTGGTGGAGTCGGGCTATGCGCGCCTGACGATCGACGGCGTGGCAAAGCGCGCCGATGTCGGCAAGAGCGCGATCTACCGGCGTTGGCCGTCCAAGCTGGAGATGATCGTCAACGGGCTGGTCGAGCTCAGCACCCCGATCGGCCCCGCACCGGACACCGGGTCCCTGCGCGGTGACGTACGGGCGTTGATGCAGGCCGCCTTCGACTGGCTCAGCGACCCGCGCATCCGGGCCGTGCTGCCCGACCTGATCGCCGAGTCCGACCGCAACCCCGTTCTCGCCGAGGCGGTGGCGGAGCATGTCACGGGTCCGCGCGTGACGTGGGCTCGCGCCGCGCTGCACCGGGCGTGCGACCGGGGCGAGCTGGCCGCCGACGACGTCGACCTGGTCCTGGACCTGACCATCGCCCCGGTTTTTTGGCGCCTCACCCACGCCCGGCCGGTGAACGACCAGTACCTCGACCGGCTCACCGACCTGACGATCGGCGCGGTGCAACAGAACGCCGGCTCTTGACGCGCCGAGGTCGAGGTGGCGCGAGCGGACCGTAGCGCGCGAACGCCGTTGTACGAGTTCGGTGACAGTCGATCCCGGCCCGCATCTCGGCTACCGCCCCCCGGCCGGACAGGCTCTCCGCGAACCGCAGCACCGACACCAGCGCAGGCTGCTCCGTAGACAACTGTCAACGGCCATTGAGATGCCCAGGTGGGTGGCCGCTGGGTGTCCAGGCTGGTGGCCATCAGAAACCCAGCATGTGACCAGTGGTGTTCCTGGGGGTGGGGGTCAGGTCAAGGGGACCACTCCCTTCCCGGCGAGGGCCTCGGCGAGGCGACGCGAGTCGCCGGAGGTGGTCACGAGGTGAGCGTGATGCATGGGGCGATCGGTGCTCCCGCCCGCGAGAGTCTTCGGCATGATCGTGTCGAAGCCCGAGGGGTGGATGCTGCTGGTCACAGCAATGGACCGGCGCTCATAGGCGGCATTGATGATCCGGTAGAACGCCTCCGCGGCGTCCTCGCCGACGGGCAGCAGGCCGATGTCGTCGATGACGATGAGGTCCGCGCGGCAGATCCGGGCGACGGTTCGTGCGGTGGACCCGTCGACCTTCGACTTGCCGATCGTGGCGCTCAGCGTCTCCAGGGTGAACCAGGACAACCGCAGGTCGTTCTCGATCGCGGCCTGGGCGAGCCCTTCGGTGAAGTGACTTTTCCCTGTGCCAGGCGCTAGCAACGGTTTGCCGTGAGGTTCGGCATGTCACCGCAGTGTGTGACGTTCATGAGATTGAAGTGACAGAGCTGCGATGTCAGTGCGTCCCCATATCTTGTCCCGATGATTCGGAACGTGGTCGACGAGCGGGTCTTCGAGGCGGCAGTAGTTGACTCCCAGCGGGCGGTGGCGGAGTTCGACGGGGCTCGCCAGTGGCTGGCCTCTGCCAGGCAGGGGCCGATGGAGCCGCTTGCGGCCGAGGTCTGGGTATTCGACGAGGATCTTGCCCGGGTGGTGTTGGTGAAGCACCGTTGGCGGGGCTGGGTTCCGCCGGGCGGGAAGGTCGAGGCCGGAGAGACACCGCGAGCGGGTGCGAGCCGGGAACTCTTCGAAGAGGCGGGGCTTCGGCCGGAGTTGCTGTCTGAGCCGGCGGCGGTCGCAGTTCGTTCGTTTCACCCGGACTGGCCGGTCACGTTGGGGTTGTCGTATGCCGCGGTCGTTGATGTGGCGACGCCGTTCGTCGCGGAGGCCGGCCAGCCGGTGGCCTGGATACGCTTGGACGAGGGTTGGGAGAGCTACTTTCCCGATGACGTGGCCCGAATCCGTAAGCACGCGGATTGGATAGCTGGTCAAATGGGCCGTCGCTGAGGGGCGGCGTCGGCCCGCCGCCACGGCGTGCGAGTTCGCGTCGGAGGTCGAGGTTCTCGCCGTGGGCCTGCTCCAATGCGTCCCGCAGGGCCTGTACTTCTTCTCGGTGCTGCTTCTTCAGGCGTGTGATCTGGCTGGTCAAGGCGAGAACGAGGGTGCTTTCCGCGTCGGCGAGGGCGGCCGGTGCAGGAATCGGGCGGCCTTGGGACCGCAGGCGTTCAATGCGTCCGCGCAGGTCGGGGTGGTTATAGAGGAAGGCATGGGAGACGCCCGCCTCGCGTTGAACGGTTTGGAAGGTGATCGGCTCGCCGCGCTTGATGAGGGTGCGGAGAGCCTGCTCGGCGGTCTTCGTTTTGGCCTGTGACTTCGCCTTGGCGGCGTTCAGGGTCTGGGTGCGCTTGGTGCGGGCGTCGGTCACGGTCAGGCCCCTCGGTGACGGTCAAGGTCGAGAGCGAGCGAGACGGGGCCTGCCGGGGCGATGCCGCAGCCGACGCCCTGGACGGCGCAGTTGGGCTTGTCACCGATGGTTTCCAGGAGCCGGGTCAGGGCCGTGTGCTCGGCCCGTCGCTGCGATGGCTGGTACGGCGCGAGCGATGGCTGATCACCTCAGGTCCCGGCTGCTTACTGGTCACGCATCAGGCAGCAGGGACTCGGCGTCGATGCGGGAGAAGACGAGGTCACTCATCTCCTCGACGGGCCTGCGCCAGCGCCCCGGCGGCCGCGGTGGGGTTCGCCTCCACCGTCTCCCCGGCCACGAAATACCGGGCCCGCTTCGACCCGGATGGCTGCACGGCTGGGCCAACGCAGTCTGAGCAGCTCCTCGTCACCGCGAAGTGCCGCGACCTGCCCAGTGCGGTAAGTGGCTCGGTTTCTTCCGCTTCTGTGGGGAAAACCCACCCCAGCCGCCACAGCGCGGATGCCGCAACCGCCTATGGAGCCGCCACCTCATGAGCACCCCACCGGCGCGCACACCCTGGGCGCCTTCCTGGCCGCACTGCGCGCAGGGCGCGGACCCCGCCACCGACCCCGTCGGCTGCCGCGGCATCCACGTCCCCGGCCATACCGTATGTCTCGCCCATCTTGCGGACCCCGACCGCACCGCCTACCTGGCCGGCCTGACCCCCGGCGCCGACATCGACCACCGCGGAACCTCCTTCACCGCACCGCTCCTCACCGCCCTGTTCGACGTTCTCCGGGACCCCACCACCGGAAGCCCCCACTTCGGCGAAGCCCTGTTTACCGAGGCGCAGTTCTCCGGCCGCGCCAACTTCAGTGGGGCGCGCTTCTCCCGCACGGCCGAGTTCCGCGACGCACAGTTCTCTAGCGACGCGTGGTTCGGCACGAACCCATGGTCCCCGGACACCCGCGATTTCGACGGCGCGCAGTTCTCCGGCCACGCCAGCTTCGATGGGGCGCGCTTCTCCGGCCACGCCGAGTTCGGCGAGGCACAGTTCTCGAGCGCCGGGTTCGGCGAGGCACAGTTCTCCGAGCAGGCCGGGTTCGGCGGGGCGCACTTCTCCAGCGCATGGTTCGCGTTGGCGCGGTTCTCCGAGGACGCCTACTTCGGCATGGCAAAGTTCTCCGAACTCGCCGAATTCAGCCATGCGCGGTTCTCCGGCGACGGCGTATTCAACTGGGCGCAGTTCTCCGGCGACGTCCACTTCGGCGGGGCGCAGTTCTCCGGCGCAGCCAGGTTCAGCCTCGTACAGTTCGAAGGTGCATCGTCTTTCGGGCCGGTGGTGTGCGCCGGCTCGGTCTTCCTGACCCGCACGGTGTTCACGGCCCCGGTGACGATGGAGATTGCGGCGCAACACGTCATCTGTGAGCGGACCCGGTGGGAATCGACGGCGACCATCCGCCTGCGTTACGCGGTAGTGGATCTCAGCCACGCGGTACTGTCCGCCCCCGTAGCCGTCACGGCCCACCCCGCCGCCTTCGCCTACCTCGGCGGCCCGCCGACTGACGAGAGCCTGCTGGCAGGTACCGCCGAGGTGCGGGTGACCTCGGTGCAGGGCGTGGACGCCGCGCACCTGGTCCTGACCGACACCGACCTTGCCGACTGCCTGTTCTCCGGGGCCTTCCACCTCGATGAGCTCCGCCTGGAAGGCCGCACCACGTTTGCCTCCGCCCCGACCGGCTGGCACTGCCGCGGCGTCTGGCCGGCGCGCTGGACCCGTCGGCGCACCCTCGCCGAGGAACACCACTGGCGTGCCCAGACCACCCGACATCCCGCCCTCTCACCCGGCGATACACCGCTTCCCGGTCAGTGGCGTCCCGGCCCGCACCACTCCGACCCCGCCCTCACCCCCGACCCCGAAGACGTCGCCGCCCTGTACCGGCAGCTCCGCAAAGCCTTCGAGGACAGCAAGAACGAACCCGGCGCCGCCGACTTCTACTACGGCGAATGCGAGATGCGCCGCCACGACCACATAGGCACCCCCAAAGGCGAACGCCGACTGCTCTGGGGATACTGGCTGCTCTCCGGCTACGGCCTGCGCGCCTCCCGCGCCATGGGCTGGCTGCTCGCCGCCATGTCGCTGACCGTGCTGCTGCTCGTCAGCTTCGGTCTGCCCACCCACGACCCTGACCCCGCCACCACCGGAACCCTCCAGGGCAGCAAGATCAGCCTTAACACCAGCACCCCCACCCCTGCCTTGCAAGACGGCTGGGACCAACGCATGACCTGGACCCGCGTCGAGAAAGGCACCCGCGTCGCCGTCAATTCCGTGATCTTCCGCTCTTCCGGGCAGAACCTCACCACCTCCGGCACCTACATCGAGATGGCCTCCCGCCTCCTCGAACCCACCCTCCTCGCCCTCGCCGTCCTCGCCATCCGCGGACGCATCAAACGCTGACCGCTCACCTGCGTCACAGGGGCCCGGATTGCTCAAGGTTCCCCGGCATGGGACAACCAGCTGTGGTCGGGGCTGAGCGCGGCCGCACCCCAGGTCGGCCTCCTGGTCGCCCCGACCATGACGGTCAGCAGGCGCGCAGGGCCGGGCCGATCACCTCGGACCCGAACTTGGCACGGACCCGGTCGGCTGCCTCCTCCATGACCAGCCGGGCTTCGCGGCCGGGATCGAGGCTGAGCTGCTCGGCAACGGCGACGACCGCGTCCTCGCCCTTCAATGCGATCCGCCGCAGGCGCCCACGCTGGAGACCGGCTGCATCCAGCAGCTGGAAGACCGCCGTGCGCAAGTCGTCCTCGAGCGCGGACGGCGCGCCCGGACGGCGGCTCTTCTCCCACCGCGCGTCGCCCGCGAAGAGCAGCTGGAGCGTGACGGCCCGGGCCGTTTGGCCCCGGCGGCGCACCGTGATGCCGAGCCGTACGACCAGCTCCAGCAGCCGGGCCCGCAGCTCCGCGCCCGTCCAGCAGGTCCCGCTCGAAGCGGGTCCCGACGCTCGCGGCCACCGGCATGGACCTGGGGGTGACGTCACTCCAGGCGCGTGGTCCTGCAAGATGCATCGGGACCTGCGAGCCCACGTGGTCGCGCATCAAGGCGGCCACGGCAACCGCTGAGCCAGCGGGACGGCGTCCTTGCCACCGCGGAGGCGGTCGGCTGCCACATCATCGGCCGTGCTAATAGCCGGGAGGCCTCGGCAGCGGACGATTCAAAGCTCCCGCGCTGTCGGTACCGGACCGCTACCGCTGGACGGGTTGTCGCGTTCCTGCCCCGTCGGCTCCCTGCTGGCAGGGGACCCGGAGTGCAGGCGCGCGAGACTGTCGTCCACCCATCCGCGGTCGTCTTCGTGTAGAGAGCCGTCCTGGCTGAGGGCTTTGAGGATCTTTGAGGCTTTGGCCGTGTCAAGGGATGCCAGCATGTCGGCCGCCCAGACTCTGTCATAGCCGACAAGGGTGGTGTCGAGCGCGAGGGCTTCCAGGAGATCGGCCGCGCCCGGGCCCAGTAGTCGGGTGAAGGAGTGGGCTGCGTTGATGCGTTGAGAACGGTCGAGTGTGAGGTCGCGAGCGAGTGCTTCAAGTGGACCTGCAGCGGCAGCGCCAGCTGCTTCGAGAAGATCAGTCGCGGCGCGAATGCGATGGGTCCGATCCAGGGTGGTGTCGCAGGCGAGCAGATGCAACAGGCTGATACCGCCGGAGCCGTCGTGCGCGTACAGTCTTCCCGCCGCCCACATGCGGGTTTCTCCAGGGAGGGTGGTGTCCCGGCCGAGAACGCCCAACAGTGCGGTTCCGCGAGTTCTGTCGGCGGCCAGGAGTTTTTCCGCAGCCCAACCGCGGGCATGAGGGTCGAGGTCGCGGTCGGTACCCAGTGCCTCCAGCAGTTCGATGCAGCGGTTGTCGCTGCGGCTGAGGAGTGCTTGGGCCGCATTTGTGCGCGCGCTGCTCTTGAGCGCCGAGTCGCTTGCGAGGCTGTGGAGTAGGTCGGTGCCCACGGGGCCGGCCAGGCTGACGAGGGTCTCGGCCGCTGCGACTCGACGAGGTGCGGGTGTTGAGGCGTCTTCAGCCACTGACCGGAACCGTCGGGTGGCGATGTCGACTGCCTGCCCGGGAAGTGCGGTGCTGAACAGGGCAAGGTCTGCGATGAGGGCGCAACCGTCCATGCTGGTGCGGGAGGCGAGCCGGGTGAGGATCGAGGCGGAGTCCTCGCCCGATACGGAGTCGAGGAGGAACCCGACGTAGGAGATGTCGACATGGTGGGGGACCCGGTAGCGAGTGGCCCAGCCGGGTAACAGGCCGCGCCGCGGTGAAAAGACGGACTGCAAAGAGCGAGAGGCTGCTTTCGGCGTGCGGGTGGCATGTTGGGCGGCCAAGTATTCCAGCATGGTCTGGTGCAGGAAATCGAACCGGCCGGCGCGGGTGGTCATCAGACCGCTGCGCCGCAGGCTTCCTTCGAGGAACGCTCGCCACACGGCCGCGGACACGTGAGGCGCGGGTTGAGCGGCGGGATCGGCTGCGATGGCGGCGACGGGATCGGATTGGTCGCCGGCCAGACGCCCCGCCGCGTGCTGTGCGATCAGCGCGGGCATGCGGTCCAGGGCTTCTTCGGCGTGGGCCAGGGCCGTGGTGCCGTAGCGGTTGAACAGGTGACGTGTCTGCGTCCGGATGCCTCCGCTGCCGGAGTGCTGGCGTTCGTTGAGCAGATCGGTGAATGCCCGGTAGACCGCCCCACGGCTGGTCGGCAACGGAGTCTCTGGGTGTCCGGCGTGCAGCTGACAGAGCATGGACGCCATCAGCGGCGTGCGCGCCAGGTCGGTCAGCCGGGTACCGGCCAGTGATTCGAGGAAGCGTGCCACCGCCCTGTCCACATCGGGCAGTTGAAATGCCTCGAACCAGGAACGGGCGACGTGCGGGAGATCGTCAGCCGTGAAGGGCTGCAGGGTGTAGTGCGGAACGCGCTGGGTGCTCCGGGAAGCAACGGTCTCGGAGTCCGGGGTCCCGTCCAGAGCGTCGAGGGCACCGTAAGGCAGGGGACGTGTGGCTACGACAAAGCGGTAGCAACTGGCGTTGTCACCGGCGCGTACCGCGGTGATAGTGCTGAGAATGGTACGGCGCGCAGTGGAGTCGGCCACCTCGTCGAGACCGTCGACAAGTACCAGCCAGGGCACATCCGGGTAGGGCGGAGCCTCGAAGAAGCTTGGGGGCAGGGCTTGGGCCAGGCCGTACGCGGAGAGTTCCGCGGTCGCTGCCGCGGCAAGCGCATCGGCCAGCGGGCGCTGGCCGAAGAGAGCCGCGGCCTGGACAAGCACCGGTACCGTCGCCTCTCCGGCACCCTGTTGCCAGTGTTGGATACCCGTGGCCAGGCGGGTCCGCAGCAGGCTGGACTTGCCTCCGCCCGGCCCGGCCAGCACCACGCACATCTGGCCGTCCGCCAACACTTGGTCCGCCGGCAGCAGGCGGGACAAGGCATCAGCCTCGTCTCGCCTCCCGTCGACCAACTGCCGCAGGTACACAGAGGCCAGCGGGGGCATCATTCCCTGCAGGACACCGGGGTAAGGGTGCTCGCGGGCTGCCCGGCTGGCTGCGTCCAGATAGTCATCCAGGTGGCGGCCGCGCCGATCGGCCTGGTGGCGCAGTTTGTGCAGTTTGGCCAGCGCATCGTCGGAGATGCGCAGCGCGGCGCCCAGGCGGTCCAGTGTGTCGGCGGAGGGCACACCCGTTGGGCGGTTCAACGCGTTACTCACGGTTGCGTTCGATACGCCGGCCGCCTTCGCGAGGTGACTCTGCGTCATGCCGACAGCCGTCATCGACTCCCTGAGCAGCCGTCTAATCTCCGTGTTCGCCGCTCCCCCCGATGGTTCGTCCACGTCCCTCACCGGACCCCCCTGAACTGGCCTTTCATCCTTGTTCACTTCACACCGGTGAACGGCTCTTGAGGCTATCTCTGGTGATGAGCCCGCTGAGGGCCCTTGCCGCAATCGCCTTCACTCCCGGGAGAACAGCCATGCCTGAGCACGTGCTATTCATCGTCACTCCACTGGTAGCGGGGATCCTGATTCGCCTCGTCCGGCGACCGCGTCTCGCCCCGGCCGATCTCGTGCGCACCATCTGTGACCTGCTCACTCTGCGCATGATCCTTCGGGACACCGCGCCTGACGAGCGAGTCGCGCTCGTCGCGGCCCACCGCGATTGGCGCGGCCCATCAGCAGCGACCCGCAGTCCACGGCCCCGCCACACCGCTCCCCGCGGCCCCCGATGACCGGACCTGACCTGGCCGTCGCACCTCTGACTCGGATGTGTGCAGCGGATGTAACGGTGCCTTTGGGCCGCCGTCGAGGCCGACCTCAAGCCCCACGCCAAGTCCCGCGGCACCTACGGCGCTCCACGCATCCACGCCGTGCTGAAACGCAAGGGCGCCCTCTGCGGACGCCGCCGCATCTCCAGACTGATGCGGCCGGCCGGCCTGCAGGGCCGCCACCGCAGACGACGAGCGGATCGTGTTCGTCGTGGGGACGCAAATCCACGGGGCCCCGCACAGCGGTACCTCGCTGGTGCAGTCCCTCACGTTCGCCACAGCGGCCCGTCTCGAAAGCCCCGTCACCCCGAAGATGATCGCCCAGGTCTCCCGTCCTCTCACCGACGCAGGCTGGCAGCACACTGCGCCCGGACGGTACTTTCATTGGCGGACGCCCACCGGCGACGTCGGCATCGCATTCGACATCTTCGCCGCGCCACGCATCGACACGACTCTCACCGCCTGGATCCTCTGGGCCGTTTACGGCAGGCTTCCTGTCGGAATCAGGGATGTCGGTTTCCTTGACCAGGCCACCGCTGGAGGAACCGTCGCATCCACGGCGCGGCTTGCTGCGACGGGGTGGGCGCGGGTGGTGTCGTTGGCATTACGCTACTTCGCTGGCTGGCAGTATCGAACTGCCAGCGGTCGTGCACCGCGTTGATGAGCGCGGTGGCTGCCGTCGAGTCGAAATGCGCCAGGCTGGCGACGACCTCGGTCCATGAACCGGTGGCGAGCGTTGCGGCCAAGTGGTGGCGAGCTCGAGGCATCAAAGGTGAACTGATGAGCGTGTCCCCAGGGGCTGACGGCGTATTCGTGTTCGGTTTCACGAGTGTCCGGACGAGCTGCGCCGCAGAGAGCCAGTGCTCGTCGATGAGCGCTTCGGCTTCGGCAAGGAGCCGAAGGGCCCGAGCCCCATCGCTGGAAGCTACCGCCTTCAGCAACCAGGTCAGTACCTCCAGCCGCTGCGCCGGGTAGGTTAGTTGAGCGAGGAGCGTCTCTGCCTCGTCGGCCCATCGAGCGGCCAGGGCGTCGTCGCTCGTAGCAGCTACTGCTTCCACCAGTCGTGTGAGTGTGCATGCACGCTCGTACGTGTTGGTCATCTGGTCGGTGAGGAACTCAGCCCGATTGTGGTCACCGGTTGCCGCCGCGATCTCCGCGAGCCGGCCCAGGGCTCGCTCCCGCGAGTCGGGATAGGTGATCTGCCCGACAATTGTTTCCGTCTCATCGGTCAACTGAGCGGCAAGCCCGTGTTCGCCTATGGCTGCTGCAGCCTCCGTGAGCCGTGCCAACGCCTCCACGTTCCCGTCCAGACGGCTTGTCTGCTTGGCGAATCCGACCTCCTGTGCGAGGAGCCGGGCAGCCCGTTCGTGATCGCCGATGACGGCCAGCAGTCCTATGAACCGGGCCATGGCGTCCGCGCGGTACACGGGATGGTCGATCTGCCGGGCAAGGAGCGTTGCTTTGTCCGCCCATTGGACGACCCTTTGCCGCTGTCGGCTGGGGGACACTGCCTCGGCGAGCGCGGCCAACGCCGTCGCCTGTACGCCGGCGTTGGTGATCTGTCCGATCAGCGACTCCACCTTCGTGATGACTCGCTCTGTCTGGTCGCGGTCACCGCCTGCTGCGATCACTTCCAGGAAGTAGGTCATCGTCAACCTCTGAAATTCCGGATGCTCGATCCGTTGCAGAAGCGGCTCAGCCTCATCGGCCAGGTGGGCAGCCCGCGTGTGGTCACCGTCATCCCTGGCTGCCTTGACGAGTACGGCCATCAGGCCGAGGCGCTCGCCTGGGTCGGCAACCCGTCTGGCGATCCCCGCTGCTCGATCATGTTCGCCGCAGACGGCGAAGGCCCTGGCGAGCGAATTCCACTTCCACTTCTCATCCCAGGGTCCTCGGTTGGTGGGCTGTCCGGCGAGCTCTTCTGCCTTGTCGGCCAGCCGGGCGGCGCGATCGTGATCGCCGCTGGCGGCCACCGCGTCCATGAGCCGGGTCAGTGCGTTCACGGCCTGGTGTGGGTCGGCTGTCTGCCTGATGCTGGTCTCCGCCTCGTCTGCCCATCGGGCTGCGCGCGCGCAGTCACCGTCGGTGGCAGTGACTTTCACCAGATGCATCAGCTGGTCGAACCGAACGTCCGGATCGGTTGTCTGCATGGCGAGTGCCTTCGCCCGCTCATGATCGCCACGGGAGGTCGAGGCTTTGACGAGCCAGGTCAGAGCCTGTTCCCGCGAGTCCGGATAAGTGATCTGCTCGATGAGCGTCTCGACCTCGGCGACGAGGTGTGCGGCCCGGGCATGGTCACCATTCGCGGCCGCCAGCTGCGCGAGGTCGGCCATCTGTTGTGCCCGCCGGTCCACGGAGGTGTCCTGCTCGATGAGGGCCTTGGCTGCGGTAATCAGTCCGGTCGCCCAGGCGAAGTCACCGATCGAGGTCACTGTTCTTGCGAGGCGAATCAACGCCTCCGCCCGCAAGTGGTGATATCTCGTCTGCTCGACGAGCGCTTGAAGTTCGGTGGCGAGCCGGGTCGCACGCGGGTGGTCCCCGTTGCTTGTCGCCGTCTCCGCGAGCGCGACCAGTGCTCGCTGCCGTGCATTCTGGTCGTCGATCTGCGCGCTGAGCACGTGCGCGGCATCGATGAACGCAGCCGCCCAAGGATGATTGCCGATGACGCCCGCCGCCTGGGCCAGTTGAGTCAACGCCGAAGTCCGCTCTTCGGGTTCGATGATCTGTCCGCAGCCCGCTTCCACCTCGTCGGCCAACCGGGCGGCGCGGACGTGGTCACCCTCGGCGGCCATCCCGGCGAGACGGGCCAGAGCGGTCATCCGTTCGTAGGGGTCGTCGATCCGTCGGGCCAGCGTCTCCGCGCGATCGTAGGCACCGCCATTGGCGACCGCCGCCGCCAGTTCTTCCCAGTCCGGATCGTCGTCCGGATCGTTGATCTGCTCGATGACCATTTCCGCTTCCGCCTGGTCGGCCAGCCGTCCGGCCAGAGCGTGGTCACCGCAGGCGGTTGCCGCTGACACGATCGCAGTCAGCGCACTGGCTCGGACGCCGGGGAAGGCGTGCCCGACGAGCTCCTGGGCCACCGTAATGAGCGTGGCGGCCCGCGTGTGGCCACCCGTGCCGGCCAGTGCCTGCGCCAACCCGGCCAGCACTCTCGCACGTTCCCAAGCTGAACTGATCTGCCCGGTCAGCGTCTCTGCCCGATCGTGCTCGCCTGCCGTGGCCAGTGCTTCCACAAGCACCTTTAATGGCTTCAGACGCTCGTTGTGGTCCGTGATCTGACTGATGAGCGCCTCGGTCTTGTCTGCGAGTCGCAAGGTCCTAGCACGGTCGGCGCCGGCACCCGCTGCCCGGGTGAGCCGGGCCATTGCCGTTGCGTGCTCGCTGAAATCAGTAACCTGCTCAGCGAGGGCTTCGGCCCGATCGTGGTCGCCGCCGAGGGCAACCGACTCCACGAGGTTGGCCAGTGCCCGCTCCCGCCCTGCCGGGTCGGTGATGTGGTCGGTGAGCGATTCGGCTTTCTCGGCCAGACGGGCGGCCCGTGCAGGGCCTTCCTCGAACCGGGCCAGCAGTTCCGCGAGTTCAGCCAGGGCCAGCGCCTGTGAGTACGGCTCGGAGTACTGGTCGATGTGGGTCTCGGCTTCCGCAGCGATCCGATCAGCCCGCTCGTGGTCGCCGTTAGCGGTCAACGCTTTCACGAGCGCGAGGTAGGCGGCGTGCCGCAAGGTGGCGGGGATGCCGCCGATGACACCTTCGGCGCGTTCGGGTTGGCCGATCCGCGCCCAAACGGCGGGGAGCGTGGCGGGGATTTCGAGGTTGCGGGCCTCGAGTTGCGCCAGCTCGACGGCCAGCAGTGCCAGGCTGGTCAGGTCGGGGCTGGACTGGTTGAGGATGGGCTGTTGAGCGGCGCTGATCTCGCTGAGGGCGAGCGCATCACCTCCGGTGAGACGGCGCATCCGGTCGTGCCGGGCCTGATCGGTTCCGCAGGCCATGAGCCGCGGCAGTTCCCCGATACCGGCGAGCATTTGAGAGTAACTGCGCAGCAGATACAACGGAGTGTCTGCGGGCCAGCCGCGCTGCCGATACGTTGCGGCCCAGCTGTGGATCCGTTCGCGATAGGAGTCCAAGCCGACGCCGCCGTACCGCTGCTCAGCCACCTGGCGCAGGGTCTCGTGGGCGAACAGAATGACCCGCTCGCCCGGGTGCCCGTCGGTCGAGGCCGCGGCCCTGCTGTTGAGGCTGCGACCGAACGTTCCGCCCAGCACGCTGTCGATGTCCATGGCCGGTCGTACGGTGAGCTGAGCCAGGTCAGCCAAGGTAAGTCCGCCTCCGGCCGCAGTGATCAGCCCCAGGACGTCGCGGTGGAGCGGGTCTGGGCTCAGGAGCCGGTTGAGCTCAAATCGGGCGCGGTGTTCGACGGCGCGAGCATGTGCGGACGCTTCGAGTCGTCTTGGGGTGAGGCTGCTCAACGGATGGTCGGCGTCGACGTCATCGGGAAGGGCCGGGTGCGGGCGGCTGGCCACCAGGATACGGACTTCCGGCGGCGGCCGTCGCGGGAGCAAGGCAGCAATGCTGGGGCTCCCAGCCTGGCCGGTGTCCTCGTCGAGGCCGTCGATCACCACGAGCAGTCGGCGGCCCATCTCCCGGGCTCTGCCGGCGGCGTGTTCCATCAGGTGTACCAGGGTTCCCTGCCGCGCCCCGGCCGTCAGCATGACGGCTGGAGGTTCGTCGACCAGGGCGGCGAGCTGCTCGATCAGCGCGATGGTACAGGCGGTGCTGTCCGACTGCCCGGCCAGCCGGGCGGTGACGAAGAACGACACGACGTCGACTCCCGAAGGCGGCTGCAGCGCGAACCACGCCATCAACGCCGACTTGCCCGCCCACGGCCCAGCCTGCCACCAGGCGTAGGGCTGCTCGCCGGCGCAGAACCCGACGAGCTCGTCCAGCTCCGCGCCGCGGTCAAGTAGACGCTCGGGCGCGATGTCGCGCAGCTGTGCCTGATAGACGGACCGTACCCAGGCACGCGTCGAGGGCGGGACGGCATCGGGCAACACGTCGGGAAGCCCGAGCAGATGCCGCAGTTCGGCGTCCCGGCCAGGGGCCAGGTTCCTCAGCGCTACGTCCAGACGTGCGGCGGCCAGCCGCCCCAGCCCGTCTGAACGGTGATGCTTGGTGATCACGCCGATGACGCGATCCCCTGCCCATACCGCGGCACCGGACATGCCCTCCCAGGGCGACGCGGCAGGCTCTGGATCACGTCCCGGCGGCGGGACCCTGACCTCCAGCGTGCCCTCGCGCCGGTTGGACAGCACCGCCACTGAACCGTCGGCCTGGTGCGAATCTCGATACGACCACGCGCGGTTCCGCTCGTCGTCCTTCAATTTGAATCTGGGAAACCCTACCGCCCGGACAGTCAGCACCGCCGCGCGTTCATCACCGATCCCGCCGAAGCGGGGCGCCACGACCGGCGGCTCGTCGTCGTGCGGCGTGATGGACAGCACCGCGATATCCGAGCGCGGATCTTTCCATAGCGGGATCGCCTCGGTTGTCCACTCATCGGTCAGGTCAGCATTGAACCGCACACGTACCGTTGTCGCGTCCTCGACGACATGCGCAGCTGTCAGCACGGAACTGGGGCCGACCCGGTATCCGGAGCCCCGCCGTCCAGGCTCGCCGTCCAGGACGACGATGACCTCAGCGATCTGCCGGGCTACGGCACCGCGACCGGCCGGGATCGGTCCGTCATCCACTGTACGGACGCTACCGTTCACCAGTTTGCTCTGTCCCGGAGATCAGCGGCCTACCTGTCCTTCCCTGGCGTCGCGGATCCAGCGTCAGCTTGATGTGCTGTACCGCCTCAGATGTCGCCTTGCCGTCCGCGCCCAACTCGACGACCCAGAACCGCACCTTCGCTCCCGCATTCGCCTCCTTGGTGACCGCGACCGTCAACTCCAGCTCCACCAAGCCCAACTCGAACCGCAGCTCCTCGCTATCACCTGCGTGCATGGCCTTGGTCAGGTCCGCGCGCAACTGACCGATCAGTTCCGCAAGCTCCACGGCCATCGATCGCCACCCCTCCCACGACACGTCGACCCGGGCCACATCGTGGCATCTGCCTGCACGACAGAACACCCCCTACACCATGCCGCCCATATCAGGACACGCTGCCGTCCCCCCGCCGGGCTGGGCACGGTCGCGGGAGGGGCGGAGCGCCCCTTCGGCGAACGAGGCTGCGGGCTGTCGGCGGTGGGTGTGCCGCTGTCAGGGACGGGCACAGACGGCTGTGGCGGCCCTGCGGACCGTGGCACGCGGTCAGACCAACGCACTCAAGGTCTTGCCCATGGCGTCGAAACTGCTCCGGACACCATCGACGTTGCCCAGGCGGTGCCGTTCGAGACGGAGCCCCGGCCCGGATCCCCGGGGACCGCGTAGGCACCCGCCGTGATGCTCGACCTGCACCTCTACGCGGAGGTGTTGGGACGGCTACCGGGCACTCGTGGGCGGCTGGGCCGATGGCCGCGTGCTGATTCGCTCCCGCGCGGGCGGTGACCTGACCGGAGCCTTTCCCGAGATCGTTGCCGCTGCCGCCGATCCGCCCGACGACACCGCGCTCGACGGCGTTATGTGACCTGTGGGGGTTTCTCAGCCCCAAGGTGTCTCAGGCGGCGCAGCTCCCATAGACGAGACGTGACGGGCGTCGCGGCCACGTACCGCAGCGGCCGCTCAGAGGTGGCCGTCCAAGAACTTCCGTACCTCGGCGATGGTCATAGGCCCCGTGCCGTGCGCCACCACCTCTCCCTCCTTCAGCAGGACGTAGGACGGCGCTCCGGTGATCCCGTATCGCTCGGTTGCGGCCGGACAACGCGTGATGTCGGTGCGGACAGCCGTCAGGCGGCCCGTGTAGTCGTCGGCGATGCCACCCACGACGAGGTCCATCACCCGGCAGGGCTCGATTGCCTTGGGCCATGTCCCGGTGAAGTATGCGAGGACCGGAACTCCGCTCATCCCGAGGATGAAATTGAACTCCGCGTCCTCACGGGGTCGGTGAACCCGCGTCGCCATAGAAGCTCCTGACCTCACGTTCCGTCATTCCATCCCCATCATCCCTCGCGCGGTGCGCCAGGCCGGCCCGGTCGGTCGTCCGGTTGGCCTGTCGGAAGGGAGGCACGGGGCCGTCGCGGAACCACGGTGGTCCCCGGCGCGAGCGGCCCGGCCCCCGCCCCTGGTGACCCGGCCTGGCTGCCCCGCCGGTCACCCAGCTGCAGCCCTCCGCGCGCCCGTGGGTCAGCTCGTGCCAGGACAACGCCCTCCACGACGAAAGGAAAGCTGTTTCCAGGGCATGGCGGTTCAGATCACCGACCAGATGCTCGATGATCGCGTCGACGAGCGGGCCGGTGCGCATCGTCCACCGGATCCAGTCGAGCCGTATCCGCCCCCGCGCTTGTCAGAGCCAGCGCCCCCGACGGGCTTCCCGAGGCCTTGTCCGGTCTTCACATCAACCTCCGCTCTCAGCCGGCTCATACCGCTCTTCCCCGGGCCGCACGAGGCAGCTGATGGCACCGAGAACGAGGCACGATTCCTGGACCGCTCGCGAACGCGGTCCTGGACGGTCGGCGTACGCGTCAGCTGACCCCAAGACCGACCGCCAGCGTCAGTTCAAGGACCCGGTGCGGCGATGCGAGATCCGGAAACAGCTCCCGCAGCTGCGACATCCGATACCGGACTGTCTGGGGATGGACGAACAACGCCGCCGCCACCTCGTCCCGTCTGCCCTGGTGCAGCAGCCACTCCCGCAACGTCTCCTCCAGCCGCCGTGCGGTCGCGACAGGCAAGGTCCGCAACGGTGCGAGGGCTCGGGCACGCAGGTCTGCGAACGCGTCCGCGTCGGCGCTCAGCACCAGCTCGGGCAGGTGGTCCTCGGTGTCGCGAATATCAGAGGAGAGGGAGCGCGCGCGTACGGCGCGCGCGTACGAGGCGGACGCACGCGTCCATGGCCGGGCAGGGCCGACCACGGCGGTGCGGTCGGTCAGCTGGCGCAGGAGATGTGGTCGGTCGGCATCAGGGACGAGCAGCACACCAGTGGCGTCCGGCAGATCGTCCAGGACGAGGGTGCTCGGGTCGAGCGCGCGGTAGGCAGGCCGGGCCTGGGCGGCGGGCAGCAGGACCGCGGTCAGCGAAACCGGAGGCTGCCATCCGGCCCGTTGAGCAGAGGCCAGCAGCACGTCCGGGCTCGCGCCGGCGAGGAGGTCGCGGGTCAGGTGTTCCAGGTGGCGCTCGTGGTCCCTGCCCCGGGCGCCCAGTTCGTCGGCATGGCCCGCGGCGCTCGCGGCGGAGAGCTCGTCGATGTAGGCGAAGGTCAGCTCGGCGAACTTGGCGACCTCGGCGGCGGGCAGACCTGCGGGCACGGCACCCGCTGCCAGGCATCGCCAGGCCACACGGGCGCCGACGCGGTAGGCGCTGAGCAGGGCGTCCATCGAACGGCCGTCGCGCACCTCGCCGCGGCCCAGCTCGTAGGCTGCGTCACCGGCGTCGCCGCCCGTGGCGTTCCCGCTCGCGAGGTCCAGGTAGTGCCCCAAGGCGGTGCGGACGGCTCGGCGGATGCTGGCGCCCATGCGGCCTGAAAGCGCGTTGGCGTAGGGAGGGACCTCGTCGATGATCGCCTGGACGACCTCGTCGGCGGTGGTCCTCAGCGCGGCCCGAAGTGCGGTGACCGTCGTCTCATCCAGGGCCAGTTCGCCGGCCCTCCGGACTGCATGGCTCACGTTTCTATTCCCTGCGAACAATTCAGCCGACCAGATTTACGTCCTACGGTCAGGACTTTACGCCCTGAGGCGCAGCAAGCTGGGGTCATGACGAGTACAGCCCTCCGCAGCAGGGCGAGGAAACTGCTGGAGATGGTCACGACGCCGCTGCTGCCGTCGGACTACCTCGACCTGGTCAGCCCGCTGCGCGCGGGCGCTGACCTGCGTGGGCGCATCGAGGCCGTGCACCCCGAGACGGGTGACGCCGCGACTGTCGTGATCAGACCGGGGCGGGGCTGGCGCGGCCACACAGCCGGTCAGTACGTGCGGATCGGGGTCGACGTCGACGGGGTGCGCCTGTGGCGTGCCTACTCCCTCACCTCGCCGACAAACCGCCAGGACGGCCGCGTCACGATCACCGTGAAGGCGCTCCCGGACGGCAAGGTCAGCAACCACCTGGTCCGCCGGGCCAAACCGGGCACGCTGATCCAGCTCGACCAGGCGACCGGTGACTTCGTGCTGCCGCAGGCCAAGCCTGCCAAGGTGCTCTACCTGACGGCCGGCAGCGGCATCACGCCCGTGATGGGCATGCTGCGCGACACCGAGTTCGACGACGTCGTCATGGTCCACTGCGCGCCACAGCCGCAAGACGTGATCTTCCGCAACGAACTGCACGACCTGGTCGCGGACAAGAAGCTGCGGCTCACCGAGGTGCACACCGACACGGACGGCAAGCTCGACATCGCCCGTCTCGACGAACTCGTGCCCGACTGGGCCGAGCGCGAGACCTGGGCCTGCGGGCCCGCGGGCCTGCTCGACGCCGCCGAAGAGCACTGGAGCGAGCACGGCGTACAAGAGCGCCTGCACACCGAACGCTTCCGCCCCAGCATCGTCGTCGCCGGCGACGGCGGCGAGGTCACGTTCAGCGCCACCGGCAAGACCGTCGACGCGGACGGCGCCACGCCGTTGCTGGACATCGGCGAGGAGGCCGGCGTGCTCATGCCCTCCGGGTGCCGCATGGGCATCTGCTTCGGCTGCGTCACGCCCCTCAAGGCGGGCGCCGTCCGCGACCTGCGCACCGGCGAGATCACCGAGGCCGAGCCGGGCGTCCTCATCCAGACCTGCGTGTCCGCCGCGGCGGGCCCCTGCGACATCGAACGGTAGGAGCACCTTGACCGCCACCGACCCCACCGCCCACCTGACCGCGGAGCAGATCGAGGAGCTAGGCCGCGAGCTGGACGCGATCCGCGACGAGGTGATCGCCGACCGCGGCGAGAAAGACGCCGCCTACATCCGTAAGGTCATCTCGGCGCAGCGCAAGCTCGAGCTGGTCAGCAGGGGCGTGCTGCTGTTCTCGATCTTCCCGCCCGCATGGCTGCTCGGCACCGCCGGTCTGTCCGTGGCGAAGATCATGGACAACATGGAGATCGGCCACAACGTCCTGCACGGCCAGTGGGACTGGATGCGGGACCCGAAGATTCACTCCACCACCTGGGAGTGGGATCACGTCTCGCCGTCCGAGCAGTGGAAGCACTCGCACAACGAGCTGCACCACACGTACACCAACGTGATCGGCAAGGACAACGACCTCGGCTACGGCATCATGCGCGTCGACGAGGACCAGAGGTGGCACCCGTTCCACCTCGGCCAGCCGCTGTGGAACTTCATCAACGCCTGCTTCTTCGAGTACGGCATCGCGGCGTACGACCTGGAGCTCGGCAGGAACCTGCACAAGCGCCGCCGCAAGAATCCGGAGTTCCGCGCGCGGGCCAAGGCCGTGGGCCGCAAGATCCGCAAGCAGGTGCTCAAGGACTACGTGATCCACCCGCTGCTGTCGGGCCCGTCGTTCCTCACCACGCTCGCCGCCACGTTCACCGCGAACCTGGTCCGCAACATCTGGACCCACTCGGTGATCATGTGCGGGCACTTCCCCGAGGGCGTGCAGGTCTTCGAGCGCCGGTCGATCAAGGGCGAGACGCGCGGCCAGTGGTACCTGCGCCAGATGATGGGCTCGGCGAACATCAGCGGCAGCAGGGCCATGCACTTCATGACCGGCAACCTGTCGCACCAGATCGAGCACCACCTGTTCCCGGACCTGCCGAGCAACCGGTACGCCGAGGTCGCGGTGAAGGTGCGCGCGCTGTTCGAGAAGTACGAGCTGGAGTACGTCACCGGGCCGCTGCCCAAGCAGGTGTTCTCCGCGTGGCACAAGGTCTTCCGGCTCTCGCTGCCGAACAAGAAGCCCAAGATCAAAACGCCGGACCGCGCGCAGGAGCTCGTCGCCGCCTGATTCCCGGTATCGGTTCAGATCTCCCGGCCGTACCGGCGGCACCACCGGGTTCGGTGAGATCCGTTGCGGACGGCGGGCAGCCGCGACATCGGACCGTACGACACGGGATCCGGGCAGCCCGGTGCCCGGCTACGCTGCCTGGACGTGTGCCAGGAGCTCAGCGCACAGCCCCCGGCGAGGTGTTGTAGTGCGCTGACCTGCCGTGGCCGGGCCGGTAGTCGGGCACGACCAGCGCGCCAGTGGCACCCCGGTCTCGGCCGGGAGCTGGCAGGCCAGGGCCTTGGCCTCGGCGACCTGCACGGGGGTGAAGCGGGCCGGGCGCTCGCTGCGCCTGCGGTCGGCCAGGGCCGGCAAGCCGCCGTCGGCGAACCGGCCGCGCCAGGTGACGCACGGTGTCCACGTGCGCTCCCACCTCGACAGCGATCCGCGCGTTGGACCTGCCCCGGGTCGCCATGAGCACGATCTGTGACCGGATCCTGGTCTGGTGCGGGGTTTCGTGACCGTAGGCCGCCTTCTTCAACCGTTGCCGCTCGGCGGCGGTCAGGGTTATGGGCCGGGCGGCAGGAACAGGAAAGGCAGACAGGCCGATCAGCAGAAGTGGATCACAATGCCATGGGGGTCTGGCTCATGCCGTCTGGTGATGGGTGGCGTCAATTGTCAGGCTCTGGCTCTCGTTGTGTGGAGCTGGGACACCGCGCAGAGAAGTAGAGGTCCGCGACCACCGGTTGACCTGTTGGTGGTTCCTCAGCGGCAAGAAACGCCTCAAATTTGGTGTGCTGATCTACTGCGTCGTGTCGCGGGACGACTCACCGCCGCGCCTGCCTGCCGGAAGTGGCTTGAGCCGGACTCTGTTCCGGACGTACGACGTAACTGGCCAGGCGGCACAGGGTCTTACGGCCATCGGGCGGCAAGACCCGGCTTGGCAGAAGACCGTCAGCCGAGGGGGACCTTCGCGAAGGACTCCCACTCGTACATCTGGTTGTCCCGGTGGATCACGATGAGCTCCGCGCTGGAGATGCGAGCCTGTGCCGAAGCGAGGTTGAGGCAGGCGAGGGCCTGTGCGATCGGCTCAGCGGGACCGTCTCCGGCGCTGTAGGCCACGGAGACATGCGGGGTGAAGCCCCCGGCCTTCTCCGGGACCTCACCGAGAACGTCCCCGATGGCATCCCGGATAGCGTTCCGGACGGCTCGGGCAGGGCCGTCGGGGTGAACGTGCAGGAGCACCGCCTCCGGGTCCAGCACCTCCGGCCCGATCTGGAGGTCGAAGGCTGGGATGGCGGCCAGTCGCGGCTGGGCCGCATCCACAATGGCGTGGACGTCCTGCTCCTTGGTTTCACCTACGAAGCCGATCCCCTGCATGGTCAGGTGCAGCCACTGGTCAGGGATCGGGGTGAGGATTTTTCCGAGAGATGCGAGCGCGGACCGGTACTCGGCGGCGAGCCGGTGCACATCGTCCTGGCTCTCGAACGTCAGGTGCCTGAGGTTCCCCCGGGATGGAGCAATGCTCAAGACCTGTGGATCGGCCTCGGGTTGGCATGCGAAGGGCGTACCTTCCCGAATGATCCTTTGATGGTCATCGAGTAGGCCGACGTTGGCGCGTCGGCCGGGAAGGCACGCCCGTGCTCACGGTAGTCAACGAAGACGGAACGACGCCACACGGCTCCCTGATTGACGAGATCGTCCGCGAGGGCGCGAGGCGGATGCTGGCCGCCGCTCTGGAAGCAGAAGTCAACGCCTGCATATCCGAGTTGGCCGACCAGCAGGACGATTCCGGCCGCCGTCTGGTCGTGCGCAACAGCTTCCATCAGTCGCGGAAGGTGACGACATCGGCCGGGGCGATCGAAGTGAAGGCCCCGCGGGTCAACGACAAGCGCGTCGACGAGGCCACCGGCGAACGCAAGCGGTTCTCCTCGGCGATCCTGCCGCCCTGGGCCCGTAAGTCGCCGAAGATCAGCGAGGTACTGCCGCTGCTCTACCTTCACGGCCTGTCGTCCGGTGACTTCTTGCCCGCGCTGGAGCAGTTCCTCGGCTCCTCCGCCGGCCTCTCACCCCCGACGATCACACGGCTGACCACGCAGTGGCAGGCCGACCACAAGGCGTTCATGGACCGCGATCTGTCCGCCACGGACTACATCTACGTCTGGGCTGATGGCGTTCACCTGCGCATTCGCCTGGAGGAGGCGAAGGCCGCCGTCCTGGTCATGGTCGGCGTGCGGGCGGGCGGCACCAAGGAACTGATCGCGATGACCGACGGCTACCGCGAATCTTCCGAGGCATGGGCGGCACTGATGCGGGACTGCGCCCGCCGGGGCATGCGCGCCCCCGTCCTGGCGGTCGGCGACGGGGCGCTCGGCTTCTGGAACGCATTGAACGAGGTGTTCCCCGAAACCCGTCACCAACGGTGCTGGGTGCACAAAACCGCGAACGTGCTCGACGCGCTGCCGAAGTCGGCCCAGCCCGCGGCCAAGCGCGCGATCCAGGAAATCTACAACGCCGAGGACAAGGAGCACGCGGCCAGGGCCATCGCCGCGTTCACCAAGCAGTACGGGGCGAAGTACCCCAAGGTCGTCAAGCGGATCACGGACGACGAGGAGGAACTGCTCGCGTTTTTCGACGTCCCCGCCGAGCACTGGATCCATCTGCGGACCACGAACCCGATCGAGTCGACCTTCGCCACCGTCCGGCTACGCACCAAGGTCACCAAGGGTGCCGGCAACCGGGCCGTCGCCCTCGCCATGGTCTTCAAGCTCATCGAGTCAGCCCAGGAACGCTGGCGGGCCGTGAACGCACCTCACCTCGTCGCCCTGGTCCGGGCGGGCGCCCCCTTCGAACGCGGTCACATCGTCGAGCGCCCCGAGGCGGTGGCGGCGTGAATCGGCCCACCAGCGGTGGGCTGCACCACGTCGAGCTGTGGGTGCCGAACCTCGACCGCGCGGTCGCCTCTCTCGGCTGGCTGCTGGAGGCCCTGGACCACACCCTCTTCCAGAGCTGGAACAACGGACGCAGTTGGCGTCTCGGTCCGACTTACCTGGTCCTTGAGCAGTCCCCGGCCCTCACCGCCGACCGGCACGACCGCTGCCGGCCAGGGCTGAACCACCTCGCCTTCCACGTCGAAGACGAAACCGCGGTCGACAGGCTGGCCACCGACGCAACCCGGCACGGCTGGCATCTGATGTTCCCCGACCGGCACCCGCACGCCGGCGGCGCACAGCACTACGCCGCCTACCTGGAGAACGACGACGGCTTCGAGGTCGAACTCGTCGCGATCAACCCACCACAACACAACTGAGATCAGCCAATCCACGGGTCTTGACGATTACTCCTGTGACAGCACTATCGGCAAGCTGGGTGACCAGCCGGGGAGCGATACGGACCGCACGTGTCAAAGCCCGATCCGAAGCCCTCGAAGCGCGTCATGACCGACTCGGAGATTCACGGCGAGCTGGTTACGCGGTTCTCCTCAACTGCGTCATCGACATGCGATGGCAACTCATTGCCGGTGATCTCGGCCGGAGTGACGCGCCCCCTCACCCAGAAACGGGGCGGAGGGCGCTCAGCATGCGACGCGCCTGTCAGACGCGGGCGACGGCGACGAGGTAACTGAGATCGACGTACAGGTTCGCCTGCGAGGCGGCCTGGAACTCGGTCTGGATGGTTTCGTTGCCACCCACCCACCACACATAGCTGGCGTCCGGCCTGCCGCGGAAACGCTCGTTGACGGTGATCCGGTTACCTGGTTCGGTCGCGCCGTCCGAGCCGCCGCTGCCGGTGGAGTCCGACCAGAGCTGCGTCCTGCGGTTGACCACCGAGTGCCACTGTGCGCCGGAACCGTCCAGCAGTTCATCCACGATGACCGAGATCCAGCCCTGGCTGTCCGCCCCGCCGAGCGCGGTGGAGAAGTACCAGTCGTACCGGTAGTCGACCGTGGTCCGGAACTCGAAGTCGCTGAAGCTCCCGAGGCGGAAGGGGCCGCCCATCTCCGCCGTGCCGCCCGCGGCTCCGGTCGAGAAGTAGATCCCCAGCCCCACGTGCGACTCACCGGTGCCCAGGTCCACCGTCGACGTGCCACCGGGCGTCGCGTTGACCCGCCGCCATGGCCACGGACGCGTGAACAGCTGCAGGTCGGGCGCTGCCGCCTCCGGCGGGCGCGCGTACTGCGGAGACTTTTCCATGGTCGTGCGCACCTTGTCCTGCCAGGCGGAGACGGCCTCCGGGTCCGACGAGCCGGGCTGCGCGGGCGCCGAGGTCTCGATGAGCGCCGCGTTGCGGTGCGCACGGTCGGTCCTCGTCCGCATCTCCCGCTCGAACTCCTCGGTCCGGGCGTCGGCCAGCGCTCCGAGCGTGTCGCCGGAGATCTTCACCTCGTTGGAATGGCCGGACGTGGCATCGGCGTACTGGTTCATGGGGCTCCTCCTGCTCGCTCACAGACCGCGCGCGGCGGTCTCCCCCATTACCGTCTTCGTAGCCCCGCAACGGGGTTACCGGCCTTCGGAGTTGGCATGACTACCTCCCCTTGTCGAGTGCATGGCCCGGGGGGTGG